>NZ_JAOWIG010000053.1:0-213912 GCF_030332245.1 Citrobacter sp. Cy070
ACAGCTGATAGAAACAGAAGCCACTGGAGCACCTCAAAAACACCATCATACACTAAATCAGTAAGTTGGCAGCATCACCGTCAGTCATTATAAAATGAAAAATAACTACAGCAGTCAATAAATTGTCATAGCGCAACAAAATAATAGTATTTGAGGGATAAACTGCACCAGTTTTTATTTTTGTGATGAGATACAGTGTCTGAGTGAAAGACTTTCTTTATTCTTTAATGACGCTTTCATTCAAAAAATGAACATATGAATAAACGGGTTGAGGCCATAACATTGGTTGAATGTACCCGGCAAGATATTAAATTGAATTATTGTCATGAGGTCGTGAATTTGCCTCAAGACACAGAGCCAAATTAAATCGGCTCTTGAACTGACAGGTTTGCCACATTTGTGGTAGGGAAGGGGGTGAGAATCCCCCGCAGCCCCCGCTGCTGTGATGCTGACGACCCCGTATAGACCACTGATCGTAAGATTGGGAAGGACGGGCGAGGACGACGCTAAGCCAGAAGACCTGCCTGTCGGTGACTACCAACAACTTCGGTGGGAAGTGGGTTGCGCAGATGCATACAGTCGAGAGACTGGGTATCTATACACCCCTACCACCCTGAACAGGATCAGGGTATGGCGGCCAGTTTTCACGCATTTGTTCTTGCAGGTACCGGTAGCGGCTGTGGCAAAACCACGGTGACGCTGGGCTTGTTGAGCCTGATGAAAAAGCGCGGTTTACGCGTCCAGCCATGCAAAGTCGGTCCTGATTACCTTGATACTGGCTGGCACACCGCGGTGTGCGGCACGGCTTCCCGTAATCTTGATAGCTTCATGCTACCCACCTCTACACTGAATGCCTTATTTTGCGAGCAGATGCAGCACGCGGATATTGCCGTTATCGAAGGCGTTATGGGGTTATATGACGGCTATGGTACAGACCCTGATTACTGCAGTACTGCGGCGATGGCGAAACAGTTAGGTTGCCCGGTCATCTTGCTGGTTGATGGTAAGGCGGTTTCCACTTCGATAGCCGCCACGGTGATGGGATTCCAGCATTTTGATCCCAGTCTGAACATTGCAGGCGTGATTGTTAATCGGGTCAACAGCGAAACACATTACCAGCTACTCAAAGTTGCCATTGAGCGTTACTGCTCCGTGCCTGTATTAGGCTACGTTCCCCGCATGGAGGGCGTCGCGCTTCCTGAACGTCATCTGGGCTTAGTTACCGCTCGTGAGTCAGTTATCAACCAGCTGCCGTGGCAGGATTTTGCCGCGACGCTGGAACAGACGCTGGATATCGACGCGTTGTTGGCATTAAGCCAGTTAAACACCCTTCCTGTTGGCGAATGGCCCGCGCTACCGGCAGCAGACGCAGGGGTAGGGCTAACGCTGGCCATCGCTGATGACGAGGCGTTCAACTTTTATTATCCGGATAACATTACATTACTGGCGCGTACGGGCCTCAATATTGTTCGTTTTAGCCCGCTGCATGATACCTGTTTACCAGACTGTCAGATGATTTGGTTAGGCGGCGGATATCCGGAACTGCATGCTGCGGCCCTGGCCCGTAATGTCACCATGCTGGAGCAACTGCGAGCGGCGCATCAGCGTGGCGTCGCTATTTATGCAGAGTGCGGAGGGTTGATGTATCTCGGTAGCTCGCTGGAGGACAGCAACGGCGATTGCTGGCTAATGGCGGATATCATTCCAGGACACAGCAAAATGGGCAAACGGCTGACCCGGTTTGGCTACTGCGAGGCACAAGCCACACAGCAATCATTGCTGGCAACGGCCGGTGAAGTCCTGCGCGGGCATGAATTCCACTATTCCGACTTTACCCCTGAAACCCCGGCGGTGATGAATTGCCGCAAGGTGCGTGATGGCAAAACGCTGCAGGCCTGGTCAGGTGGATGGCAGGTCGGAAATACCTTCGCCAGTTATCTGCACGTTCATTTTGCCCAGCGCCCCGAAATGCTCAATCACTGGCTGGCCGCTGCGAGGAATGCGCTATGACGATACTCGCATGGTGCGTTGCCTGGCTGCTGGATTTTATCATTGGTGATCCGCAGAACTGGCCTCACCCGGTGCGCTGGATTGGCAATCTGATTTCTGCCGTGCAACGCGTTGTTCGTCGTTACTGCCATAGCGACCGCGCGCTTCGCATTGGTGGTGCAGTGATGTGGATTGTGGTGGTTGGACTGACCTGGGCTGTGTCCTGGGGGGTACTGGCGCTGGCGCAATCAATTCATCCCTGGTTTGGTTGGGTCGTTGAGGTGTGGATGATTTTCACTGTGCTGGCGGGGCGTTGTCTGGCAAATGCTGCGCTGGATGTAGAGCGTCCATTGCGTGCCAATAATCTTGCCGAAAGTCGGGAAAAACTCTCCTGGATTGTGGGACGTGATACCTCACAGCTGCAACCAAAACAGATCAACCGCGCCGTGGTGGAAACCGTGGCGGAAAACACCGTTGACGGCATCATCGCGCCGTTGTTCTTCCTCTTACTGGGCGGTGCGCCACTGGCGATGGCCTACAAAGCGGTGAATACCCTCGATTCAATGGTGGGGTACAAACATGAAAAGTACCGTGCTATCGGCATGGTCAGCGCCCGTCTGGACGATGTCGCTAACTTTATTCCGGCAAGACTGAGCTGGCTGTTGCTGGGTGTGGCGGCGTTTTTATGCCGCCAGGACGGCGTACGCGCTTTGCAGCTTGGCTGGCGTGATCGCTACAACCATAGCAGTCCAAACTGCGCATGGTCGGAAGCTGCTGTGGCCGGCGCATTAGGTATTCGCCTGGGGGGACCCAATGACTACTTCGGCGAGCGCGTTGAAAAACCGTGGATTGGCGATCAACAACGAGACATTTCTGTAGACGACATTTCCCAAACGATTCGATTGATGTGGGTAGCATCGACCCTGGCACTGGCGCTTTTTATTGCGCTGCGCTGGCTGTGGCTCGGTGTCGCCTGAGGACAACAAAATGCACTATATCCAGCAGCCTCAAGCAATTGAGGCCAAAAGTTTCGACATCATTGGCGAGATTATCAGTGAAACCCGCCCGGACTATCAGTTTGCCAGTCCGTTGCATGAAGCCATCATCAAGCGGGTGATCCACACCACCGCGGATTTCGACTGGCTGGACATTCTGTGGTTTTCCAGCGATGTGCTGGAACAGTTTTGCGCTGCATTGAGTCGCCCGAGCGTGATTTATACCGATACCACGATGGCGCTTTCCGGGATCAACAAAAACCTGCTGGCAAAATTCGGTGGCGAATGCCGCTGTTACATCAGCGACCCACGTGTGGTGCGGGCAGCAAAAGAACAGGGGATCACTCGTTCAATGGCTGCAGTCGACATTGCCGTGAAGGAAGAGGGCGAAAAACTGTTTGTCTTTGGCAACGCGCCAACCGCGTTGTTCCGACTGCTGGAACATGATGCACCTGTCAGCGGTGTGGTTGGCGTACCGGTAGGATTTGTTGGCGCGGCGGAGTCGAAGGATGCCCTGACACAAAGTCATCTGCCCGCCATTGCCGCATTAGGTCGCAAAGGTGGCAGTAACGTCGCCGCCGCTATCGTCAACGCCATGCTTTATCACATGCAGGGGGCGCGATGAGCGACCAGTCCTTCGACACGCCAGTGTGGCACAACGGTAAAGCGCTGCGTAAAGGATACACCACGGGATCGTGTGCGACGGCGGCGGCAAAAGTCGCTGCGTTGATGGTGCTGCGCCAGCATCTGATCCATCAGGTTTCCATTGTGACGCCTTCCGGGGTGACGTTATGCCTGAACGTGGAGTCACCGCATATCGAAGGGCAGCAGGCGATTGCCGCCATCCGCAAAGATGGTGGCGATGATGTGGACGCCACGCATGGGATGCTGATCTTTGCCCGCGTGACGTTAGACGATAGCAAAGAGATCGTCTTACAGGGCGGTGAAGGTGTCGGTACGGTGACCCGTAAAGGGATTGGTTTGCCGGTGGGCAGTTCGGCGATTAACCGGACACCTCGTCAGACCATTGAGTCCGCAGTACGTGAAGCGATTGGACCAAATCGCGGGGCAAAAATTGAGATTTTTGCGCCTGAAGGTGAAGAACGGGCGCAAAAAACCTACAACTCGCGGCTGGGGATTCTGGGCGGTATTTCGATCATTGGTACCACGGGCATTGTTACGCCGATGTCAGAAGAGAGCTGGAAACGTTCGCTATCGCTGGAGCTGGAGATCAAACGCGCGGCAGGGCTGGATCGCGTAGTACTGGTACCGGGTAATCACGGCGAACGTTTTGTGCGTGAGCAAATGGGGATCGACACACAGGTTGTGGTCACTATGAGCAACTTTGTCGGTTACATGATTGAAGAAGCGGTACGCCTGGGATTCCGCCAGATCGTGCTGGTCGGCCACCCCGGCAAACTTATCAAAATCGCGGCAGGGATCTTCCATACCCACAGTCATATCGCTGATGCCCGCATGGAAACGCTGGTGGCTCACCTCGCATTACTTGGCGCGCCGTTGGAACTGCTGACGCTGGTCAGCGACTGCGATACCACCGAGGCGGCGATGGAACACATCGAAGCGTATGGTTTCCAGCACATTTATGACCATCTGGCCAGGCGCATTTGTATGCGCGTCCTGCAAACGTTGCGTTTTACCAAAAATCCCCCGACCTGCGACGCCATCATGTTCTCTTTTGATAACCAGGTGCTGGGGAGCAATCGCCCGATCGCCGAGATCGCTGAGGAGATGCAATGTTAACCGTTGTAGGGATGGGGCCCGCAGGGTTGCATTTGATGACGCCGGTGGCGCGCGATGCGGTTGCAATGGCCGATGTGCTGATCGGTGGCAAGCGACATCTGCAGCAGTTCCCGGATTTTGCCGGTGAGCGGTTTGCTCTTGGCGCCAATATTCCGGAGCTATTGAACTGGATAGGCGAACATCAGGCGCAAAACGTGGTGGTGCTGGCATCCGGCGACCCGCTGTTCTACGGCATTGGCACGCGGATGGTGGCGCATTTTGGTATTGAAAATGTGCGCATTATTCCCGGCATTAGCGCGGTGCAGTATCTGTGTGCGCAAGCGGGTATTGATATGAACGACATGTGGCTCACCAGTAGCCATGGTCGCAGTGTCTGTTTTGATGAACTGGCGCGACATAACAAGGTTGCGATGGTGACCGACGCGCTGTGTGGTCCGCGTGAAATTGCACAGCAGTTGGTTGCCAGAGGCAAAGGACATCGCTGGATGGTGATTGGCGAAAACCTGGCGATGGACAATGAGCGTATCCACTGCCTGCCTGTGAGCAAAATTACAGCCGACTATGACATGAATGCAGTGGTGATACTCGATGAAAGATGAGCTTTTTCTACGTGGAGAGAAAGTGCCGATGACCAAAGAAGCGGTACGCGCACTTGCCCTCTCAAAACTTGAATTACACCGCGCCAGTCACCTGATTGATATTGGTGCCGGAACCGGCAGCGTGTCGATAGAAGCCGCGCTGCAATACCCAGGATTACGCGTGACGGCAATTGAGCGTAATCCGGATGCGCTCAGGCTGCTGGACGAAAACCGTCAGCATTTTGCCTGCGCAAATATCGACATTTTTCCAGGTATCGCGCCGATGACTATCGCGGAAAAAGCCGATGCCATTTTTATGGGCGGCAGCGGCGGCCATCTGACCGAACTGATTGACTGGTCAATGCGTCAATTGCATCCCGCAGGGCGGTTGGTGATGACATTTATCCTTCAGGAAAACCTCAACACCGCGCTGGCTCATCTGGACCGTCCTGGCGTACAGGGTGTGGATTGCCTGCAACTGCAGGTTTCCTCACTTACCACGCTGGGTAGTGGTCACTATTTCAAACCGAATAACCCCGTATTTGTTATCGCCTGTCAGAAGGAAGGAACCCATGTCTGAGATTTTTGATCCCCGTAGTGTGTGGTTTGTTGGCGCAGGTCCTGGCGATCGCGAGCTGATTACCCTCAAAGGGTACCGGTTGCTCCAGCAGGCACAGGTAGTTATCTATGCCGGATCGCTGATTAACACTGAATTACTGGAATATTGCCCGGCCGGAGCGGAATGTCATGACAGCGCCGAACTGCATCTGGAGCAGATCCTTGATCTGATGGAAGCGGGTGTGAAAGCCGGTAAAACCGTCGTGCGTTTGCAAACCGGTGATGTTTCCTTATATGGCTCCGTGCGTGAGCAAGGCGAAGAGTTGACTAAACGCGGGATCGACTGGCAGGTGGTGCCTGGCGTTAGCGCATTCCTGGGCGCGGCTGCGGAGTTGGGCGTCGAGTATACCGTACCGGAAGTGTCGCAGAGTTTGATCATTACCCGTCTGGAAGGTCGCACGCCGGTACCGGAACGTGAACAACTGGAGTCGTTTGCCAGTCACCAGACATCGATGGCGATTTATCTTTCCGTCCAACGTATCCACCGGGTTGCTGAGCGTCTGATTGAAGGCGGTTACCCGGCGGCCACGCCAGTGGCGGTGATCTACAAGGCAACCTGGCCGGAAAGTCAGACCGTGCGTGGTACCCTGGCAGATATTGGCGACAAAGTTCGCGACGCAGGGATCCGTAAAACGGCGCTCATTCTGGTCGGTAATTTCCTGGGCTCGGAGTATCACTACTCCAAACTCTATGCGGCGGATTTTAGCCATGAATACCGTAAAGCCTGAATCACTTGCGCTATTTTGCCTGACCCCCGGCGGCGTTGTGCTTGCTAAACGTCTGGCGGCGATGCTGCCGGTAACCTGTTTTACCAGTGAAAAGCTGCTGGAGGAGGGGTTTATTCCCTTCGAAAACGGCTTTGCTAATACCGCCCGCGAAGCGTTTGCGAATTACTCGGCGCTGATTTTTATCGGGGCGACCGGCATTGCGGTGCGCGTGCTGGCCCCGCTGGTCAACGACAAATTTTGCGATCCGGCAGTGGTGGTCATTGATGAACGTGCCCAGCATGTCATTAGCCTGCTCTCCGGTCATGCGGGAGGAGCTAATGCTCTGGCGCGTTATCTGGCGGGGATGCTGGGGGCCGACCCGGTCATTACCACCGCGACGGATGTTAACGATATGGCGGCGCTGGACACGCTGGCGTTTCAGTTAAATGCCCGTATGAATGATTTCCGCTCGGCGGTCAAAATTGTTAACCAGATGCTGGTCAGCAACAAACGGGTTGGTCTGTGGTGGGACGACGAACTGGCACAGGACGTCAGCCATTGCGACCGCCGTGGATTTATCACGGTGACCGACCTCAATCAGCTTCCTGAACTGGATGCGCTGATTTGTATTACCTTGCGCAACAATCTGCCTGAGCTGCCAGTTGTGCACTGGAAGCTGGTACCGCAGCGAGTGGTTGCCGGAATTGGCTGTCGTCGGGATACGCCGTTTCCACTGTTAGCAGCGCTGCTGGCACGTCAACTCGAAGCACAGCGCTTCGACCCGCTGGCGTTAAAAGCCATTGGCAGCATCACGCTGAAAAAAGACGAACAAGGGCTTATCCAGTTGGCCTCCTGTTGCCGCGTGCCTTTCGAAACCTTTACCGCTGACGCGCTGCGTGAGCATGAACACCGTTTTCCGGCCTCATCGTTTGTTCGCAAAACGGTGGGTACAGGAAGCGTTTCCGGTCCTGCAGCCTGGCTGCTGAGCCACGGACAACTGTTAGGCGAGACCCTGCGAGAACAGGGCGTCACGATCACTTTGGGAGTTTCACACTGATGTTAAGCGTAATTGGAATTGGCCCTGGCTCGCAGGCAATGATGACCATGGAAGCCGTTGAAGCATTGCAGGCAGCGGAAATCATCGTGGGTTATAAAACCTACACCCATCTGGTAAAAGCGTTCACAGGCGACAAGCAGGTGATCAAAACCGGGATGTGCAAAGAGATTGAACGCTGTCAGGCAGCGATCGAACTGGCGCAGGCGGGTCACAACGTGGCGTTGATCAGCAGCGGTGACGCTGGGATTTATGGTATGGCCGGGCTGGTACTCGAACTGGTCAGCATGCAAAAGCTGGACGTTGAGGTCCGGTTGATACCTGGCATGACCGCAAGTATTGCCGCCGCTTCTTTGCTGGGTGCGCCGCTAATGCACGACTTCTGCCACATCAGCTTAAGCGATCTGTTAACGCCATGGCCGGTTATCGAAAAACGCATTATTGCTGCCGGTGAAGCTGACTTCGTTATCTGTTTCTACAACCCACGCAGCCGGGGTCGCGAAGGACATCTGGCGCGTGCATTTGAACTGCTTTCCGCCAGCAAGAGCGCACAAACGCCGGTTGGTATTGTGAAGTCAGCCGGACGTAAAAAGCAGGAAAAATGGCTGACCACGCTCGGTGATATGGATTTTGAACCGGTGGATATGACCAGTCTGGTGATTGTGGGCAATAAAACAACCTATGTTCAGGACGGCCTGATGATCACGCCACGAGGTTATGTGCTGTGAATTATGGTGATGTGCTGGTCATGGGCGGCACCAGCGACGCGCGCATGCTGTGCCAGCAACTGGATGCGGCAAACGTGGCTTACACCCTGTCAGTTGCGACCCCGACGGGAAAGCAGCTGGCGGGAGACATCAAAGGTCAGGTGCGCTGCGGGCGTCTGGAACGTGAGCAAATGATTGCCTGGCTTCAGGAAAATCGGACTCGCTGGGTGATCGATGCCTCGCATCCTTACGCCGAGGTAGTGAGCCGCAACATCATGAATGCCTGCGAAGCGGCGGGCGTACTGCTGAGTCGCTATCAACGCCCTGAACAGTTAAGCGGTTTAACCCACCCGCACCTGTATACCGTACAGAGCATTCAGCAAGCCAGCGAGGTTGCGCGGCGCTTCGGTGACCGCGTGCTGCTGACGACCGGCAGTAAAGATCTGGCCATCTGGCGCGAAGAGTTGCCTGAAAAAACGTTGCTGGCGCGCGTCCTGCCTGTACCCGAAGTCATTCAGCAATGCGCGGACCTGGGATTTGGCGTCGGTGAGATCTTTGCGCTGTGCGGACCGTTTAGCGCCGAGTTCAACGCTGCGTTTTATCGCCAGTGTCAGGCTGATGTGGTGATCACTAAGGCATCAGGCGCGGAAGGGGGTTATCAGGAAAAAGTGCAACCCTGTCTGGATGCCGGTATCCCCTGCATCGTGATTACACGCCCGGCACCGTTGGTGACGGGAGAAGAATTACTGGAAAGTCAGGCTGCCTTTGCGGCGCGTTTAACGCGCTGGCTGGCCGCGGCTTAAGGAGTTAGAGATGAAAAAGGCGCTTCTGGTGGTCAGCTTTGGCACCAGCTATCACGACACCTGCGAGAAGAATATTGTGGCCTGTGAGCGCGATCTTGCAGCCAGTTGCCCTGACCGCGACCTGTTCCGGGCGTTTACCTCAGGGATGATTATCCGCAAGCTCAAGCAGCGTGACGGCATTGAAATCGACACGCCGCTGCAGGCGCTGCAAAAGCTGGCGGAGCAGGGGTATCAGGATGTCGCGATTCAGTCGCTGCACATCATCAACGGCGACGAATACGAAAAAATTGTCCGCGAAGTACAAAGTATGCGCCCGCTGTTTTCTCGCCTGACGCTGGGTGTACCACTACTGAGCAGCGTTGAAGATTACGCACAGCTGATGCTGGCGCTGCAACAGCAGATGCCGGCGCTTGGCGAAAATGAAAAAGTGGTCTTTATGGGGCACGGGGCCAGCCATCACGCCTTTGCTGCCTATGCCTGTCTTGACCACATGATGACGGCGCAGCGCTTCCCGGCTCGCGTAGGTGCAGTGGAAAGCTACCCGGAAGTTGAGGTGCTGATCGAAAGCTTAGGTCAGGAAGGCGTGACGGCGGTTCATCTAATGCCGCTAATGCTGGTTGCAGGCGACCACGCTATCAATGATATGGCCTCCGATGAAGAGGATTCGTGGAAAACGTTGTTTAACGCAGCAGGCATTCCAGCAACGCCATGGCTCAGCGGTCTGGGTGAGAATCCGGCGGTTCGTGCCATGTTCGTCGCCCATTTACAGCAAGCGCTGAACGTAGCGTTGGAGGAAGCAGCATGAGTGGCAAATTGTATGCACTGAGCACCGGGCCTGGTGCTGCCGATCTGATAACCGTGCGCGCAGCACGCACGCTTGGGGCGCTGGATATTCTTTATGCACCAGCCGGGCGTAAAGGTGGCGATAGTCTGGCGTTGTCGATTGTGCGGGAGTATATCGGTGAGCAGACCGAGGTTCGCTGCTGCCATTTCCCGATGAGTGCCGACAGTGCTGAAAAAGAGGCCGTCTGGGATGAGGTCGCTGCTGCGTTGGTACAGGAAGTGGAAGCGGGTAAACAGGTAGGTTTTATTACCCTCGGCGACGCCATGCTGTTCAGCACCTGGGTCTTTTTACTGCAGCGTATTGGTTCGCCTGACTGGTTAGAAATCGTCCCGGGCGTGACCTCTTTCGCTGCGATTGCCGCGCGTTCGAAAACTCCGCTCGCCATGGAGCAACAATCGCTGGCAGTGGTCTCCTGTACCGCGCCGGAAGCTGAAATTCAGCAGGCGTTAAAGCAGCATGACAGCCTGGTGCTGATGAAAGTGTACGGTCGTTTTGCGCGCATCAAAACGCTGCTGCAACAAGAAGGCTTGTTGGACTGTGCACTGATGATGTCTGAAGCCACGCTGCCGGGCGAGCAGTGCTGGCGCCATCTCGACGAGGTGAGCGACGATCAGCCGCTGCCTTATTTCTCGACCATTCTGGTCAACAAACAGTGGGAGTATGCACAATGAAGCTTGAACAACAGCTAAAACAGCTGTCTTTCAGCGGGTTGGCAGCGGCGCTATTACTGATGATTGTTCCTGAGCAAGCGTTCGCGATGCACATTATGGAAGGCTTTTTGCCACCGATGTGGGCGCTGGCATGGTGGCTGCTGTTTTTACCCTGCCTGTGGTACGGGCTGGTGCGCCTGCGCCAAATCGTGCAGGAAGATAATCACCAGAAAGTTTTACTGGCACTGTGCGGCGCCTTTATTTTTGTGCTGTCGGCGCTGAAAATTCCTTCCGTTACCGGAAGTTGTTCACACCCTACCGGCGTAGGCCTGGCGGTTATCCTGTTTGGACCAGGCGTAGTGGCCATCCTCGGGGCAATCGTTTTGCTGTTCCAGGCTCTGCTGCTGGCGCACGGTGGTTTGACGACGCTTGGCGCTAACGGTATGTCGATGGCGGTAATCGGCCCGGTTGTTGGGTATATGGTGTGGAAGTTGGCCTGTCGCGCGGGGTTCCGCCGTGATGTTTGCGTCTTCTTGTGCGCGATGCTGGCGGATCTTGTTACCTATTTCGTCACCTCAGTGCAACTGGGCGTGGCGTTCCCGGATCCGTCTGCTGGCGCTACCGGTTCAATCATTAAGTTCATGGGAATTTTCTGTCTGACGCAGATCCCCATCGCGATTGCGGAAGGGTTACTCACCGTGCTGATTTACGATCAGCTAACCAAACGCCAGTTAATAACCGCACAAGGACATTAACGATGAAAAAGACGCTGATTATATTGGGCATGGTAGTGGCGCTGGTGATCCTGCCGTTCTTTATCAATCACGGTGGTGAATACGGCGGCTCGGACGGTGAGGCGGAGAGTCAGATTCAGGCTATTGCCCCGCATTATGAGCCGTGGTTCCAGCCGTTATATGAACCGGCAAGCGGTGAGATTGAAAGCCTGCTGTTTACGCTCCAGGGATCGCTGGGCGCAGCCGTAATTTTCTACATATTGGGTTATACCAAGGGCAGGCAACGTCGTGATGACCGGGCTTGACAGGCTTAGCTATCAAAGCCGCTGGTTTCATGTCTCACCGGTGCGGAAATTTCTGCTCTGGCTAATGATGATGATTCTGGCCTTTACTCTGCCCCCGCTGGGGCAGGGTATCGAGATGTTGCTGATAGCGGCGCTCAGTTGCTGGCTGCTGCGGGTTTCTTTCTGGCGCTGGTGTCGCTGGATGGCTCTACCATTTGGCTTTCTGCTGGTGGGCGTCGTGACGATTTTGTTTAGCGTCAGTCGCGACCCGCATACCTTACTGGCCAGCGTACCCGTGGGCAGCTACTGGTTGGGCGTTAGCGCCCCAGGACTTGTCACCGCCAATGAAACCTTCTGGCGCAGCCTGGCTGCGCTGGCGGCAACGTTCTGGCTGGTGCTGAATTTACCGTTTCCGCAGTTAATTATCCTGCTCAAACGTGCACATGTCCCACGACTGATGACCGAGCTGATTCTGCTGACCTGGCGCTTTATTTTTATCCTGTTAGACGAGGCACTCGCCATTCATCGCGCACAAACGCTGCGTTTTGGTTATCGTAGCTTGCCATTAGGCTATCGCTCGCTGGCGATGCTGGTGGGATTATTGTTTACCCGCGTGTTGATCCGTTATCAGCAAATGACCACCACACTGGATATCAAACTGTATCAGGGTGATTTTCACCTGTAAGGAAAAGTATGCTTGCCACCTCAGCGCTTTGGTTTCGCTACCAGGATGACCCGATTCTCAAAGGGCTAACGCTGGACTTTTCTCAACATGCCGTCACCGGACTGGTGGGGGCCAATGGCTGTGGGAAGTCCACGCTGTTTATGAACCTGAGCGGTTTACTGCGCCCACAACAGGGGGCGGTGATGTGGCAAGGAAAACCACTGGATTACAGCAAGCGCGGCCTGCTGGCGCTACGTCAGCAGGTGGCAACGGTATTTCAGGACCCCGATCAGCAAATCTTTTATACCGACATCGACAGTGACATCGCGTTTAGCCTGCGTAATCTTGGCGTGGACGAGGCTGAAATTGCCCGTCGGGTGGACGATGCCTTGACGCTGGTCGACGCCCAGCATTTTCGCCATCAGCCGATTCAGTGCTTAAGTCACGGGCAAAAAAAACGCGTGGCGATTGCCGGGGCGCTGGTGCTGCAGGCGCAGTATCTGTTACTGGATGAACCCACCGCCGGTCTCGACCCATCAGGGCGTACGCAGATGATCGAGATTATCAAACGCATTGTGGCGCAAGGAAATCATGTGGTTATTTCCAGCCATGATATTGATCTCATCTATGAAGTCAGCGATGCGGTGTATGTTTTACGTCGCGGAGAAGTGCTGACGCACGGTACGCCGGGTGACGTGTTTGCCCGTACCGATCTTATTGAACAAGCCGGGTTAACTCAGCCATGGCTGGTGAAATTGCACACCGAGCTGGGCTTCCCGCTGTGTAAAACAGAGGCTGAATTTTTTAGTTGTATGCGAGAGAACGCACTGAAGGAGGCGTCATGACGCAGGCGATAATGTTGCAGGGAACGGCATCTGATGTGGGTAAAAGCGTGTTGGTCGCCGGGCTGTGTCGAATTTTTTATCAGGATGGGCTGCGTACCGCGCCGTTCAAATCGCAAAACATGGCGCTGAACTCTGGTATTACGCCAGAGGGCAAAGAGATGGGCCGCGCGCAAATTTTTCAGGCTGAAGCCGCTGGCATTACGCCAGATGTGCGTATGAATCCGGTGCTGCTTAAACCGACCAGCGACCGTAAAGCGCAGGTTGTGCTGATGGGCAAAGTGGCAACCGATATGGATGCGGTCAGTTACCACGAGTACAAACCGCGTCTGCGGGATCAAATCCTGTCAGTTTATAACAGTCTGGCGCAAGAGTTTGATGTGCTGGTGCTGGAGGGGGCGGGAAGCCCGGCCGAGATTAACCTGCGCGATCGCGATATCGTCAATATGGGCATGGCTGAAATGGCGCAATGTCCTGTGATTTTGGTGGCGGATATCGACCGTGGCGGGGTGTTTGCCTCCATTTACGGTACGCTGGCGCTATTGCACGATCATGAACGCGCCAGGGTCAAAGGGGTGATCATCAATAAATTTCGCGGCGATGTGGCGCTGCTGTATTCCGGTATTGAGCAAATTGAAGCGCTGACCGGGGTGCCGGTACTGGGCGTCATGCCATGGCTGGATGTGGATCTGGAAGATGAAGATGGCGTTGCGCTGCAAAAGGGCAAATATTTGCGCACTGATAAACGCGACATCGACATCGCCGTGGTGCAAATCCCGCACATTTCTAACTTTACTGATTTCAATGCGCTTGCCGCACAGCCGGATGTGCGCGTGCGCTATGTGCGCCAGCCTGAAGAGCTGGCGGGGGCCGATCTGGTGATTCTGCCCGGAAGCAAAAATACGCTGGGCGATCTTGTGTGGCTGCGTGAGAGCGGAATGGCGCACGGCGTCGTGCAATTGCATCGTAATAACGTGCCGGTGGTGGGGATTTGCGGCGGCTATCAAATGCTCGGCGATACGATCATCGATGAAGTGGAGTCAGGGCTTGGCACGCTGCCGGGTCTGGGCTTGCTCAATACCGTCACCCATTTTGCCCAGCACAAAACCACCACTCTGGTTGAGGGAAAAATGTCCTCCTCGCTGCCTGACTGGCTGGCGGGCGCGGCAGGGTTATCCGTTCGTGGTTACGAAATCCATATGGGCGAAACGAGGTTAACCGAAGAATGCCGGTCGGTGATGACGCTGCGCAAAGACGGCGGCAATGTGGCTGACGGCGCGGTTACGCCGGATGGCCTGGCGTTTGGTACTTATCTTCACGGTCTGTTCGACAGCGATGAATTTACCCGGGAGTTGGTTAATGGCCTGCGTGTACGTAAAGGGTTAGCACCGCTGGATTCCACCTTCCATTACGCGCAATATAAATCGCAGCAGTTTGATCTGCTGGCGGATGCGATGCGGCAACACATCGATATTGAGAAAATTTATACCATCATGCAGCAACACCGGGAGCCCGTATGATGATTCTGGTTACCGGCGGTGCGCGAAGCGGCAAGAGTCGACATGCGGAAGCGCTGATCGCGGATTCTCCAAACGTTTTGTATATCGCGACTTCGCAGATCTTTGATGAGGAGATGGCGGCGCGAATTCAGCATCATCGCGATGGACGCCCTGCGCACTGGCGTACAGCTGAACGCTGGCAACATCTCGATGAACTGATAACGGCAGAAAACGATCCGCAGGAAGCCATTTTGCTGGAGTGCATTACCACGATGGTGACCAATCTGCTGTTTGCACTGGGCGATGACAGTGACCCGGATAGCTGGGATTACGCGGCGATGGAGCAGTCGATCGAGGATGAGATCCGTTCGCTGATTGCTGCCTGTCAGCGCTGCCCGGCAAAGGTTGTGCTGGTGACCAACGAAGTGGGAATGGGGATTGTTCCGGAGAACCGTCTGGCACGGCATTTTCGCGATATTGCAGGACGCGTGAATCAGCGACTGGCGGCAGCAGCCGATGAGGTCTGGCTGGTGGTATCAGGAATTGGAGTCAAAATTAAATGAGTAAGTTGTTCTGGGCAATGCTCTCTTTTATCAGTCGCTTGCCCGTTCCTGCTCGCTGGTCGCAAGGACTGGATTTCGAGCACTATTCACGTGGCATTGTGATGTTCCCGCTGATTGGCGTGGTGCTGGGCGGGCTTACGGGGCTGGTCTTTATGGCGCTACAGGCCTGGTGCGGTATCCCACTGGCGGCGCTGTTTGCAGTGTTGACCCTGGCGCTGCTGACCGGCGGTTTTCATCTTGATGGCCTGGCGGATACCTGTGACGGTATTTTCTCTGCCCGTCGACGCGAACGGATGCTGGAGATCATGCGCGACAGCCGGCTGGGAACCCACGGCGGACTGGCGCTAATTTTCGTGTTGCTGGCAAAAGTGCTGGTAGTGAGCGAACTGGCTTTGCGTGGCACACCGATGTTGGCGGCGCTTGCTGCGGCTTGTGTCGCCGGGCGGGGCTGTGCTGTTTTGCTGATGTATCGACATCGTTACGCGCGCGAAGAAGGGCTGGGCAATGTCTTTATCGGCAAAGTCTCCGGGCGTCAAACCTGCGTCACGTTGGGATTTGCGGCGATCCTTGCCGCCGTACTACTTCCCGGTATGCGTGGTGTGGCAGCACTGGTCGTTACGTTGGTGGCGATCTTCATTCTTGGGCAGTTATTAAAACGCACGTTAGGTGGGCAAACCGGCGATACGCTGGGTGCGGCCATTGAACTTGGCGAGTTGGTTTTCCTGCTGGCTCTGCTTTGAGTCAGTCAACATACTGGAACCCTTATGCAGACTTTATCCTCTTTACTTCACGCGATCCCTTCTCCCGATAGCGCTGCAATGTTGCGCGCGCAGCAACATATTGATGGCCTGCTTAAGCCGCCGGGAAGTCTTGGGCGACTCGAATCTCTCGCTGTGCAACTGGCCGGTATGCCAGGCCTGAAGGGTGTGCCGCATGTGAATGGCAAAGCGATGCTGGTGATGTGTGCCGATCATGGCGTGTGGGATGAAGGGGTTGCCGTTTCGCCTAAAATCGTCACGGCTATTCAGGCTGCTAATATGACGCGTGGGACGACCGGCGTTTGCGTGCTGGCTGCTCAGGCGGGGGCAAAGGTACATGTGATTGATGTCGGCATCGATGCTGAACTCATTCCCGGCGTGGTGAATATGCGCGTGGCGCGCGGCTGCGGTAATATTGCTCAAGGCCCGGCAATGCGCCGTTCTCAGGCCGAGGAACTGCTGCTGGAAGTTATCCGTTATACCCATGAGCTGGCCAGGGATGGCGTAACGCTGTTTGGCGTCGGTGAACTTGGTATGGCCAATACGACCCCCGCGGCGGCAATCGTCAGCGTATTGACCGGCAGCGATGCCGAGGATGTGGTCGGTATCGGCGCTAACCTGCCGCTCTCGAGGGTAGGCAATAAGGTTGATGTTGTACGGCGAGCCATTGCCGTCAATCAGCCGGATCGCAATGACGGTATTGATGTGCTGGCAAAAGTGGGTGGTTTTGATCTTGTCGGTATGGCGGGGGTGATGTTAGGTGCGGCGTCTTGCGGTCTGCCGGTCATCCTGGATGGTTTCCTGTCTTATTCGGCGGCACTGGCTGCCTGTCAGATAGCGCCGGAGATTAAACCTTATCTGATCCCGTCGCATTTCTCCGCCGAGAAGGGCGCTCGTACTGCACTGGCGCACCTGGAACTGGAGCCGTATCTCAACATGGGAATGCGTTTAGGCGAAGGCAGTGGTGCCGCGCTGGCGATGCCCATTGTTGAAGCGGCCTGCGCGATGTATAGCAATATGGGGCAGTTAGCTGCCAGTAATATTGTATTACCGGATGGCAAAGAAGCGTAGCCGCTCACGACCCCGCTTTATGGCGGGGTTTTTAATGTGCATTCTCGTCGTAACCCCCTAAAACAGATAAAAAAGCTATACTTAATGGATATCTGCTGCGACGAAGGAAAGGAAAAAGATGCGTCGTGTAAAACTGCTGTGTGCTCTTGTTATGCTGCTCGCGAGTCAGGGATCGCAGGCGGTGAGCTACCCCCGCTGGTAATACTCAGCCCCTGGAGGCTTTTGCCGCACAGTATGGACAGGGATTGAGCAATATGCTCGAAGCCAATCCTGGTGTGGACGTATTTCTGCCAAAGTCGGGTTCCACACTGGTGGTGCCACAACAATTGATATTGCCTGATACCGTACGTGAAGGCATCGTCATCAACGTCGCAGAAATGCGGCTCTACTATTACCCAGAGGGTGCTAATACGGTAGAGGTGTTACCTATTGGTATTGGGCAGGCGGGGAGGGAAACTCCGCGCAACTGGGTCACGGCGGTCGAACGTAAACAGGAAGCACCAAGCTGGACGCCCACGGCAAATACCCGGCGGGAGTATGCTGCTCGTGGGGAAAGCTTACCGGCGTTTGTGCCTGCCGGGCCTGACAATCCGATGGGACTGTACGCTATCTATATCGGCAGGTTGTACGCCATCCATGGTACTAATGCCAACTTCGGTATTGGGCTACGCGTGAGCCAGGGCTGCATCCGTCTGCGTAATGACGACATCAAATACCTGTTTGATACTGTGCCAGTTGGCACGCGTGTTCAGATTATTGACCGACCGGTAAAATTCAGCACCGAGCCAGACGGTAGCCATTGGGTTGAGGTTCATGAACCGCTGTCCCGCAATCGCTCCGAATATGAATCTGACAGAAAGGTTCCGCTGCCCATCACCCCCGTTTTGCGTACTTTTATCAGCGGGAATGACGTGGATGTGAATCGTGGGAATCAGGCGCTGGAACGCCGTTCCGGGATGCCGGTGAATATCAGTCTGGTGCAGACACATTAGCGATGCCACTACGCGGCTCTTTCTTAGTCCTGACTATGGTGGGCCGCTTTTTTAAGCTGATACTGACCCATTTTCACAAAACCGATATGGTCCGCCATCAACTGAGCTTCGTGCTCGCTGTGGGTAACCAGCAGCGCGGTCTGGCCAGCAGCGCGTAAAATATCCCGAACCTCATTACCAAGGCGCTCGCGTGTGCGCTTATCCAGGCTGGAGAAGGGCTCATCCAGCAGTAAAATTTCTGGGTGTGGCGCCAGCGCGCGGGCTAACGCGATGCGCTGCTGCTGCCCGCCAGAAAGTTCATGAGGGTAATGGTTAGCATGACTGTGCAATTCCACCATTTTCAACAGCTCCGTCACT
Source organism: Citrobacter sp. Cy070 (assembly GCF_030332245.1). NCBI lineage: Bacteria > Pseudomonadati > Pseudomonadota > Gammaproteobacteria > Enterobacterales > Enterobacteriaceae > Citrobacter > Citrobacter sp. Cy070. The sequence continues at coordinate 18,471 of NZ_JAOWIG010000053.1, forward strand.
CTGGCCTGTTGCGCTTCACGTGGCATACGCCGTAAACCGAAGGCTACGTTTTGTTGTGCGGTCAGATGGGGAAATAAGGCGTATTCCTGAAAGACCATGCCGACATGACGTTTTTCCGGGGGCAAATGAACGCCGGGGCCAGCGATACGCCGCTCTGAGACATAGATCTCTCCACACTGCAGTCGTTCAAAACCGGCAACTGCACGCAACACCGTTGTTTTCCCACAGCCTGAAGCGCCAAGCAGACAGGCAATTTCTCCTTTGCGTACCGACATTGAGAATCCGCTCAGGACCGGTTGCTGGCTGTTGCCGTAGGCAACGTGCACGTCCTGGAGTCGTAATGCGATTTCTGACATTGTTGCTCTCTTAACCACGGCGAGTCATCTGGTGACGCACCAACAATATAACGGGCAGTGTACCTGCTAAAACAATCATTAGCGCGGCGATAGCACCTTCTTCATAGGTCCCGCGGGCCGCTTCTGCATACAGCAGAGTGGCCAGCGTTTCGAAATTTACCGGGCGCAACAGCAGCGTTGTTGGCAGTTCTTTCATCGCATCGGCAAAAACCAGCAATGCGCTGCTCACTAATGCCGGACGCAGTAACGGAAAATGAACGCGGGCAAATGTTCCGGCACCGTTTTCGCCGAGCAATCGTGAAGCCTGTTCGAGTGACGGCGGGATGCGGCCCAGACCGGAGTCCAGCGCGCCGATGGCAATTGCCTGGAAACGCATCGCGCAGCAAATGACCAACAAAATACCGCCAGACATCAGCGGTAACCCGCGAATATCCAGTAAGTCGGCCAGCCAACGATCGACAGCCATCGCTGGGGGCAAAAAACCAATCGCCAGAATCGTTCCGGGCACCGCATAACCGAGGGAGGCCAGACGCATCACGCCACGACGAAAGCCAGGCATCGCGTTGTCTGCTGCGCTATGGCGTGCGCTCCAGGCCACCAGCAAGCTGACGCAAATCACCACCAGCGTGGTGCCTGCTGCCAGCAAGAGCGTATTTTGTAATGCTGAAAGCAACGAGGCGGAAAGGGGGCTCGTGTCCCCTAAGCGTTTGGCACTTTCCCACATCAAAAAGAGAACCGGGGCCACAAAGCCCAATATAACCGGTAGCGAAATGACCGCGCCGAGTAGCCAGCCACGCCAGCCGGGCACGCGAGTGGGTTGGATTTCCCGCAGGCTGCGGCTGCTGAATCCTTGCTTTCTGCGCCCGTAAAATTCCAGCGTCAGAATGAAGAAGATAAACATCAGCATCATGCAGGCGATTTGTGCGGCGGCGGATAAATCAGAGCGAGAGATCCACGTGGTGTAGACGGTAACGGTTAACGTTTGTACGCCGAGGAACTCCGATGCACCAATATCGTTGAGCGTTTCCAGAAGTGCCAGGCTGATGCCGACAGCCAGTGCCGGGCGCGCCATTGGCAGGGCGACCCGGAAGAACGTCCCGGCAGCGCTGCATCCCAGCGTACGGGCAGCCTCAAGTAAATGGGCCGGTTGACTGATAAACGTGGCGCGGGTCGTCAGGTAGACGTAAGGATAGAGCACTAAACCGAGCAAAATAATCGCGCCGGAAAGCGAACGCAAATCCGGTAGCCGGAACTGCCGTGGACTGTCAAAGCCCAGCAGGAAGCGGATAAAGGTTTGCAGAGGGCCAATCGGATGCAGTAGATCGAGCCAGGCAAAGGCGACGATGTAGGTTGGCATCGCCAGCGGCAGCAGCAACGCCCAACTGAGGATCTTACGTCCAGGAAAGTCCCATGCTGTGATGGCCCAGGCGCTGCCTACGCCAATCACGCCAACCAGCACTGCCACACCGGCTAACAGCAGTACGGTATTTTTTAATGCTGCAGGCAGCACAAACGTAATGAGATTGTCCCAGTGCGATAAATCCGACTGGGTAGCTTGCCAGATAAGCGCAATGATGGGAGTCAGGACGCCAAGCGCAATGCAAAGCGCCCCAAGGTGCAACGGCGTTAATAATGACTGCGGCCCGGAAACCAGGCCGCGTAACGTCGGAAACTGTAGAAGTTTATTGATCGAATCCAACTTTATCTACCAGCAGACTTGCTTGTTTACGGTATTTCACGATTTCGGTTAACGGAATTTTATCGACATCGATCTCACCAATTGTGGCGTTGATCACCGGATCGAGAGTGACACCTTTCAGTACCGGGTATTCGAAGTTCGCTTTTGCGTACTGCTGCTGGGCAGGTGCGGAAACCAGATATTCCATCAACTTAACGGCATCGGCTTTATTGGGGGCATAGCGTGCTACTGCCGCGCCGCTGATATTGACGTGCGTGCCGCCATTTTCAAAGGTTGGCTTAACGACTTTAATTGCATCGCCCCACTGGCGTGCATCGCTGCCTTCTTTGGCGTTTTTCATATGGCCGACGTAATAGGAGTTCGCCAGGCCAATATCGCAAATACCCCCGAGGATATCGCGGGCAACGTCACGGTCGCCGCCAGTCGCTTTACGTGCCAGATTCGCTTTCACGCCACGCAGCCATTCTTCCGTTTTTGCTTCGCCGTGATGCGCGATCATGGCGGCAATCAATGCAGTGTTATACGGGTGTTGTCCGGAACGGATACAGACTTTACCTTTGTACTCGGGGCTGGCGAGCTGTTCGTAATGCCAGTTATCGATTGGCATTGACTTCTCGGCGTACAACACTCGCGCACGCATTGACAGCGCAAACCACTGATTATCCGCACCGCGGAGATTGGCCGGAATAGCCGCTTTCAGTGCTTCTGATTCCACGGGTTGTGTCACACCCGCTTCGACTAAATCGATAAGGTTCCCGGCGTCAACGGTCATCAGCAGGTCGGCAGGGGAGTTTTTACCTTCCGCTTTAACACGCTCAAGCATGCCGTCCTTGATATAGACCGTGCTGACTTTTATACCGCTGGTTTTCGTCCAGCTATCAAGCAGGGGCTGAATCAGGCCCGGTTCACGGGTGGTATACAGCGTTAACGCATCCTGGGCGAAAGCCGGCAGGCTGACAGAGAGGACGAGAGCAGAAGCAAGCGTGATACGGCGCAGTCCAGTGCGAGGCAGAGCATTCATCGTTTATATCCCAGCGTAATTGGAACGTACAGTGACCCGGGCAGGGGCTCATTTTTTGCCTGCGTACAATAAATGATAATCACTAGCAATTACAATCATTGCAAAGTGTAAATAATTTACATTTACATAACTTTAATCAACGGTGTGAAGTGGCCTGTCCCTGTTATGGATAAGATATTTAGCATCCATGAATACACTGGGTTGCCGGCTGCCTGGCGTTACCAGACGTAATCACTTAAGCCCGCGTAATAAACGAGACAAAGTGATTAAGTACCCGGCTGACTTCGCGGCTTTTTAGCCATATCATCATGGTGTTCACTTTACCTATCTGTGGCGTAATCCTATGACTGCGGACAGGGAAGTTATTCTCATACTGTCTGACAACATTTTCTGGCAACAGCGCAATCCCCATCCCGGCACTCACACAGCCAAGGATCGCCTGAAAAGAGCCAAATTCCAGAGGATCGGCGTAATCGATCCCCTGTAGGCGCAGCCATTCTCCCAGGCGGGAGCGATAGTTGCACCCTTTAACAAAAACCAGCGGCCTTGTCACCTGGAGGTCAGCGCCAGTAATGACATTCTGGTGCTCTGCCGCTGTTACCAGTACCAGCGTTTCCTGACATAACACGTGTGATTGCAGGGGCGAATTTTCCATATGCAGTCCCTGATGATCGGCAACGAATGCGATTTCCAGTTCATTGTTCAGAATGTGTTGCACCAGCGCCTCAGTAGGGGAGGTTTTCAGGTTTAACTCAATGGAAGGCATTTCGCGGTGGAAATTCGCCAGTATCGAAGGGAGACGTACCGCTGCGGTCGTTTCCATTGCACCAATTCGCAATGGCCCCGCCACTTTTGTTCCCAGCATCGACAATTCTGCTTCCTCTAACAACGCCAAAATTTTGTTGGCGTAACGCAGAAGCAGTTCGCCCTCAGGGGTAATGTAGAGTCGATTTTTCTCGCGCACAAACAGAGAGACATCAAGGCTGGCTTCCAGCTGTTTAAGGCGGGTTGTGACATTCGAAGAAACGCAGTTCAGACTACGTGCAGCAGCGGATATGGAGCCCGTTTCCGCCACCGTTTTAAACAAGTTCAGAGAGGTACTGTTCATAGAAGCATCACTCAAAGTGAATGTTTTCGTTATTTTTATTAACTTTTTATTATCATTTCCTTGTGTAAGATAACAATCAAACTTAATTCGTCTTTTGAGGCCAAAATATGGATCTCGATCACAGTGCTGTTGGCCTCCGTCAGTTGAGTACTGCTGTATTTGGTATGATCGTCTTGACCTTAGGAATGGGCATTGGGCGCTTTTTATATACGCCTATGCTCCCGCTTATGCTTCATGAAGGACTGTTTACCTTTTCACAATTATCCATAATTGCCAGCGCCAACTACGCAGGTTACCTTGTGGGCAGCCTCCTTTTCTCTTTTGGTATTTTTAGCGCTGTCAATAAGTTAAGAGTGTTGTTACTGGTCTCAGCACTACTTACCGTCGTGCTGATTTTTTTGATGGCAAAAGTGACCCAGCCAGAAATTATTTTGTTAATCAGGTTCCTCGCAGGTGTGGCAAGCGCGGGAATGATGATATTTGGTTCAATGCTGGTCCTTCAGCATACTCATAACCCTTTTGTTATCGCCTCTTTGTTTTCGGGCGTAGGAATGGGCATTTTTATCGGCAATGAATATGTCATTGCTGGTGTATCCTACGCCTTAAATTCACATGTGTTGTGGATTGGCGCAGCCATAATTTCAGCGATACTTTTCGTCATACTGACGATGCTATTGCCGAAAGATAAGTATATGATCTCCTCAGTAAAAGCTGCCGCAGGTGCGGAGTCGGATATCCAGTGGTGGAATTTAGCCTTACTGTATGGCCTGGCGGGGTTCGGTTATATCATTGTCGCCACGTATTTGCCGTTAATGGCCAGGGGGGGTGGCAACACTTTTTTAGCCGACCATATCTGGTCTATTGTCGGCCTTGCTGTTATTCCTGGTTGCTATGGCTGGCTATGGGCTGCTCGCAAATGGAATATATTATCCTGCCTGAGCGTTAACTTAATTGTGCAAGCGAGTTGCGTAGTCATGGCCATATTTATTAACTCGCCACTGCTGTTAACCATTAGTTGTATTGGATTTGGCGGCACATTTATGGGTACAAGCTCTTTGGTCATGCCGCTGGCTAGAAAAATAAGCGCACCCCAGAAGATTAATCTCCTCGGTCTTGTTACGCTGACATATGGGATAGGGCAAATCCTCGGCCCATTAGTTGTCAGTGTCTTTCAGAGTAATAAAAATGGGATGACCTACTCCATATTGCTGGGGGCAGCCTCTTTATTTATCGCAGCAGCAATTAGTTATTGGCAATACAACAAAGTTAAATATTCTGGAAAATAATGATAATAGTTATATTTCAGCTAATAACCTTAATAGTTCTTGCGGCAGAACTCGTTTTCAAAAGCAGTATGACTCTGTTCTGCTGTTTAACGGGTTTGCGCTCTTCTATCTGTGCGCATTTCCCATAATTATCTGGTTTACAGGAGTTTTTATGCCCTATGTAAATATTAAGATCACCAAAGAAGGTGTTACTGATAAACAAAAGAAACAGCTGATGGAAGGTGTTACTCAGCTACTGGTGGATGTGCTTAACAAAAATCCTGACACCACTATTGTGGTTATTGACGAAGTCGATACTGATAACTGGGGAATTGGTGGCGTACCGGTGACCGAATTGCGTGAAAAAGCCAGTAAAGAGTGAATCTGATGGCGGGGGGCGTGGGCTCCTCGCCTGATATCAGTTTGTGATAGAACAATTGACCTGGAGAGGGCGTCGATGAGAGTGTTGGCAGGTATTATCCTCTGTTTTCTCGTCGGGCAGGGATTCACGTTCTGTAATGTTCCACTGGGTATGATGTTTGGTGCCCTCTTTACCGTGATTATACTTAAGCGGGTTGGGATCTCCGTAACCTCAATGCCGGGGAGTATAACGGTCATCCAGCTTTCTCTCGGTATCTCAATCGGGATGATGTTTAGGGATTTTTCATATGGTGAACATCGCCAGTTCAGTCTTTTTTTGCTCTGTTATTACTTTGCTTATCTTTGCAATTTACCTTGAGCTACTTCTGGTGTGTGCGGCGGTTGGGCTGGAGTAAAGAAGAGGCGCTTTTGGGTGCGGTGCCCGGAGCGATGGCGGCGGTGCTGGCGCTAGCCTCCCATATTAAGACTCCGCCACAAAAGATTGTTATCTCGCATTTTCTGCGTCTCATTACCCTGACGTTTCTGGCTGGCTACTTACAGCCCGACTGGAAGCCATTCTGGCCTGATGTTTTAGTCGCAATGCCATAATAACAAAAAGCCCGCTCAAGTTTCCTTAAGCGGGCTTCTTAAATATGGCTCCTCTGACTGGACTCGAACCAGTGACATACGGATTAACAGTCCGCCGTTCTACCGACTGAACTACAGAGGAATCGTTGTGGAGGCTTATCTTAGCGGCGAAAAAACTTTTGTCAAACCCCAATTCCTACATTGGGGATCAATTGGTGCTTCTCTCGACAGTTTGTTGCATTTACAGACATTTTAAATGGAAAAAACTTTGCAGCTTTTTTGATTCTCCCTCATCATTTGAAATGAGGTTTCAACTTTCTTCATTAAGGTCCACTTTGAACGTCTCCGCAGCCTTACGCCAGGTCGCATCCCGCACGCCCTGGTATGCCAAACGCAAGCGTTATAAAGTTCTCTTTTGGCGCGAAATTACCCCGCTTGCTGTCCCCATTTTTCTGGAAAACACCTGTGTACTCTTGATGGGAGTACTGAGCACCTTCCTGGTGAGCTGGTTGGGTAAAGAAGCTATGGCAGGCGTCGGACTCGCCGACAGCTTCAACATGGTCATCATGGCATTTTTCGCCGCCATCGACCTTGGCACGACGGTGGTGGTTGCTTTTAGTCTCGGAAAGCGCGATCGCCGACGCGCCAGAGCCGCAGCCAGACAATCACTGGTTATCATGACGATATTTGCTGTCGTACTGGCGGCGGTGATTCACTATTTCGGTGAGCAGATTATTGATGTCGTTGCAGGAGAAGCCACCCCTGATGTAAAAGCACTGGCACTTACCTATCTGGAATTAACAGTGCTCAGCTACCCTGCTGCGGCAATTGCGTTAATTGGCAGCGGCGCACTGCGCGGTGCCGGAAATACCAAAATACCGTTATTGATTAACGGTGGTATGAATATCCTGAACATTATTATCAGTAGCATCCTGATCTACGGCATTTTTTCCTGGCAAGGGCTGGGATTCGTCGGAGCAGGTCTGGGGTTGACGATTTCACGTTACATTGGTGCCATCGCCATTATATGGGTGCTGATGATTGGATTTAACCCAGCGCTGCGCATTCCCCTGAAGAGCTATTTTAAACCGCTGAATCTTGCCATCATCTGGGAAGTCATGGGGATTGGTATTCCTGCCAGTATAGAGTCAGTCCTGTTTAACGGTGGCAAGTTACTTACGCAGATGTTTGTTTCGGGTATGGGTACCAGCGTAATTGCCGGTAACTTCATTGCCTTTTCGATAGCGGCACTGATCAACCTGCCGGGAAACGCTTTAGGTTCCGCGTCTACTATCATTACCGGCAGACGTCTGGGAAATGGACAGATTGCTCAGGCGGAAATCCAGTTGCGGCATGTATTCTGGCTCTCCACAATCGGATTAACCGCCATCGCCTGGCTAACCGCCCCGTTTGCTGGCGTGATGGCTTCGTTTTACACCCACGATCAGGATGTAAAAGAGGTCATTGTCATCCTGATTTGGCTGAACGCGGCATTTATGCCGATATGGGCAGCATCATGGGTTCTTCCTGCTGGATTTAAAGGTGCACGTGACGCCCGTTTCGCTATGTGGGTCTCCATGTTGGGGATGTGGGGCTGTCGTGTTGTCGCCGGCTACACCCTCGGGATCGTATTAGGATGGGGTGTCGTTGGCGTCTGGATGGGGATGTTCTTCGACTGGGCAGTACGGGCCGCGTTATTTTACTGGCGAATGGTCACAGGCCGTTGGCTGTGGAAATACCCACGTTCTGAACGTGAAAAGTGTATAAAACAACCGTCTACGTCTGAATAAACGACGAAATGAAGAATATTTCAGCAAACGATCGCGAATATCCATTCAGGCTTTGACAACGCAGACAGGCATCGCTAATATTCGCCCCGTTCACACGATTCCTCTGTAGTTCAGTCGGTAGAACGGCGGACTGTTAATCCGTATGTCACTGGTTCGAGTCCAGTCAGAGGAGCCATATTTAAGAAGCCCGCTTAAGGAAACTTGAGCGGGCTTTTTGCTTTTTAGCTTTTCAGTAAATCCACCCGACATGCAGGTGGATACTTTACAGACTGGGTATTATCAGAACTGGTAGCTGGCAGTGAGGCTGACGTTACGCGGCTCACCATAGACGATAGAGCCTTCGACATTGGTATCGTAGGTTTTATCGAACAGGTTATTGATATTGCCCTGGAGGGCGAAATTCTTCGTTACCTGGTAGCGAGTGAATAAATCCACCAACGCGTAGCTTCCCTGTTCTGCACGGAACGTGCCGTATGGCGTCACGGTATCGCTATACACTCGATTCTGCCAGTTAACTCCGCCCCCCACGGTCAGTGCCGGCAGGGCAGGCAGGTTATAACGGGTGAACAGTTTTACTGTAGTACGCGGCAGGTTCGGATTGACGGCATTGCCGTCGTTGTCATCCGCAACGTACCGCGTTGCGCCGAAAGTCATCTGCCAGTTATCCGTGATCGCACCGTTCACTTCGAATTCAACGCCTTTGCTGACCGTTCCATCCATCGCTTTAAAGGCCGTATCCCCATTGCTACCGGCGATTGGTACGCCGGTTGATTGCGCCACGTTATCCTGCTCAATGCGGAATACGGCGAGGGTGGTGGTTAAACGGCTGTTCATCCAGTCTGATTTCAGACCAACCTCGTAGTTGTTGCCGGTAATCGGGGAGAGATATTTACCGGAACTGTCGCGTTTGTTCTGCGGCTGGAAGATAGAGGTATAGCTGGCGTAAGTGGACCAGTTATCATCGATGTCATAAACCAGACCCGCATAGGGCGTGGTGTGGTTTTGTTCCATGCTGTAGGTCAAGGTGTCGATACGCCAGTTGGTATAGCGCGCGCCGACGATCAAATGCAATGGGTCGGCCAGAGAAATGCGTGTCGCGGCGTACAGCGATTTCATGTGCGTGGTATCGTCCTGAGCCAATGACTGCGGGTTCCAGTTGGTTTCCGGGAAGTTACCATTGTAGGTATAGAAGCTGCCGATTTCGTTGGGGAAAACGTTCGCCCACGAGCTCTCATAACGGTTATTTAGCTTGCTGTAACTGCCGCCCAGCATCAGGTTATGCTGACGACCAAACAGGTCGTAGCCACCATCGGCAAAGAGATCGACGGCATCGACTTTACGCTTGCCGCTGTTCCAGCCTGTTCCACCCACGTAATCATAGCCCGGTCCATAGTTGCCATAGGGACCGATCAGTGTGCCGTCAGCTTTATTAACGTAAGCGTCGACGTACATCATCTTGCTGTCGAACTTGACCTCGGAATGTGTGGCATTCAGGGTTGTTTGCCAGGTATCCGCGAAACGCTGTTTGAGTGACACGAAGACTTTGTTGATGTCTTTGTCATTGTAAGTCCAGTCCGGCGCGGTGCTGCGCGAGCGGTCGTAGCTGTTTTTGCTGCCATCGGTATTCCAGCGCGGCAAGCCGCCCCAGGTCGGACTGTTGATATCAATACGCTGGTATTCGTAACCTGCTGACAGGCTGGTGGTGTCGCCCAGATCGGCATCGACAATCCCCGAGAAAAACATTTTTTCATTGTTGTAACGGTCAAGCCAGGAATCGTTATTTTGATAACCCGCCACGATGCGGGCACGCACGTTGCCGTCTGCCGTCAATGGGCTTTGCAAATCCGTCACATAGCGTTGCTTATTCCAACTGCCGTATTCCGCGGAGACATTCCCCGTGAACTCGCGGCTGGTTGCATGTTTACGGATCATGTTAATTGATGCCGAAGGATTCCCCGTGCCGGTCATTAACCCGTTTGCACCACGAACCACCTCTATACGTTCAAACAAGGCCGTGTCAGAAAGGGCATCGCCGAGGTTCCAGCGGGATTCAAAATAGGTCGGGATCCCATCGACCATGTAGTTATCGATCTGGAATCCGCGAGAGAAATAGCTGCTGCGATCAGAGTCCGCCTGGCTTTTACTGATCCCCAGGGTGTTATCCATCACATCGCCCAGTGTCTGGAGTTGCTGATCTTCCATACGCTGTTGGCTGACGATGCTGACAGATTGCGGGATATCTCGCTGTGTCATCTGCATTTTTGTGCCTGCGGATGTCGATTTAACGCTGTAATCCTGCTCATCACTGGATGTGGCGGAGGCTGAACCATCAACGATCACGGTCTCTTCTGCGGAGGCGGCGAGGCTGGTACAAGGCAATAACGCAGCCGTAATACAGGCTGCCAGGAGGGATGGGACAATGGCAGAACGATGCTGTTCGTCCCTGTAGTGTGTTGTGAAAGACATCGGAAAGTCCTTGATAATTATTAATATTAAGTTCGAATCACGTGACTGCGTAATGAACCCTTTGGCTGTTAATTATTTTTCTTGCATGAGAATGCAAATGCGAAATATACGCATTCATGTTCAATGTGTAAACAAATGCTACGCATAAATGAAATATTGTTTCAGTACTATGTCTGAGCGATAGCGCCGGGAAATGGTTATAAGAACAGCGCTGGCAGGGCTTTTTGCTTAAAAAATCGAGGGTTAAAGTTGAAAGAGCGTGAGTAACTCGCTCATACTCTATACTCGCAGAGTCACCCGGCGTAGCATGGCACAACGCATGGGCTCTTAATGAAAAAGGAAAACGTCGTGGCAGAAGAAACTATATTCAGCAAAATTATTCGTCGTGAAATTCCGTCGGACATCGTATACCAGGATGAACTGGTCACTGCGTTTCGTGATATTTCACCTCAGGCACCAACGCATATTCTGATCATCCCGAACGTTTTAATCCCAACCGTCAACGATGTGACGGCAGAGCATGAGCAGGTGCTGGGACGAATGATCACAGTGGCGGCGAAAATCGCTGAGCAGGAAGGCATTGCCGAAGATGGATACCGTTTGATTATGAATACCAACCGTCACGGCGGTCAGGAGGTGTATCACATTCATATGCATCTGCTGGGTGGACGTGCGCTTGGTCCAATGCTTGCGCATAAAGGTCTTTAAAAATGACCAGAGGATGCATTGCGCTTACGTTGGGTCTGCTGTTGCTGGCTGGCTGCCGTTCACACCCGGAAATTCCGGTCAGTGATGAACAGTCTCTGGTGATGGAATCAACAGTACTGGCGGCGGGTATCACCGCAGAGCCGCCTGAATTAACAACGTCTGATATTCAGGCCTCAGCATCCTCACGACTCTATAACGAAAGACAAGAACCCGTTACCGTTCATTATCGGTTTTACTGGTATGACGCCAGAGGGCTGGAGATGCACCCTCTGGAAGCGCCACGCAGCATGACTATCCCGGCTCGTTCGTCGGTAACGCTGTACGGCAGCGCCAATTATCTGGGGGCGCACAAGGTTAGGCTTTATCTTTATTTGTAAGGGGTGAATCTTGAAGATCAAAATGAATCGCTACGCATTGATTGCCGCGCTGGCGATGTTTCTCTCTGGTTGTGTGGCTCAACGTGAGCCCGCGCCGGTAGAGGAAGTGAAGCCAGTACCGGAACAACCCGTGCAGCCGCAACAGCCAGTTCCGGTTGTACCAACGGTGCCAACCATACCGCAGCAGCCGGGTCCGATTGAACACGAGGACCAAACGGCGCAGCCAACCCCACGTCAGCGTCATTATGACTGGAACGGGGCAATGCAGCCGATGGTCGGCAAAATGCTGCAAGCTGAGGGTGTGAAAGCTGGGGGCGTACTGCTGGTTGATAGCGTAAATAACCGTACCAACGGCTCGTTAAACGCGGGTGAAGCCACCGAGACTTTGCGAAATGCGCTGGCGAATAATGGTAAATTTACCCTGGTTTCTGCGCAGCAGTTGGCAGTAGCCAAGCAGCAGTTAGGTCTGTCGCCTAACGACAGCCTGGGAACACGCAGCAAAGCGATTGGTATTGCCCGTAACGTTGGCGCGCAGTATGTGCTCTATTCCAGCGCTTCCGGTAACGTCAATTCACCTGCGCTGCAAATGCAATTAATGCTGGTACAAACTGGCGAGATAATCTGGTCAGGTAAAGGTGCTGTTCAGCAACAATAACAAACTGACGCGCGATGAAGTTCTGTCGCGCTATTTCCCGCAGTATCATCCCGTCGCAGCCAGCCAGAGCGGCCTAAGCGGCGGGAGCTGCATCATCGAACATCAAGCCCACCGTTTAGTGTTGCGCTGTCATCACGATCCTTACGCGCCAGAATCGCATTTCTTACGCCACTATCATGCGTTAAAGCATTTGCCAGAAAGTCTTGCGCCGCGTCCTCGCTTTTATACGCGCGGATGGATGGTCGTCGACTTTTTTCACGGTAAGGTAGAATCCAGATTACCGGACGCCGACGAACTCGCTGGCTTATTGTATCATCTGCACCAGCAGCCCCGATTCGGCTGGCGAATCAGCCTGCTGCCGCTACTCGAGCAGTACTGGCAGTGTAGCGATCCAGCACGTCGTACGTCATGCTGGTTGCGCGCCCTGAAGCGGCTAAGAAAAAGCGGTGAGCCTCGACCTTTGCGCCTGGGGCCGCTGCATATGGATGTCCACGGCGACAACATCGTACGTACAGACTCAGGGCTGCGGCTGATTGACTGGGAATATGCCGGCGACGGTGATATTGCCCTAGAGCTGGCGGCGGTATGGGTCAGCGATGAGTCCCAGCACCAACGGCTGGTTAGCGCCTACGCCCAACGAGCGCATATTGAGCAAGATGCGCTCTGGCGACAGGTCAGGCGATGGCAAATCTGGATAATGATGCTGAAGGCGGGGTGGTTTGAGTATCGCTGGCAACAAACCGGCGATCGACAATTTATCAGGCTGGCCGATGAAACCTGGCGGCAGCTAACAATGAAAGGATAAGGAGAGCAGTGTGGGCCCAGTAATGTTGGATGTCGAAGGGTATGAGCTGGACGCTGAAGAGCGTGAGATTCTGGCGCATCCGCTGGTAGGTGGGTTGATCCTCTTTACCCGAAATTATCATGACCCGGAACAGTTGCGTGAATTAGTGCGCCAGATCCGCGCGGCATCGCGTAATCATCTGGTGGTGGCAGTGGATCAGGAAGGGGGGCGCGTCCAGCGCTTTCGTGAAGGTTTTACCCGTCTGCCCGCGGCGCAATCTTTTGCTGCACTGCATGGGCTGGAAGAGGGGGGCAAACTGGCTCAGGAAGCTGGATGGCTGATGGCCAGTGAAATGATCGCGATGGATATTGATATTAGCTTCGCGCCCGTTCTGGATGTGGGGCATATCAGCGCAGCAATCGGCGAGCGCTCTTACCATGCCGATCCGCAAAAAGCGTTAGCGATGGCAACCCGCTTTATTGATGGCATGCATGCGGCCGGAATGAAAACGACCGGTAAACACTTCCCCGGACATGGTGCAGTGACGGCGGATTCGCATAAAGAAACGCCAACCGATCCGCGTTCAGAAGCCGAGATCCGCGCGAAAGATATGTCGGTATTCCAGACGTTAATCACTGAAAACAAACTGGATGCCATTATGCCTGCGCACGTCATCTACAGTGATGTGGACCCGCGCCCGGCGAGCGGCTCGCCACACTGGTTAAAAACGGTACTGCGTCAGGAGCTGGGTTTTGACGGCGTGATTTTCTCCGACGATTTGTCGATGGAAGGTGCGGCGATTATGGGGAGCTACGCAGAGCGCGGGCAGGCATCGCTGGATGCAGGTTGCGATATGATCCTGGTCTGCAATAATCGTAAGGGAGCGGTCAGTGTGTTAGATAATCTGTCGCCGATCAATGCAGAACGTGTTACACGTTTGTATCATAAAGGTTCATTTTCACGTCAGGAACTGATGGACTCGGCACGCTGGAAGACGGTAAGCGCCCAGCTCAACCAGCTTCATGAGCGCTGGCAGGAAGAGAAAGCAGGTCATTAACGCACGTTTGGCGAGGATGCGATGATTATCTATTTACACGGTTTTGACTCTAACAGTCCGGGCAACCACGAGAAAGTATTGCAACTGCAATTTATTGACCCGGATGTCAGGCTGATTAGCTACAGTACGCGGCATCCTAAACATGATATGCAGCATCTGCTGAAAGAAGTGGACAAAATGCTGCAGCTTAATGTCGACGACCGACCGCTGATTTGTGGCGTCGGGCTCGGGGGATATTGGGCAGAACGAATTGGTTTCCTGTGTGATATTCGTCAGGTGGTGTTTAACCCTAACCTGTTCCCGTATGAGAATATGGAAGGGAAAATCGACAGGCCGGAAGAGTATGCTGATATCGCCACAAAATGTGTGACCAACTTCCGCGAGAAAAATCGCGATCGCTGCCTGGTTATTCTGTCACGCCATGATGAAGCCTTGAACAGCCAGCGTTCATCGGAGGAGCTGCATCATTACTATGAAATTGTATGGGATGAAGAACAAACCCATAAATTCAAAAATATCTCCCCACATTTGCAGCGAATCAAAGCGTTCAAGACGTTAGGTTAATCTTTACTGAGCGTTTAAAAAACCAGCCTTCGGGCTGGTTTTTTTGTCCTAAAAGTCTGGGTTGTCTATCTTTTCAGCATCAAAACTTGATGCACATCAATTTTGGTATGACCAATGCACCGTTCGTGTTATTCTCAGTCTCGAGGAACATTTTCAATATCGTAACTTGTTGTTAATTAAAGGCTATATACATAACTTTTAATTAACAATTGGTTAATAAATTTGAGGGGGTCACGTTGACTACACCATTGAAAAGGATCGTGATTGTCGGCGGCGGTGCTGGCGGACTGGAAATGGCGACGCAGTTGGGTAAAAAACTGGGTCGTAAGAAAAAGGCAAAAATCACGCTGGTAGACAGAAACCACAGCCACCTGTGGAAACCGTTGCTGCACGAAGTAGCAACAGGATCGCTGGATGAAGGTGTTGATGCGCTGAGCTATCTGGCGCATGCCCGTAACCATGGGTTCCAGTTCCAGCTGGGTTCGGTGATGGATATCGATCGTGAAGCGAAAACCATCACGATTGCTGAGCTGCGAGACGAGAAAGGCGATCTGCTGGTCCCTGAGCGTAAAGTGCCATATGACACGCTGGTGATGGCACTGGGCAGTACGTCCAACGATTTCAACACGCCGGGCGTCAAAGAGAACTGTATTTTCCTCGATAACCCGCACCAGGCGCGTCGCTTCCACCAGGAAATGCTGAATCTGTTCCTGAAATATTCTGCAAACCTGGGCGCGAACGGCAAAGTGAATATCGCTATCGTCGGCGGTGGTGCAACGGGGGTAGAACTCTCCGCTGAGCTGCACAATGCGGTAAAACAGTTGCACAGCTATGGTTATAAAGGGCTGACCAATGAAGCGCTGAACGTCACACTGGTGGAAGCCGGTGAACGTATTTTGCCAGCGTTGCCGCCGCGTATTTCCAGCGCCGCGCATAACGAGTTAACCAAGCTGGGCGTACGTGTACTGACTCAGACGATGGTCACCAGCGCTGACGAAGGTGGGTTGCATACCAAAGATGGCGAGTACATCAAAGCTGATCTGATGGTGTGGGCAGCAGGTATCAAAGCGCCAGACTTTATGAAAGAGATTGGTGGTCTGGAAACCAACCGTATCAACCAACTGGTGGTTGAACCAACCCTGCAGACGTCGCGTGATCCGGACATCTATGCGATTGGTGACTGTGCTTCCTGCGCGCGTCCGGAAGGGGGTTTTGTGCCGCCGCGTGCCCAGGCTGCGCACCAGATGGCATCCTGCGCGATGAACAACATTCTGGCGCAGATGAACGGTAAACCGCTAAAAGCGTATCAGTATAAAGATCACGGTTCTCTGGTTTCTCTCTCCAACTTCTCTACCGTGGGCAGTCTGATGGGCAACCTGACGCGTGGCTCAATGATGGTGGAAGGGCGTATTGCACGCTTTGTCTACATTTCACTGTACCGTATGCACCAGATTGCGCTGCATGGTTACTTCAAAACCGGCCTGATGATGTTGGTTGGCAGCATTAACCGGGTGATTCGTCCGCGTCTTAAACTGCACTAATACTGGCTTATAATGCCGGATGGAATGCTTCATCCGGCACTTTCTTTCAGAGTTCTCTGAATCATGCTGCTTTACCCCCTTTCTCCGCGATTTTCATCCGTAATCTGATTGGCATTATTTACCTTCTGTTGCAAAGTTGTTGCTAATAGCAAAAAAGGAGGAAGTCCCGTGAATAAATCAATGTTGGCGGGTATAGGGATTGGCGTAGCTGCTGCGCTGGGTGTTGCAGCGGTGGCCAGTCTAAACGTTTTTGAGCGTGGCCCACAGTTTGCACAAGTCGTCTCTGCAACACCGATTAAAGAAACGGTAAAAACACCGCGCCAGGAATGTCGTAACGTAACGGTTACTCACCGTAAACCTGTACAGGATGAAAACCGTATTGCCGGTTCCGTGCTGGGCGCGGTTGCCGGGGGCGTAATTGGTCATCAGTTTGGTGGTGGCCGCGGCAAAGACATTGCGACCGTTGCCGGTGCGTTAGGTGGTGGTTATGCAGGTAACCAGATTCAGGGGTCAATGCAGGAAAACGATACGTACACAACCACACAACAACGTTGTAAAACAGTGTATGACAAATCAGAAAAAATGCTGGGCTACGACGTAACGTATAAAATTGGCGATCAGCAGGGCAAAATCCGCATGGATAAAGATCCCGGTACGCAAATTCCGCTGGATAACAACGGCCAGTTGGTTCTGAATAACAAGGCGTAAAATAGCGTTATCATGAATATTAGCCCCCCATCGCTCAGGCTGGGGGGCTTTTTTTATCAGAAGGTTAAGGCATAGTTCAAACCAAAGGTGCGACCCCGACCTTTGTATTCATACAAGGATGGACTGCCATAAGTCGGGCTGTAGAGTAACGGTGCACGCTGTCCCCAGAGGGTGGTGTACTCTTCATTCAGCAGATTCTCAACGCTAAAGGTCAGTTTACCCAGCGGGAGCTGATAGCTGCCGATAAAGTCCATCGTATTGTACCCATCCAGCTTGTTGCCACTGGCGTCGCTCAGGTCAAATGTCTGCTGGCTCTGTACTCGCAGCGACCACGGTTCCGGCGCCCAGCCAACCCATGCGGTTGCTTTAGATGGCGAAGCCAGAGTGACATCCCATTTTTGCCATTTACCGTTTTGCTTCACTTCCGATTTAATGATGTTGAAGTTACTTCCCAGACTCCAGTCTGTATCAGCAATGAAATAATCCACCGCGCCTTCAAGGCCATAAATCCGGCGATCGTCGGGTTGTACGTTAATGGTCATATCGTTGCGGTTAACGACGATCGATTTATCAGACGTGGAATAGTAAGCGGCGAGCTGTGTACGCAGGTTATCGCCGGTGTAGCGCCACCCCAGTTCGTAAGAGTTAACTTTAATGCCTTCCAGACGTGAATCCGCTACGTTAACACTGCGCTGGAGCTGATAATGATCGCCAACCAGCGAGTAGGTACCGTTGCCGTAGTATTTTCCGGGGTCGGGAAGTTCCACACCTTGAGAGAAGTTGAACCAGGTCTGCTGGCGATCGGTCAGGTGTGCGAGGATGCCCGCATTAAACAGGAAGTTATCATAGTCTGCTTTGCCACCCGGGATACTATCAGCAGAGTTCGCCAGACCCGTTGCGATGCCTTGTTGTTGCGTATAGCCGACAAAATCATCAACGCGGTTTTCAGTCCACTGGTAGCGGATACCACCGCTGAGCGTAAAGATGTCATTAATGTCGTAGCTGTTTTGCAGGAAAGGCGCGAAGTTGGTGATGCTGTAACCGGGATAGCGCCCGGTGGTGTAGGCCGTTCGGTTATCCATACCGCCAGAGGGGAGGGAATAAGCCAGATCGAAGAATTCTTGATTGGAATCGAATGTTTCGTGATCGGCGTCGATACCCCATGTCAGTTCCCAGTTTTCCATCAGCTGGCTGTTGAGGGTGATTTTGGCACCAAACTGGTCAGTATCCTGCTGTGATGCGGAGAAACTGGTGACCTTACCTTTGCTCAGCGTAGGGAAGGGATAGAATTTAAGTGATTCGTCACGGTAATAGATCTGGCTGACCAGATTCTGGCCGAAGAAATTGGCATCGGAATATTGCAGACTGATCAGATGCCGTTCCGTGCCGGGGATACGGTCGGAATTGAGACCGCTGCTGGTATGAGCGTTGCCGGTTCCCGTCACGGCAGACATGTTCTTGCCGAGATCCAGTCCGTAGTCGTCATCGCCCTGGCTTTTGTAGTACTGCGTAACCAGCTGCAGCTGGCGGTTGTCATCAAGCTCAATCGTCCCGGTACCCATCAGATCCAGGCGATCGGAATGCTGCAGACCGGTTTGGGTATTATCGAGCATTAAGGCGTCGTGGTTGGCATCATACCACCCCCCAAACCGTTGATAAGCGACAGACATGCGTCCGGATGCGCGGTCGGTTCCTCCGCTCACTGCGGCGGCAACACGCTCGTCATGATCGTTACTGTTGTTGAAACCGCTTTTGCTGCCCAGCTCGAGTTCAACTTCACGCTCAGGCTGACCTTTTTTGGTGACGATGTTGATCAAACCACCGGTACTTCCGCCGCCATACAGTGATGTTGCCCCAGAGATAACTTCAATGTGTGCAATATTAAACGGATCAATGGAGTCGAGCTGGCGGCTGTCGGTGCGGGAAGAGTTGAGACGAACACCGTCAATAAGCACAACGATGGCGCGACCACGCATGTTCATCCCGTAGTTGGTCCGTCCCTGGCTGCTAACGTCGATTCCGGGGATCAACTGAGCCAGAACATCTTTAAACTCTTTCCCCCCCTGAACCTGCTGTTCAATCTCTCTGCCTTCGATAACCCATGTCGTTTGCGCCATTTCTGCCACGGTGCGTTGGCTCCGGTTGGCGCTGACGATGAGATCTTCTTCTTCTGCCGCCATTGCCGGTAGGGTTAAAGACAGTAACAGAGGATTGAGCACCCAGAGATGCTTATTCATTTGTATTCCTTATAAAATTTGTTGGCCTGTTTTTATTTTTACGGCATGGAAACCGATCGTTACATTATGAAACGGGTATTAAAACAAATGCGAATATTGCTGATAATGATTGACATTATCAATATATTTTACAAAATAAATGCATTAACCCAATGAAAACAATAAAGAATGTAGGGGTTAAGATGTGCCGTTTCCACCAGGAGCAGCGTAAGCTCCCGGTGATGACATTAAGACGTGGGCAGTGTGGGAATGGTTAATCTTTAATCAGTTCAGGCCACAATCGTAATGTGGTGCGCGCGATCTGCATCAGTTTTTCGAACGTGGCTCCTTCGCGGGCGCTGATCGACATACCCTGCAAAATACAGTTCAGATATTCAGCCAACTTTTGTACATCGCAGTGTGCTGGTACTTCACCCTTTTCCTGTCGTTGACGCAGAAACTGAGCCAGCGTCTGTTCCTGCATGGCGTGACGGGATTTAACCGTGTGCGCAATGTCCCGGGAGGAGGCGGCCAGCGTAGCGGATGTGTTAATCATAAAACATCCCGCAGGCGTGTCTTTACTGGTGAAGCAGGTCGCTATGGCGGTGAAATAGTCCTCAAGTGCAGATTCGAGGCTTTTTTCTTCACAAAACAGTTGGGCTTCGTGTTTTGCCGCGAAGCGACTGATATAGCGGTCCAGCACGGCACGAAACAGTCCTTCCTTATTGGTAAATTCTGCATACAGCGTAGGCGCTTTTGCCCCGGTTGCTTCTACGAGATCGGCGAGCGATGTCGCTTCATATCCGTGCTGCCAGAAGAGTGTCATGGCCTTATCAAGCGCGGCTTCCCTGTCGAACACTTTTGGTCGGCCACGGCTTTTTTTTGCACAACCTGTCGTTTCAGTTGTCATGGTGCCGTTGTACCTGGTTGGGTTTATTGAATAACCATTATAAAAATAATCGCGCAGACACTCCAGTGCATTCAAGATAAAAATAATTCAATGCTATTGATATGAAAAATAAGACCTTTGTACTTTAAATAACAATCGTTATAAAAAAATGTTGACGTGTGACCTGGATCACATCTATGATTTGTATATCGATCGTTAAGTTAATCGCTTACGGCACACATTCATCTGCTAAAGGTCACTATCATGAAAAACGTAAAAACTCTTTTTGTCGCTGCTGTCCTGAGCTCACTTTCATTTGCAAGCTTTGCCGCTGTTGAAGTTCAGGCTACACCTGCAGGCCAACAGAAAGTCGGTATTATCTCCGCCAACGCCGGGACTAATTTAGGTTCTCTGGAAGATCAACTGGCACAGAAAGCAGATGAAATGGGGGCGAAGTCATTCCGTATTACTTCTGTTACCGGTCCTAACACCCTTCACGGGACTGCAGTTATCTATAAATAAGTTGTAAGCCCTCGCAATGCCACTGCGAATTCAATAAAAAACCCCGCGGGAACAAACCGGCGGGGTTTTTTTATGGCCTGAATTTACAGCGTTTGTGCAGGAGCATCGTGATGGCGTGTCACGTCTACAGGCATGCCTGAACGTAGCTCCATTGCATGCTCCATCACAGCTGCGTCTGTTTGTGCCGCATTTTTAAAGTTCTGCATTGATGAATTCAACACGATTGGCAGTAACTGCGGGTCGTCATTAATCTTTTCTGACAGCGGTTGGTGTACTTCAACCATGCGCATACCGTTAGGTTCAACGGAGGCTTTAATCGGCGTGTTGATGATGTTCACTTTGGTTCCCGGCGTAACCTGACGGAATAAGGTTTCAATATCACCGTCACGCAGGCGAATACACCCGGAACTAACACGCATACCGATGCCAAAATCCGCGTTGGTTCCATGCAGCAAATACACACCGCCGTAAGCCGCTAAGCGGATTGCATGATGGCCCATCGGGTTATCCGGCCCGGCAGGTACTACGGCAGGGAGGTCGATACCATTGGCTTTATACCGTGCGCGGATATTCGCTGTTGGTGTCCAGGTCGGGTTAGCACGCTTATCAGAGATGGTGGTGACCATTGTTGGCGTCAGGGTGTCGCCGCCTAACTGGCCAATGCCAATGGGATACACGGTCACCGATTTTGTCCCTGGCTGGTAATAGTAAAGACGCAGTTCGGCGAGGTTAATGACAATCCCTTCGCGTGGGGCATCCGGTAGCAGAGTTTGCAATGGGATGGTTAAAACACTGCCCGGGCGAGGTACGTATGGATCGACGCCGGGGTTAGCCTGCAGCAGCGCTAAAAAGCCGACGTTGTATTTTTTCGCAATGGCTTCCAGCGATCCGCCGTTGTTTTCGACAACGTGAGTGGCATTTTCGCCCACCAGTTTGCTGCCTGGCGGCGGGAGCGGCCAGGTATTCGCTTGAGCCGGGAGCGCTAATGCGACGGTCGCCGCGAGCGTAAAAAGCGTTAGCCAGCGAGAGAGTCGTTTATTGTTTAACATCACCTAAATCCATTGTTTTTACGTGGTTTTTATTATGTAAAAGTAAACAGGAATTATGGCGGTTTGCTGTGTCGGGAAGTGCAGGGAAGTGCAAAGAGTTTGTAAATTCATCGGCCGGGCAAGCACCGTGCTCACCCGGCCGGAACGCTATGCTATGGCGTTTTCTTCCAGTTGACGCATAAACTGACGTACCCAGTCGATACGGGTTTTACGCTCAGCTAAATCTTGCATGAACTTCAGCCTGGTTGGGCCATCCAGACGGAAGTGTTGCGGTTGCTTTTGCAGTAAGCCAATCAGCCACACCGGGTTGACGTGGTTCTTCTCGGCAAACTCAATCGTCCCGCCTTTTTCATTGCCTTCTAGCTTTCTGATACCCAGTTTTTGCGCTTGCTGGCGCAAACGGGCAATATCAAGCAACGTACGGGCCGGGTCAGGCAACAAACCAAAACGGTCTATCAGCTCGACCTTAATTTCTTCCAGCTCGTTTTCGCCTTTCGCACTGGCAATGCGCTTGTAGAACGACAGTCGCGTATTCACATCGGGGATGTAGTCATCTGGCAATAGTGACGGCATCCGCAACTCGACTTCAGTTTGCTGGTTGGTGAGATCTTCGAGTGACGGTTCGCGTCCCTCTTTTAGCGCGTCAACCGCGTTCTCCAGCAGTTCCATGTATAGTGAGAAGCCGATGGTTTCCATCGAACCGCTCTGATCTTCGCCCAGCAGTTCCCCCGCGCCGCGAATTTCGAGGTCGTGAGTGGCTAGCGCAAAACCTGCACCCAAATCTTCCAGTGATGCAATTGCCTCAAGGCGTTTTTGTGCATCGGTGGTCATCGCTTTTGGATGCGGCGTCAACAGCCAGGCATAGGCCTGATGGTGTGAACGTCCCACGCGGCCGCGTAGCTGGTGCAATTGTGCCAACCCGAAATGGTCAGCGCGCTCGATAATAATGGTGTTAGCGGTTGGAATGTCGATCCCGGTTTCGATGATGGTGGTACACACCAGCACGTTGAAGCGCTGATGGTGGAAATCGTTCATCACGCGTTCCAGCTCGCGTTCGCGCATTTGTCCGTGTCCAATTCCGATTCGCGCTTCCGGTACCAGCTCAGCCAGCCTGTCAGCGGTTTTCTGGATGTTTTCAACATCGTTGAACAGATAGTAGACCTGCCCGCCGCGCAGCACTTCACGCAGGATAGCTTCACGTACCACCAGGCTATCGTATTCGCGTACGAAGGTTTTGACCGCCAGACGACGCGCTGGCGGTGTGGCGATAATTGACAGATCGCGCATGCCGCTCATCGCCATATTGAGCGTACGCGGGATCGGGGTTGCGGTCAGCGTCAGAATATCGACATCGGCGCGCATTGCTTTAATACGCTCTTTGTGACGGACACCGAAGCGGTGCTCTTCATCGACAATCAGCAGACCCAGATCTTTTAACTTCACATCCGCTTGCAGCAGTTTGTGCGTGCCAATGAGAATATCAATTTTCCCCTCGGCAACCTGCTCCAGAATCTGCGCTTGCTCTTTGGCGCTACGGAAACGGGACAACATCTCAATGCGTACCGGCCAGTTGGCAAAACGATCGCGGAAGTTGTCGAAGTGCTGCTGTGCGAGCAGGGTCGTCGGAACCAACACGGCAACCTGTTTGTGGTTCTCTACGGCGAGGAAGGCGGCGCGCATCGCCACTTCGGTTTTACCGAAGCCGACATCGCCACACACCAGGCGGTCCATGGCCAGCGGCTGACACATATCGCTGAGTACCGCGTTGATGGCCTGCGCCTGATCGGGTGTGGTTTCAAATGGGAAGCTGTCACAAAACAGCTGATACTGCTCGCGGTCGTGTTTAAAGGCAAAACCTTCTTTCGCCGCGCGCTGGGCATAAATATCAAGTAGCTCTGCCGCGACATCGCGCACCTTCTCAGCGGCTTTCTGTCGGGCGCGTGACCAGGCATCGCCGCCCAGTTTATGCAGCGGCGCATTCTCTTCTGCACCGCCCGCATAGCGACTGATCAGATGCAGTGACGACACCGGCACGTACAGTTTGGCGTCGTTGGCATAGGTGAGCATCAGGTATTCGCCGGTAATGCCGCCCGCTTCCAGCGTGGTCATACCGGCATAGCGACCCACGCCGTGCTCAAGGTGCACGACGGGTTGCCCCGGATGCAGCTCCGCGAGGTTACGAATTAACGTATCCGGGTTGATGGTACGACGAGAATCCTGGCGGCGGCGCGCCACGCGTTCACCCAGCAGATCGCTTTCACAAATCAGCGCCAGATTGCGTTTGCTATCGATGAAGCCATGCTCGGCTGCACCAATCATCAAATAACGACCATTGTCTGCGGCTTCATCAAGACGCAATATCCGCTTCGGCGCAACTTTGATGCGAGCCAGAAGTTCGCCGAGTGCTTCACGGCGACCTTCACTTTCCACTGAGAAAATTACCGGACCGGTAAAGCTCTCAAGGAATTTACGTAACGCATCTAACGGTGATTTTTGCTGCGCCTGCACGGCGATATCCGGCAGCTTCTGGAACCCGAGGTTAGTATTCGCAGCTTTGTTCGCCAGACTCTCGGTTTTTAGCTGAACGCGCGGCCAGCGTTTCAGTTCAGAAAACAGCTCATCCACCCGCAGCCACAGTGATTCAGGTGGCAGAAGCGGGCGCATTGGATCAACGCCGCGATTCTCAAAACGTGACAGGGTATCGGCCTGGAAGCGCTCAGCGCTGGTCTCGATATCGCCGGTATTCACCAGCAGCGTATTGGCCGGGAAGTAGCTGAACAACGGCGGCAACGGCTCGCTGAAAAATAGCGGCTGCCAGTATTCAATACCCGCAGGTAACGTGCCTTTGCTGACCTGCTGATAAATATGTTCGGCGTCGCGTTTAACCTCAAAGGTGTCGCGCCACTGACTACGGAACAGCTCGATGGCCGTTTTGTCAGTCGGGAATTCGTGTGCGGGAAGCAAATTAATGGCGTCGACTTCTTCCAGCGTGCGCTGGGTGTCGGTATCAAACAGACGCAGGCTGTCGATTTCGTCATCAAAGAAATCAAGGCGATAAGGCAGTTCACTGCCCATTGGGAATAAGTCCAACAACGCACCGCGTGTAGCGTATTCACCGTGCTCCATAACCTGATCAACATGGCGATAACCGGCGCTGTCCAGCTGCTCACGCAGGGCATCACGCGACAGGCGCTGACCCTTTTTCATCACCAGTGCATGACCGTGTAGATAGCTGTGCGGGCAGACGCGCTGCATCAACGTGTTGACCGGTACGATCAGCACACCGCGTTGCATCGCAGGCAGTTGATACAACGTGGAGAGTCGCGAGGAGATAATTTCCTGATGTGGGGAAAAACTGTCATAGGGCAGTGTTTCCCAGTCAGCCAGATTCATCACCATCTGGTCGGTAAACTGACGAATTTCATCATGCAAACGCAGTGCATTTTGCATGTCCGGCGCGATCAGCACCACTGGCCCCGCGTGATGTTCAGCGATTTCGGCGACCAGCGTCGCGCAGGCGGCACCGGTAAGTTCACCCAACTGGCGCTGATCGCCAGCTTTTGCTGGAAGCGTGTAACGATGTTGTTCAGGCATTCGGTTGTCAGGATCTCGTTTGGATATACGTCTGATAAGCAATGTTTCTTTATTATCCGTGATCGTTTCTCATAAGCAAATTGATTCGCCCCCGAAGGGGGGCAAAAACGCGTTGAAGTTAGCGCGAGGCGGTCGATAAAGAAGGCGGGGAAAATAGCAGGTCGGCCACTGTTTTTTGTGAAATTTTACGCACCAACAGGCCAAACAAGGTGCACAGCAGCAGGCAGGCGAACGGATACACCAGCAGCAGGGCCAGCTCTGCATATGCAGGCCAGGCGGCATGATTGATTTTGGGGATTAGCGTTAAGCTGAACAGCTCAACCAGAATACGGTGGGTGGTGTAGATGGCGATGGTATTGGCGCCAATCACGCTTAACGGGCCGGACTCACGCATACCAAAGCGCAGCTCAAATTGATAAAACAGCTTCATGATCAGCACAATGGAAAGAAGAGAAAGTAATAGTGAAACATTTGCCAGCCATGCAACGGCGGCGACGATTGTACTAACCAGAAAAAGCACAGAATGGCGGCGCAGGGGAACCTCTTTGATCCATGCCATCAGCGTTGCACCAAACCACGCGCCGAGGCTGTAGTATGGCAGGTTACGAATGACGCTGTTCATTCCCCACCACGGCGTCGGGACATAATTGATCGCCACGCTCAACACGACAAATAACGCCAACAATGGCGCCGCCCAGCGGCTGAAAAGCTTACACAAAACAAAATAAACAATCAGTGCGTACAGATACCACAAGCTGGTGCTGGCGGTGAGCATCCCGTGGGTAAAATCACTGATCGAACCGGCATAGGCGGCGTTGGCGGTATGGTTCAGATCGCGCTGCGGGGCCAGCCAGTTATTGAGCGCGACTAACGCCAGCCATTGTACCACTCCCCAAAGCACCAACACCCAGGCGATGCTCCAGATTCGTTTATCCAGACAGGTTGTCCACGGGACGCTATCGATATAGCGACGGATCAGATACCCCGAAATAAAGAAAAACACCGGCATGCGAAACGGCGCCAGGTACAAGTTCAGGTAAATCCAGCATTTGCTCAGTATCTCTGAAAGCGGATGCTGAAACGTAGTGAGGTGTGGGTAAAACGTGATTACCGAGTGATAAATTACCACCAGACAAATACATAACCCTTTGATCTGATTAATCCATAGTTCTTTTTTAATCATCGAGACGGCGTATCCATATTGATTGCTATAGCCTGCCATCCTGCGCAACTCGCGGTGGGCTGTAATGCGTAACTGTCTGCATTTTGTTTTTTTAAGATAAAGATCAGGGAGCTGGACTTAAGGAAAGAGAGATAACTTTAGCGGATTGATTTATTTATACTTTTAGGACAAGTGCTGACGAACACTTACGGTTCAGTCATTTACCCATTCTGCTTTCGCTTATATACTCGTGACTTTGCTAACAGCAACCAGACGGATTTCATGTACCAACCTGTCGCTCTATTCATTGGCCTGCGTTATATGCGTGGGCGTGCAGCAGATCGCTTCGGTCGCTTCGTTTCCTGGCTCTCCACCATTGGCATTACCCTCGGGGTAATGGCGCTGGTCACGGTGTTGTCGGTGATGAACGGTTTCGAGCGCGAGCTGCAAAACAATATCCTTGGCCTGATGCCTCAGGCCGTTCTCTCGTCTGAACAGGGTTCTCTGAACCCGCAGCAACTGCCGGAAAAAGCCGTGGTGTTGAACGGCGTCAACCGCGTCGCACCGATAACTACGGGGGATGTGGTGCTGCAAAGTGCGCGTAGCGTGGCGGTCGGCGTGATGCTGGGCATCGACCCGGCGCAAAAAGACCCTCTCACGCCGTATCTGGTCAATGTGAAGCAAACAGATCTGCAGCCGGGTAAGTATAATGTCATCCTCGGTGAGCAGCTTGCCGGGCAGTTGGGCGTGAACCGTGGCGATCAAATTCGCGTGATGGTGCCTTCGGCCAGTCAGTTTACCCCGATGGGACGCCTGCCGAGCCAGCGTCTGTTTACGGTGATTGGCACCTTCGCCGCCAACAGCGAAGTAGACGGCTACCAGATGCTGACCAACATTCAGGATGCTTCCCGCCTGATGCGCTATCCGGTGGGCAATATTACCGGCTGGCGTCTGTGGCTGAACGAACCGTTAAAAGTTGACACGCTGAGCCAGCAAACGCTGCCGCAGGGCACCAAATGGCAGGACTGGCGCGAGCGCAAAGGGGAACTGTTCCAGGCCGTGCGCATGGAGAAAAACATGATGGGGCTGCTGCTTAGCCTGATCGTGGCAGTTGCGGCTTTTAATATTATTACCTCGTTGGGTCTGATGGTAATGGAGAAGCAAGGGGAAGTGGCGATTCTACAAACGCAGGGGCTAACGCCGCGGCAAATCATGATGGTGTTTATGGTTCAGGGGGCCAGTGCCGGAATTATCGGCGCGCTGCTGGGCGCGGTGCTGGGCGCATTGCTTGCCAGCCAACTGAACAACCTGATGCCGATTATCGGCGTGCTGCTGGACGGTGCCGCGTTGCCGGTTGCTATTGAGCCGCTGCAGGTGATCGTCATTGCGCTGGTGGCGATGGCCATCGCGCTGCTGTCTACGCTTTATCCTTCCTGGCGCGCTGCCGCCACTCAACCCGCTGAGGCTTTACGTTATGAATAAGATCCTGTTGCAATGCGACAACCTGTGCAAACGCTATCAGGAAGGCACGGTGCAGACTGATGTTCTGCACGATGTCAGTTTTAGCGTCGGCGAGGG
Source organism: Citrobacter sp. Cy070 (assembly GCF_030332245.1). Classification (NCBI taxonomy): domain Bacteria; kingdom Pseudomonadati; phylum Pseudomonadota; class Gammaproteobacteria; order Enterobacterales; family Enterobacteriaceae; genus Citrobacter; species Citrobacter sp. Cy070. Next base: position 46,528 of record NZ_JAOWIG010000053.1, read on the forward strand.
TGAGATGATGGCGATTGTCGGCAGCTCAGGCTCCGGCAAAAGTACACTGCTTCATCTGCTCGGCGGGCTGGATACACCGACTTCCGGCGACGTCATTTTTAGCGGTCAGCCGATGAGCAAACTCTCGTCAGCGGCGAAAGCGGAACTGCGTAATCAGAAGCTCGGATTTATTTACCAGTTCCACCATTTGTTGCCAGACTTTACCGCGCTGGAAAACGTGGCGATGCCGTTACTGATTGGCAAGAAGAAGCCGGCTGAAATTACCGAGCGCGCACGTGACATGCTGAAAGCGGTTGGGCTGGATCACCGTGCCAGTCATCGCCCGTCTGAACTGTCGGGCGGCGAACGCCAGCGCGTAGCCATCGCCCGTGCGCTGGTGAATAACCCGCGCCTGGTACTGGCAGACGAGCCAACGGGTAACCTTGATGCGCGAAACGCGGACAGCATTTTCGAACTGCTGGGTGAGCTGAACCGCTCTCAGGGCACGGCATTTCTGGTGGTGACGCACGATCTGCAACTGGCGAAGCGCATGAGCCGCCAGCTTGAAATGCGCGATGGTCGCCTGACGGCTGAACTGAGCCTGATGGGGGCTGAGTAATGGCATCGCCTTTATCATTATTGATTGGTCTGCGCTTTAGCCGCGGTCGGCGGCGCGGTGGCATGGTGTCGCTGATTTCCGTGATTTCTACCGTCGGTATTGCATTGGGTGTGGCGGTGTTGATCGTCGGTCTAAGCGCCATGAACGGATTTGAGCGAGAGTTGAACAACCGTATTCTGGCCGTGGTTCCGCACGGTGAGATTGAAGCGGTAAATCAGCCGTGGAACAACTGGCAGGAAGCGCTCGACAAGGTACAGAAGGTTCCAGGCATTGTCGCTGCGGCACCTTATATTAACTTTACCGGGCTGGTGGAGAGTGGGGCGAACTTACGCGCGGTGCAGGTGAAGGGCGTTGACCCGATACAGGAACAGCGTTTAAGCGCACTGCCATCCTTCGTGCAAAACCACGCCTGGGATAATTTTAAAGCCGGTGAGCAACAAATCATCATTGGTAAGGGTATTGCCGATGCGCTGAAGGTGAAGCAGGGCGACTGGGTGTCAATTATGATCCCCAACGCCAGTGCGGATCATAAGTTACAGCAGCCCAAACGCGTGCGTTTGCACGTGACGGGAATTTTGCAACTGAGCGGTCAGCTCGATCACAGCTTCGCCATGATCCCAATGGAAGACGCGCAGCAGTACCTGGATATGGGTTCCAGCGTTTCCGGGATTGCGCTGAAAGTTAACGACGTGTTTAACGCCAATAAGCTGGTGCGAGATGCGGGCGAAGTGACCAATAACTATGTTTATATTAAGAGCTGGATCGGTACTTACGGCTATATGTATCGCGATATCCAGATGATCCGCGCCATTATGTATCTGGCGATGGTGCTGGTGATTGGCGTAGCCTGCTTTAATATCGTTTCAACGTTAGTGATGGCGGTAAAAGACAAAAGCGGCGATATTGCGGTATTAAGAACGCTGGGGGCGAAAGACGGACTGATCCGCGCCATCTTCGTCTGGTATGGACTGCTGGCGGGTCTGTTCGGTAGCCTGATCGGCGTCGTCATTGGGGTGGTTGTCTCGCTGCAACTGACACCGATCATAAACGGAATCGAGGCGCTTATCGGCCATCAGTTCCTCTCCGGCGATATCTATTTCATTGACTTCCTGCCATCGGAATTACACTGGCTGGATGTGATTTACGTGCTGGTGACAGCATTAGTGCTGAGTCTTTTGGCGAGTTGGTATCCGGCGCGTCGCGCCAGCAATATTGATCCTGCGAGAGTACTTAGCGGCCAATAACAATATATACACTAAAGCATTCATGCTGCATCAAGGAGCGGTGATGTATTACGGATTTGACATCGGTGGGACTAAAATTGCGTTAGGCGTATTCGATAATCAACGTCGTTTGCAATGGGAAACGCGCGTCCCTACGCCGCGTGACAGTTATGACGCTTTCCTTGATGCGGTGTGCAATTTGGTGCAGGAAGCAGACCAGCGGTTTGGCATTAAAGGTTCGGTTGGCATCGGCATTCCTGGTATGCCGGAAACGGAGGACGGTACGCTGTATGCAGCCAACGTTCCTGCTGCCAGTGGCAAACCGCTGCGGGCCGATCTCAGCGCACGACTGGATCGTGATGTGCGTCTGGATAATGACGCCAACTGTTTTGCACTCTCCGAAGCCTGGGACGATGAGTTCACCCAGTATCCGTTAGTGATGGGCTTAATCCTCGGCACCGGTGTCGGTGGTGGCCTGGTGCTTAACGGAAAGTCTATCACTGGACGTAGCTATATTACCGGCGAGTTCGGTCATATCCGTTTGCCTGTTGATGCGTTGACGTTGATGGGATTTGATTTCCCGCTGCGTCGTTGCGGATGTGGTCAACTGGGGTGCATCGAAAGTTATCTTTCCGGTGGCGGATTTGCGTGGTTGTACCAGCATTACTACCATCAACCTCTGGATGCCCGTGAAATTATCACCCTCTGGGAGCAAGGCGATGAACACGCGCATGCGCATGTAGAGCGTTATCTGGATTTGCTGGCCGTTTGCCTGGGGAATATCCTGACTATCGTCGATCCAGATTTAGTGGTGATTGGCGGTGGCTTGTCGAACTTTACCGCTATTACGACGCAACTGGCGGGCAGGCTGCCACGTCATTTGCTGCCCGTTGCCCGTGTGCCGCGTATTGAGCAGGCACGACACGGTGATGCGGGTGGGATGCGCGGAGCCGCTTTCCTACATCTTACCGATTAATACAAAGAGGTTGTTATGCTGTCGCGTCGGGGTCATCGATTAAGCCGTTTTCGTAAAAATAAACGCCATTTGCGCGATCGCCTGCGTCAACGGATCTTTTTCAGAGACAGAGTGGTGCCTGAACTGGTGGAAAAACCAAGGGTGTTAGTCCTGACTGGCGCGGGAATTTCCGCTGAATCAGGGATTCGTACCTTCCGTGCTGCGGATGGTCTTTGGGAAGAACATCGGGTTGAGGATGTGGCAACGCCGGAAGGATTTAGCCGTAATCCTGGACTGGTTCAGTCGTTTTATAACGCCCGTCGTCACCAGTTGCAACAGCCCGAAATTCAGCCAAACGCGGCGCATATTGCGTTGGCAAAACTCGAAGCCGAGCTGGGTGATCGCTTTCTACTGGTAACGCAAAATATTGATAATCTGCACGAACGTGCGGGAAGTCAGAACGTTATCCACATGCACGGCGAGCTTCTTAAGGTTCGCTGTTCGCAAAGCGGGCAGATTTTAGACTGGACAGGGGATGTCACGCCAGAAGACAAATGCCATTGCTGCCAGTTCCCTGCGCCCCTGCGACCGCACGTTGTCTGGTTTGGCGAAATGCCGCTGGGGATGGATGAAATTTATATGGCGCTGGCGATGGCAGATGTTTTCATTGCCATTGGCACGTCAGGGCATGTTTATCCGGCTGCGGGTTTTGTCCACGAAGCGCGTCTGCATGGGGCGCATACGGTGGAGTTAAATCTGGAGCCAAGCCAGGTGGGTAGCGAGTTCGAAGAGAAGTATTACGGCCCGGCAAGCCAGGTGGTACCCGAGTTTGTTGAGAAGTTATTGAAAGGTCTGTGAGCACGGATGGCGTAGGCCCGATAAGCGCAGTGCCATCGGGCAGTGATGATGCGCCGGATGCGACGCTGGCGCGTCTTATCCGGCCTACGAGGAGGGCAATTAGCGTCCTGCTTTCAGCTTCTGATAATACTCTTCATAGATGGCGCTGGCGGAACCAACATCGTTCTGCCATTCCCCTCTGTTGATGGTTTCTGCATCCGGGTACAGGGTTTTATCATTCGCGACTTCCGGACTTAGCAGCTTGCGTGCCGCCAGGTTTGGCGTTGGATAACCAATAGTTTCCGCCACTTCTTTCGCCACGTCCGGGCGTAGCAGGAAGTTAATCAGCTTCAGCGCACCTTCTTTGTTTTTAGCATTTGCCGGAATAGACAGGCTGTCCATCCAGAAAATCCCACCTTCTTTCGGCCAGACGACTTCCAGCGGTGTACCTGCCTGACGCGCAACATATGCGGAGCCGTTCCACACCATCCCCAGATTGACTTCACCTTCCATATACGGGTTGGCCGGGTTGTCAGAGTTAAACGCCGCAACGTTAGGCATTAGCTTCTTCAGCTCGTTATACGCAGCTTCAATCTCTTTCGGGTCGGTGGTATTGCCGGAGTATCCCAGCTTGCGCAGCGCCATCTGGAACACTTCGCGGGCATCATCCGTTAACAGCAGGCTGCCTTTGTATTCCGGTTTCCACAGGTCAGCCCAGCTGGTCACGGTTTTGGGATCAATGGCATCACTGTTAATACCAATGGCCGTTGCACCCCAGATATACGGGATTGAGTAGTCGTTGTTCGGGTCAAACGGCTTATTGAGCATTTCCGGATCGAGGTTGTGGAAGTTGGTTAACGTCGACTTGTCGATCTTCTGGATCATGCCTTCTTTACGCATTTTGTCGACGTAATAGGTGGAAGGCACCACCAGATCGTACGCACCGTCTTTATAGGTTTTGAGCTTGGCGTACATGGTTTCGTTCGACTCGTAGGTCGAATAGATTACCTTAATGCCGGTCTCTTTGGTGAACTGTTCCAGTAATCCTGGCGGAACGTATTCGGTCCAGTTGTAGAAATAAAGCGTGTTGTTGTCATTCGCGTGAGCGGCGCTCATGCCCAGTGCCAGAGCACCCGCCGCGAGCAGGTGGCGTGACCATTTTTTCATCATTTAACGTCCCCTGAATTAAGGGCCTTAACGGCCCTTGGTTTTATCACGTGCAATAAGCTGGCTGGCAATCACCATAACCAGCGACAGAACCAACAAAATGGTTGCCAGTGCATTCACCTCTGGTGATACACCGACTTTAACCATTGAGTAGATTTTTAATGGCAAAATTTCATAGCCGGGTCCGGTGACGAAGGACGAAACCACGACATCATCCATCGACAGCGTAAAACTTAGCAACCAACCTGCAGCTACCGCCGGCATGGCCAGTGGCAGAATGATCTTGCGCAGAATGGTCACTTCACTGGCACCCAGGTCTTTAGCTGCTTCAAGCATACGTACGTCAAAGCCTTTCAAACGTGAGTAGACCGTTACGACCACAAAAGGCAGGCAGAACGTGATATGTGAAAACAGCAGCGACCAGAAGCCCAGTTGAATGCCAATCAGCATAAACAGCACCAGCAGCGAAATTGCCATCACGATATCCGGCGACATCATCACCACAAACAACATGCCGCTGACAAATGGTTTGCCACGAAAACGGTAGCGATATAAAGCGACCGCAGTCAGTGAACCGATCAGGGTGGCAAAGGTCGCGGAGAGCACGGCCATCGTCAGTGAGTGCTGTGCCGCCTGCAGCAAACTGTCGTTGTTCATCAGCAGCCCGTACCATTTGGTGGTAAAACCCTGCCAGTTAATGCCGAAGCGCGAGCTGTTAAAGGAGTTCACAATCAAAATGATGATTGGAATATACAGATACGCGTAGATAGCGGTCATGAAACCGCCTCTGAGCAGCCGACCGATCATTCGAGTTCCACCTTCTTGTTCAGCAAGCGCGAGGCGCGCCAGTAGATCAGCAGCATCAGCCCCATCACAATGGTCAGCGTAATGCTGGTGGCGGCACCAAACGGCCAGTCGCGGATGTTCAGGAACTGCACTTTAATCACATTACCAATCAGCAGGTTTTTCGCCCCGCCCATTAAGTCGGATACGTAAAACAGCCCCATGGCTGGCAGCATAACCAACAGACATCCGGCGATAATTCCCGGCATCGTCAACGGAATAATGATGCGGGTGAAGGTCTGAAGTTTACTGGCACCCAAATCACGCGCGGCTTCCAGTAGCGGTTTATCGAGTTTTTCAATGCTGGAATAGAGCGGCATCACCATAAACGGCAGCAGGATGTACACCAGGCCGATAATCACCGCGCTGGGGGTAAACATGATACGAATAGGAGTATCGATAACGCCGAGCCACAACAGAAATTCGTTGAGATAGCCTTTGGTACTGAGGAAAATTTTGAGTCCGTAGATGCGGATAAGTGAGTTGGTCCAGAACGGAACAATCAGCAGGAACAGCAGCAGTGGACGCACTTTTTCCGGCAGTTTCACCAAAAACCAGGCAAACGGGTAGCCGAGTACCAGGCAGGCGAGCGTGGCAATCAGCGCCATATTGAGGGAATGAACCAGCACCTCAAAATAGAGCGGATCGAGCAGGCGTGTATAGTTTTCCAGCGTAAAGACCATTTTGACGAAATTGGCGTCGTCGCGGGTCAAAAAGCTGGTACCGATGATCATCAGGTTGGGCAGAAAGACAAACAACACAAGCCAACCGACAATGGTGACGATCACCACACTCTGGAATTTACTTGTGTTCTTCATCAGCCAGTACGACCTCCCAGCTTTCTACCCAGTTAATCGCCATTTTCTGGTCGAGAGAGTGGTCAAAGTCAGGATCGTCTTCGTTGAAGAATTCACTGACCATCACCATCTTGCCATTTTCCAGTTCCACAACCGACTCCAGCGTCATGCCTTTGTAGTTGCGTTCGCGCACGTAGCCGATCAGGCCTTCGATATGATTATCGTCGTTGATTTCATCCACGCGCAGATCTTCCGGGCGTAACAGAACGTGCAGTTTCTGTCCGGGAACCACCGCGAAGTTGACGTAAATATTGCACTCGCGGCCTTCAACGTTAGCACGAACGCGCTGCTCGTCCAGACGTTCTATCACCGTGGCGTTAAACATATTGATCTCGCCGATAAATCCGGCAACGAACAAATTTTTCGGCTCTTCGTAGATCTCGCGCGGTGTACCGTCCTGCTCAATCTTGCCGTCACGCATCACCACGATACGGTCTGACATCGTCAGCGCTTCTTCCTGATCGTGAGTGACAAAGACGAAAGTGATACCCAGCTTACGCTGTAACGCTTTCAGTTCGTTCTGCATCTGCTTGCGCAGTTTGTAGTCCAGCGCAGAGAGAGATTCATCTAACAGGAGTAAACGCGGTTTATTGACCACCGCACGGGCAATCGCCACGCGCTGCTGTTGGCCACCGGAGAGTTGATGCGGTTTTCGCTGAGCGAACTCTTCCAGTTGCACCATGCGCAGGGCTTCAGTAACGCGAGGAGGAATATCGGCTGCGGGGGTTTTCTGCATGCGTAAACCAAAGGCCACATTCTCATACACGGTCATGTGGGGGAATAACGCATAGCTTTGGAAGACGGTGTTCACGTAGCGGTTTTCCGCAGGAACGTGAGTGATGTCCTGGTTGTCCAACATAATATGACCGGAATCAACCGTTTCCAGACCGGCAATCAGGCGAAGAACGGTTGTTTTACCGCAGCCAGAGGGGCCGAGCAGCGTGAGAAATTCGCCATTGTTGATGGTCAAATCCAGGCTGGAAATCACCTCTTTGCCATCGAAACTTTTGCGAATTCCCGCTAATTGCACCAATGGAGAAAGCGAACGCGGTTGTTTATTCAATTTTTTACTCTGTCCCATGTAAACGCAACGGATGGCTGACCGATGCGGGGTTTGTGGTTAACCACCTTGATGACTCTTAATGAGGGCGGTTATTCTACGGCAAACCATTGTAATCGCCAATCCTTGTTGCGAATTACTGACTTAACCCTATAGTCAGAGGGGATGTCAGGGAGAAATATTCTCACTTGCGGGGATAAAAGTGACCTGACGCAATATTTGTCTTTTGTTGCTTATTGATAATGTTGTCACAAAAAGTGAGGGTGACTGCATGGATAAACTACTTGAGCGTTTTTTACACTACGTGTCGCTGGACACCCAATCAAAATCGGGCGTGCGGCAGGTACCCAGCACTGAAGGACAGTGGAAGTTATTGCAGTTGCTTAAGCAGCAACTCGAAGAGATGGGGCTGGTCAATATTACCTTGAGCGACAAGGGGACGTTGATGGCAACGTTGCCCGCTAACGTTGCAGGCAATATTCCCGCGATCGGTTTTATTTCCCATGTGGATACCTCACCGGATTTCAGCGGTAAAAACGTTAATCCGCAAATTGTCGAAAACTATCGCGGCGGCGATATTGCGCTCGGTATTGGCGATGAGGTTTTGTCGCCGGTGATGTTCCCGGTGCTGCATCAACTTCTGGGTCAGACGTTGATCACCACAGATGGCAAAACGCTGCTGGGTGCGGATGATAAAGCCGGTATCGCCGAAATCATGACCGCACTGGCTGTGTTGATACAAAAAGATATTCCGCATGGCGATATCCGCGTGGCCTTTACGCCAGATGAAGAGGTCGGTAAAGGCGCAAAGCATTTCGACGTTGCAGCATTTGATGCGCAGTGGGCCTATACCGTCGACGGTGGCGGCGTGGGCGAACTGGAGTTTGAAAACTTCAACGCCGCGTCGGTCAATATCAAGATCGTCGGTAACAATGTGCATCCGGGTACGGCAAAAGGGGTGATGGTGAACGCGCTGTCGCTGGCGGCTCGCATCCATGCCGAAGTTCCCGCCGATGAAAGCCCGGAAGCGACGGAAGGCTATGAAGGTTTTTACCATCTGGCAAGCATGAAAGGGACGGTTGATCGGGCTGATATGCACTACATTATCCGCGATTTTGACCGTAAGCAGTTTGAAGCGCGTAAACGCAAAATCATGGATATTGCCAAAAAGGTCGGTAAAGGGTTACATCCGGACTGCTATATCGAGCTGGTGATTGAAGACAGCTACTACAATATGCGTGAAAAAGTGATCGAGCATCCGCATGTGCTGGATATCGCCCAGCAGGCAATGCGCGATTGTGACATTGAGCCGGATCTTAAACCCATTCGTGGTGGTACCGACGGCGCGCAACTGTCGTTCATGGGATTACCTTGCCCGAATCTGTTCACCGGTGGCTATAACTACCATGGTAAGCATGAGTTTGTGACACTGGAAGGCATGGAAAAAGCCGTGCAGGTGATTGTGCGAATTGCGGAATTGACGGCGAAACAGTAGCCGCTTTTGCCGGTAGATGCCGGATGGCGCTTCGCTTATCCGGCCTACAAATATCGTATCCCGTAGGCCGGATAAGCGAAGCGCCATCCGGCGCACTCTCAATAGGTTACCCTTCGAAGAACCAGTATCCGCTATTCACCAGTGCGGCAAGCATGGCGAGGAAAGACGGATCTTCCAGTGCATCCTCAAAGTTTTCCGCTGTCAGAACAATATGGCTGGCGAGCGCATCCAGCGCCGGACGGTGAGGGGAGTCAATTTTCTCACCATTTACATAAACGTCATCGTCAATGCGCAGTACACGCAATCCACCCAGACGGACCAGGACATCGCCTTGCTTCAGGGCATCATAGATTTCGTCAGGCTGATAAGGCGGCTCAGGCGGCGCAACGTCCAGTTCATGACGCGACTGAGAGATAAACTCGCCAAACCACTGTTTAAAATGCTCCGGCTGGTTAATGAGCCCCAGCATCATTTCGCGCAGCTTGTCCATTTCCTGTGGCAGCACGTCTGCTGGATGGTCGCGCGGCGGTAGATCTGGATCGCTGTAGTACGTGCTACCCAGTTCGCGTTGCAGAACGTAATCCGCAAATCCGCTGATCAGCTCCCGGGTATTCGGTGCGCGGAAACCTACCGAGTAATTCATCGCGTTTTCTAACGCGTAGCCTTCGTGCGGGAATCCAGGTGGAATATACAGAATATCGCCTGGCTCCAGCTCTTCATCAATGATGGCTTCAAACGGATCAACCTGGAGCAGGTCAGGGTGCGGGCAATGCTGCTTCAACTGCAGTTTTTCACCCACACGCCAGCGACGGCGACCGGTTCCCTGGATGATGAACACATCATATTGATCCAGATGCGGGCCAACACCACCGCCGGGTACAGAAAATGAGATCATCAAATCGTCAATGCGCCAGTCCGGCAATTCACGGAATGGCCGCATCAGCGCGGCAGTTGGTTCGTGCCAGTGGTTTACGGCCTGGACCAGCAGTGACCAGTTGCTTTCACCAAGATGGTCATAGCTCTCGAAAGGACCGTGGCTAACCTGCCATTTGCCATCCTGGTGGCTGACCAACCGGCTGTCGACTTCGCTTTCCATTGCCAGCCCAGCCAGTTCGTCAGGGGAGAGTGGATCAATAAAGTTGTTAAAGCCGCGTTTTAAGACCACCGGGCGTTTTTGCCAGTGACGTTCAAGAAAATCGGGCCAGTTAAGAGTGAGTTGGTATTCCATAATGAGCATCCCGCAGGCTGGTATCTGCAACCGATTATAACGGATACTTAACCTCAAGCGTGAAGTCAGCACATATTTATTACATGTAAAGATTACTCGTCTTTTTGTCCCGGATGTTGGCGGCCGAAAATAACTTCCATGCGCGCTCCGCCCAGCAGACTGTCGCCAGCGATAATCTGCCCGTCATATTGCTCGGTGATCTCACGTGCGACAGCCAAACCCACGCCTTGCCCGGGGCGTAAGGTATCCACGCGCTGACCACGGTCGAACACCACTTCACGTTTACTGTGTGGAATACCGGGGCCGTCATCTTCTACCACAATGTGCAGATGGTCTTCCGTTAATTGCGCTGAGATCTCGACAAATTCCAGGCAATATTTACAGGCGTTATCCAGGACGTTGCCCAGCACTTCGACGAAATCGTTCTGTTCACCCACAAAGCTTGTCTCAGGCGAAATGTCGAGATTAATGTTAACCCCTTTACGCTGGTACACCTTGTTTAATGCAGAGGTCAGTTTATCCAGCAACGGTGCAACCGGATGCAATTCCCGGCTGAGAAGGGCGCTACTGCCGCGCATGCTGGCACGATGCAGATAATAGCCAATTTGCTGTGAAATACGGCTAATTTGCTCCAGCATGACGGGTTCAGCATCGCTCACGCTCATTTTCTCATTACGCATCGAGCGTAGCGTGCTTTGCAATACGGCCAACGGTGTTTTCAGGCTGTGGGTGAGGTCGGTTAACGTGGTACGGTATTTATCGTAGCGCTCACGTTCGCTCTTTAATAAGCGGTTGAGGTTACGCACCAGACTGGTGAGTTCACGCGTGGTGGCAGGATTAAGCATCTCGCGATGATGCTCTTCAAGCTCACGGACTTCGCGCGCCAGTGATTCGATAGGTCGCAGGCTCCACCAGGCTGCAACCCACAGCAACGGGATAACCAACAGTAAATTGGCAACCAGCACATAAATAAACCAGCTCCAGACCATATATGAGCGTTTGAGCTCAATAGGAATGGTATCAACAACCACAATGGTCAGTTGTGGCATTCTGGCGGTGGCAGGGTAGATGTTCACTGCCACGGAGTGGGTCATTTCTGCATTATCGTCATCTTCTCTGACTTCTCTTAGCTTCTGTTGCGCCGAATGATCCTCGCGTAGCAATGTGCTGGTGGCGTCGACATTGGCTTCAATCTCATGAAAACCATTTGTCTTTAGCCAGTCTGGTTGAATACGTTGTACCAGCCAGGGTACGTCGCGTTGGGCCCAGAGCAGCTTACCGTTTTCATTATAAATCAGCGACATTGTAGGGCTTTGCATATCGAGATTTTCAGGTAGCTCGACATTGATTTTGCCGTTTTCCCATTTCGCCAGGGTATAGAACAGATTACTTTCGCCACGTAGCAGACGAAATGTTGTTTTATCAAAGCTGACGCTATAGCCAACCAAAGCCACCATGCCGTAAGCCAGCGAGAGGACCAGTACAACGCCTGCGGTTGCCAGCAAAAAGCGCAGCCGCAGTGATAACGGGAAAAAATGACGCAGTAATTTATTCATCAGCGCAGTTCAAAAAGATAACCTTGCCCACGTACCGTGGTGATCACATCGTCCGGATATTGCGCCTGAATTTTCTTGCGCAGACGTCCCATTAAGACATCAATGGTGTGACTTTCACGCAGTTCAGCATCCGGGTAGAGCTGTAACATAAGCGAATCTTTACTAACGACTTTGCCGCTATTACGGATCAGCGTCTCCATAATGGTGTATTCGAACGCCGTGAGTTTGATCACTTCATCGTTCACGGACAGTTCGCGGCGAGAAAGGTCCACCTGAAATGGCGGAAGCGAGATTATCTGCGAGGCCAGACCACTATTGCGGCGCATCAATGCCTGCATTCTTGCAACCACTTCTTCAATGTGAAACGGTTTTGTGACGTAATCATCTGCACCGGCACTGAGCACTTCCACTTTGTCCTGCCAGCCTTCACGGGCAGTTAACACCAGAATGGGCAATGAAACGTCATTACTGCGCCAGCGGCGGATCAGTGACAGTCCGTCTTCATCGGGGAGTCCTAAATCGACGATCGCAATATCCGGCAAGTGTTCATTAAGAAAATAGTCTGCTTCCTTTGCATCTTCTGCATCATCCACCTGGTGGCCTAAATCCTGTAGCTGAACCTTAAGGTGGTGGCGTAATAATGCATTATCCTCAACAACCAGCACGCGCATCATTGTTTCTCCCTAAATTCATGGTACGAATAGTTTAACGCTGATTATGTGGCAGTGGGGATAAACATTTAATAAACCGGGGGAAGGGATGTTAATGCGGCGATAAAAAGCCGGAATCGCTTACGCTTATCCGGCTTCTGTTCAGCATCTGGCGGAGTGCAGATTACTTCAGTTCATCAACCATGGTGATGGCGCGACCAATGTAATTGGCCGGCGTCATGGCTTTCAGGCGGGTTTTCTCGTCTTCCGGCAGTGCCAGACCATCGATAAACTGCTTCATGCCTTCAGCGTCAACGCGTTTGCCGCGAGTCAGTTCTTTCAGCTTCTCGTACGGTTTTTCAATGCCATAGCGACGCATCACGGTCTGGATCGGCTCTGCCAGAACTTCCCAGTTATGATCCAGTTCATCCAGCAGATGATCGCGGTTCACTTCCAGTTTGCTCACACCCTTCAGCGTGGACTGATAGGCGATCAGCGCATAGCCAATGCCCACGCCCAGGTTACGCAGAACGGTTGAATCGGTCAGGTCGCGCTGCCAGCGGGAAACCGGCAGTTTGCTCGCCAGGTGTTGCAGAACCGCGTTAGACAGGCCCAGGTTACCCTCAGAGTTTTCGAAATCGATAGGGTTTACTTTGTGCGGCATGGTGGAAGAACCAATTTCACCGGCAACAGTTTTCTGCTTGAAGTGACCCAACGCAATGTAACCCCAGACGTCGCGATCGAAATCGATCAGAATGGTGTTAAAACGGGCGATGCAATCAAACAGCTCAGCAATGTAGTCGTGCGGCTCAATCTGCGTGGTGTAGGGGTTCCACTGGATGCCCAGCGAGGTGACGAACTCTTCGCTAAACTGATGCCAGTCAACTTCCGGGTAAGCGGCGATGTGGGCGTTATAGTTACCCACAGCACCGTTGATTTTACCGAGGATTTCAACCTGGTTGAGCTGGCGATACTGACGTTCCATGCGGTACGCCACGTTTGCCATCTCTTTGCCCATCGTTGACGGGGTGGCAGGTTGACCGTGAGTACGGGAGAGCAGGGGAATATCGCGATATTCAACAGAAAGCGCGGTGATGCCATCAATCAGTTGGCGCCAGTACGGCAGGACTACTTCGTCGCGCGCCGTTTTCAGCATCAGCGCGTGAGACAAGTTGTTGATGTCTTCTGAGGTGCATGCGAAGTGGATAAACTCGGAAACAGCGTGCAGTTCCGGGATATCCGCCACTTTTTCTTTCAGGAAATACTCAACTGCCTTCACGTCATGGTTGGTCGTACGCTCGATGGTTTTGATACGCGCAGCATCTTCTTCATTGAAGTTAGCGACGATCGCATCAAGGTAACCGATTGCGTCGGCAGCAAAAGCAGGAACTTCCTTGATCGCTGCGTGCGCGGCCAGTTTTTGCAGCCAGCGTACTTCAACCTGTACACGGAATTTCAGCAAACCGTATTCGCTGAAAATCCCGCGCAGCGCGCTGACTTTATCGCCGTAGCGTCCATCGACAGGGGAAACGGCGGTCAGTGAGGATAATTCCATAGATCACAACTCCGGGGTTAAATGAGCAAGAATTTGTTTTGCCTGAGTCGTCAGGCGATTACGAGAAAACATGAGTTGCAGACGGCCGCCACCTACCTGATGCCAGAGCACGGCAGCGCGAATGCCAGCCAGCAATGAAGCGCGTACTTTGGCCTGAACCTGTGGGCTCTGCAGGATAGCCGGGGAGCCAGTGACCTGAATACGCGGGCCGAGTGGGCTGATGACGTCAACATAAATGCCGGCCATCGCACTCATCAGTGTTTCTGACTGCAAATCAAAATGGTCCAGTTGGCGCTGCAAGCCGTTGATACGGTCTCCCAGCGTGTCCATGGCGCCTTTGGCGGCTGAAAGCTTACGCTCCAGTACCATCAGGCTTAATGTATAGCGGGTAAGTTCCGCGTTCAGCCCCTGACGGCTGCTGGCGTTGAGCACGCCGAGCATCGTTTCCAGACCGAGACGCAGGTTGGCCTCGCTGCCGCCAAACACGCCCAGCGTAGAGCTGGGATTCATGTCAATGACGCTGTTCAGTGAAACGTGTAATGCATCGGCATCACAATGCCCCTGGTGCGCCAGTTCTTGCACCAGGCGTGCCGACTGACAAATGCCTGCCAGGGCGAGGGTGATGTCATAATAATTCTTTGCCACGTTCACTGCTTCCTTGTATCAAATGTGTAAATAATTATACCGGCAGAGGCAATCGTTGTTCGATAATGCCGCCGCCGAGGCACACTTCGCCATTGTAAAAGACCGCCGACTGACCCGGCGTTACCGCCGCGACGGGTTCATCGAAAATGACTTCAATACGCTCGGCATCCAGTGCCTTAACGGTGCACGGAATGTCGGTCTGACGATAGCGGGTTTTCACCGTGCAGCGCATGGTGCCGGTGAACGGTTGACGGTCGACCCAATGTAATTGCTGTGCAATCAGGCCAACGGACATCAGGCGCGGGTGTTCATGACCCTGAGCGACAACCAGAATGTTGTTCTCAACGTCTTTATCCACCACATACCATGGATCTTCGGTACCTTCTTTTGTTCCGCCAATACCCAGACCTTTACGCTGCCCCAGGGTGTGATACATCAGCCCCTGATGCTGGCCAATTTCTTCACCGTCAACGGTAATGATCTTGCCGGGTTGTGCTGGCAGGTAACGACCGAGGAACTCACGGAACTTACGTTCACCGATGAAGCAGATGCCGGTGGAGTCTTTTTTCTTCGCAGTAACCAGACCCAGATCTTCGGCAATTTTACGTACCTGCGGTTTTTCCAGTTCGCCAACCGGGAACAGGCTTTGCGCGATTTGCTCATGGCCGAGGGTATAGAGGAAATAGCTTTGGTCTTTATTGCCATCAAGCCCACGCAGCAATCGACTTTTACCGTCGACATCCGCGCGACGCACGTAGTGACCGGTGGCGATGTAATCGGCACCTAAATCTTCAGCGGCAAATTCGAGGAAGGCTTTAAACTTAATTTCTTTGTTGCACAGAATATCCGGGTTCGGCGTACGACCCGCTTTGTACTCTTCAAGGAACAGTTCAAAGACGTTGTCCCAATATTCTGCGGCAAAGTTGACGGTATGCAGCTCAATGCCGAGTTTGTCACAGACAGCCTGAGCATCCGCAAGGTCGGCGGCTGCTGTGCAATATTCCTCGCCATCGTCCTCTTCCCAGTTCTTCATGAACAGGCCTTCTACCTGATAACCCTGTTGTTGCAACAGCCAGGCAGAAACGGAGGAATCGACACCGCCGGACATGCCGACGATCACTTTTTTTGGGCTTTCAGACATAGGAATACTCACGACATTGAACTTCAAGGCGGCATATTCTAGCACGCAGCCCCTTACTTGACACCCTCTGTAAACGGCCAGTTAAATTCACCGATCATCGCCAGCGGGTAGCGTTGTCCGCTCTGGTAGCAGCGAATGCTCTCCGCAACCAGCGGTGAGCGCAGGTTTGGCGCGCAGAGAACCTCTTCTGCGCTGACCCAGTGACAGCAATCTATATCGCTGTCATGAGGTTCGGTAGCGCACATATTGGCAAGCTCGATAGAAAACAGAAAACGTAAAAAGGGCGTTTTATCCGGCGCAATCCATTGATGCATTCGAATGAAATGCTGTGGCTGTGCGTGGATACCTGTCTCTTCCCAGAGCTCGCGCGCGGCGGCCTGCACTAACGTCTCATCCGCTTCCAGATGTCCTGCTGGTTGATTCCACAAGGCTTTGCCATTGATTGTTTCCTCAACGACCAAAAACTTATCTTCTGCATGCACAATGCAGGCGACCGTGACGTGCGGTTTGAACATACCTGTTCCTTATTCAGTTAGTTACATCCCGCCATTGACCATTGGCGAGATTATCCAGTGTGTAATCCCCCATGGCGTAGCGAATGAGACGCAGCGTCGGGAATCCAACGTGGGCTGTCATGCGGCGAACCTGGCGGTTGCGGCCTTCATATAAGATCACTTTCAGCCAGGTGGTGGGGATATTTTTCCGCTCCCGAATGGGCGGGTTTCTCGGCCACAGCCATGCAGGCTCTTCTACCACTTCAACGCCTGCGGGCAGCGTGGGGCCATCGTTAAGCGTTACGCCTGTGCGTAGCGCATCCAGCGCTTCTGCAGTTGGCTCGCCTTCAACCTGCACGTAATAAATTTTCCCGGTGCGCTTTCCGGGTTGTGTTAAACGGGCCTGCAGTGCACCGTCATTGGTCAGCACCAAAAGCCCTTCACTGTCCCGGTCGAGTCGGCCCGCAGCATAGATTCCCGGCACGGGAATAAAATCTTTTAACGTGCTTCTGCCTGCCTCGTCCGTAAATTGCGGCAAAACATCGTAGGGTTTATTGAACAAAACCACGCGTTTTGGCTGGTTTTCTTTACGCTGCCTGGTGACTTGTCGTGAGCTGAATCGCTCAACCCGGTGATTTCTAAAAGAAGTTTTTTGCATGGTATTTTCAGATTATATCAATTGCCGCATTATAGCCTAAGAACGAGTGTCTTTCATGGCGGCAAACATTAGGGTAGTATTGACATGCTCATTACAAAACATTAACAAAAAATTGCTCTAACGCATTCGTGCAGCAGGACGCAAACGCACATGCAGCGCGATGACAGACGAGCAGAACCAGAAGCGCTCGAAGGAGAGGTGAATGGAAAGCAAAGTAGTTGTTCCGGCGGAAGGTAAGAAGATCACCCTGCAAAACGGCAAACTCAACGTTCCTGAAAATCCGATTATCCCGTTCATTGAAGGCGACGGTATCGGCGTTGATGTAACCCCACCGATGATCAAAGTTGTCGATGCTGCTGTCGAGAAAGCCTATAAAGGCGAGCGTAAAATCTCCTGGATGGAAATCTACACCGGTGAGAAATCCACTCAGGTTTATGGCCAGGACGTCTGGCTGCCTGCTGAAACCCTTGATCTTATTCGTGAATATCGTGTTGCCATCAAAGGCCCACTGACCACTCCAGTTGGCGGCGGTATTCGCTCTCTGAACGTTGCCCTGCGTCAGGAACTTGACCTGTATGTCTGCCTGCGTCCGGTGCGTTATTACCAGGGTACACCTAGCCCGGTTAAACACCCAGAACTGACCGACATGGTCATCTTCCGTGAAAACTCAGAAGATATCTATGCGGGGATTGAGTGGAAAGCTGACTCCGCTGATGCTGAGAAAGTGATTAAATTCCTGCGCGAAGAGATGGGCGTGAAGAAAATCCGCTTCCCGGAACATTGCGGTATCGGTATCAAGCCGTGTTCCGAAGAAGGGACCAAGCGTCTGGTTCGTGCAGCGATTGAGTACGCCATCGCTAACGATCGTGATTCTGTTACCCTGGTTCATAAAGGTAACATTATGAAATTCACCGAAGGCGCGTTCAAAGACTGGGGTTACCAGTTGGCGCGTGAAGAGTTCGGTGGTGAACTGATTGATGGCGGTCCGTGGGTTAAAATCAAGAACCCGAAAACTGGTAAAGAGATCGTGGTTAAGGACGTTATCGCCGATGCGTTCCTGCAACAGATCCTGCTGCGTCCCGCTGAGTACGATGTTATCGCGTGTATGAACCTGAACGGTGACTACATCTCCGATGCGCTGGCAGCACAGGTTGGTGGTATTGGTATCGCACCGGGTGCCAACATTGGTGACGAATGTGCGCTGTTTGAAGCAACCCACGGTACTGCACCGAAGTACGCAGGCCAGGATAAAGTGAACCCAGGTTCCATCATCCTGTCTGCAGAAATGATGCTGCGCCACATGGGTTGGGTTGAAGCGGCTGACCTGATTGTTAAAGGTATGGAAGGCGCGATTAACGCGAAAACCGTCACTTACGATTTCGAACGTCTGATGGACGGCGCTAAGCTGCTGAAATGTTCAGAGTTTGGTGACGCGATCATCGAAAACATGTAATCCAGATTCTGGGTTGTGTGAGAACGGGAACCGGGTGGTTCCCGTTTTTTTTTCAATGGAATTCGGTGGCGATTAAAACCGCTTTAAACCTGCCGGGGCTCTACGCCAGATTTGTATTTTTTACCCTCATGGTATTTGTGATTAGTGTTGGCGAACACAAATTGATATTTACGTCTGGTCTGTAAGCTCAATGACGCGGTTCTTGCCAGGATATCTCGACCCGACAAGCAATCATATTTTTTATAGATGAGCTGCAAAACCAGGTTCTGGTGATTCATTGCACAGCACTCATTCGATGAGAGGCGTGAAACCCTCTGCCGGAAAAACAATATCCTGCTGTTGCCTGAAAAAATAGACCTTTATATTTATGTGTGTTTATTTTTACCACTTAAACAGGCAGCTTATTTTTTGTACGGTGGTAGCGAAATTTACTGTGTCGCAAATAACAGCAATGGCCTTTTTTAAGCAATGTCAAAAAATAAATTTAGATTAACTCTTTGATTTTAATGGGCTAAAAGATGGGGATGCTTACAGTATCAATAATCGCTGGGCAGCATGTGTAAATAGCATAATAACTAAATTATAATTCTCTTACATTCGATAGATTGGTGAGGTTAGAATGCGGTTAATTGTCATGTTGTTAAGCTTTGTCGTCACTACCCAGGCCTGGGCCGGTGAACTTTCCAAACCTGTCGGTAAAGTCCTTTTAACAGTGTCCGGTAATATAGAAAATACCAATGAAGACGGGAAAGCCATTTTTGATATCGCCAGTCTCGAGAATCTGGGCACGGTAAGTTTCCAGACCTCCTCACCCTGGTATAATGGACGCACTACCTTTACGGGTATCTCACTGCAAAAGCTCATGGATTATGTCGGGGCAAAAGGTTCTGTTGTTAAAGTCACTGCGCTCAATGACTACACCACCGTTATCCCACTCAGTGATTTCAAAAAATATAATGTTATTCTTGCTCTAAAAATCAACGGAGAATATATGCGCATCCGTGATAAAGGCCCACTATTCATCGTGTATCCCTATGACAGCATTCCTGAACTGAATAATCAGATTTTTTATTCAAGGTCAGCATGGCAGGTCAGCTCAATGAAAATTGAGTAGGGGTTCAGAGGACCATCATGAACAGAATACTGGCTGGCATTATATTCTTCCTTTTTATATCTACCGGATATATATCTTTTCTTGTGCACGAAAGACAACAAGAACTACAGAAACTGACTCACTACACCGACTCATGGTCTGCTGTTCAAATGGTATCAGAATATTACCGATTTGAATCGTGGCTTGGTCTCTACATTAGTGATGATACGATGACGCTCGATGCTGTGCGCCTGCGTCTCGATATTATGCTCAGCCAGAGCGATTTAATAAAGGAAGGTGATTTAGGGCATTATATAGAGAGCAATCAAGCGCATTATGAACTGGCTATACAGCTTGAAAAAATGCTTAATTATCTGGATGTTCATCTTGAGAAAATGAATCGTTCAGAACTCAAGGCATACCTGAAAGAAATGCATGCGCTTGATGCACCGCTAGCCCGTCTTTCATCCGGTGCGTTAGATAAAGATGTTAGCTCGATTAATAATACAAATATTAATATTCAAACCCTGTATTATATTTATTCAGCTATTTCAGTATTGCTTATAATATTGAGTGCGATACTGGGGGTTCTGATTTTTTTTCAGAACAGAAACATTTTGAGAGCACATCTCCAGGTTAAGTGCCTTGCTGAGGAACTTCAGGAATCTAAAGAAAAACTGCAGATCCAGAATGCAAAACTGGAGTATGACGTCTATCACGACTCTCTCACCGAGATGAACAATCGCCAGTTGTTCTGGGGGGATTTAAATAAAACCATCGAGATGGCAGAAAAAAACAATGACTCTGTGACGGTGATGTTGTTCGATTTAGATCGATTCAAAGAGGTAAATGATACGTATGGCCATGATGCCGGTGATATGTTATTACGTCAGATATCCCATCGTTTGATTTCTATGAGCCAGGGTTCCGACACGCTATATCGTTTAGGCGGCGATGAGTTTGCTTTTCTTTCGAGCGGTCTGACAGAGAGTCATGCTGTTTCCCGAGCCCAAAAAATATGTGATTTTATCAACCAACCCTACACTATTTATAACGCAATTATAAATATAACCACTTGTGTTGGTATTGTTATCTCTGAAACTGAACGCCGTTCCGACTATCTTTATAAATTTGCCGATCTGGCGCTTTATGAAGCGAAAAATGAAGGCTCGGGTAAAATAAAAGTCTTCCGACAGCGGATGTTAGAAAAGCTGCAAGAAAGCAGAACTCTTGAGCATGATATGGCAATGGCCATAGTGAATAAAGAATTCGTGGTTTATTATCAGCCTATTGTCGATTCTTTCAGCCAGGAAATTTACAGCTATGAAGCCCTTATTCGTTGGATACATCCTCTAAAAGGGCTTCTGTCGCCGGATAGTTTTATTCCTGTTGCAGAAAAAACAGGAATGATTAACGAGATGGGAAAATCTGTGCTTGAAATTGCATGCAGGGAAGCAGCGTCCTGGACCGTACCGGTTAAAATTTCAGTCAATGTTTCACCTGTCCAGCTAAGCAGCAAGGCCTTTGCCGGAATCGTGCTGTCCATTCTGAAAGAAACCGGACTTCCGGCAGACCGTCTCGAGCTGGAAGTGACGGAATCCTCTCTCTTTACGGAGAGCAATACGCCGATGAATACGCTTAACAAGCTCAGAGCTCTGGGGGTAAAAATCTCCATCGATGATTTTGGTACCGGATACTCTTCTCTTTCGCGACTGAGTCGGCTTGCTTTCGATAAAATCAAAATAGACAAGTCCTTTGTGCATTCGATATCTACGCAGGAAGACGCCCTTAATATCATCAGGCTTATTACTGGTATGGCGAAATCGCTGAATATGAAAGCTGTTGCAGAAGGTGTCGAAACAGAGGAACAGCTGGCGAGCCTTCAGGCTTTGGGCTGCGATTTCGCGCAAGGGTATCTGTTTGGTAAACCGCAGCCGGGTATCAATGGGAAAATCAGAAACGGTTAAATAACGCCCGTTCCTCGTGCCCTGGCGATATGCTAAATCAGCGTAACGACAACGTACTTGCCAGCGCTAAGACGTTGGCAATTGCCGCTTTCGCTTGCGGACTGTTTTTCCAGCATGTCGAGCCGACCATTGACGCCGCTTGCTGGGTAATATCGTCGACAGTAGAGTTTTTAAGATCGGCAAGCGAGTGGAAACCAAGTTGCTCAAGCCGCTCGATGACTTTGGGGCCAACGCCTTTTAATGACAGAAGTGCCTGACGCTCAGTGGTTGAAAAGGGCATTGTCTCTCCTTACGTATGCGCAATACTGACAATCCGCTTACGAATACATGCTGATAGCGGCCAGGCTATCAGTTATAGCCTGGCCAACAGAGGTAAGCAAAACTAGAACTGGTAGTTTAAGGATACCCAGTAGTTACGGCCCGGGTTGACGTATCCGGTCGTGGATTGTGCAGTCTGATAGTAGTCGCCTGCATAAGTACTATTGCGGCCAACCTGATACAGCGTGACGTCACTAAAGTCTTTATCCAGCACGTTGTTCACCGCCGTATTCAGCGTCAGTTCTTTGGTCAGTTTATAAGACATCCCCATGTCCAGAACGGTCCAGGCTTTTAAATTTGCACCTTTGTCGTCATACACCGCCTTTTGGACGGCGCTGAGGTTGTCGTAATTCTCCGTATAGCGTGGAGCCTTACCGCGGTAGCGAGCGCTCAGCCAGGCGTTCATATCTTCCGTTGCCTGCCAGTTCAGACGGGCGTTCGCCATGTGTTTCGGGGTATAACTCAGTGGCGCGCCTTTATTCTCGCCATCTTTTTGCTTGCTCTGGGTATAGGTGTAGTTGAGAGATAAACTCAGCGAGTCCGACCATAGCGGGAATGTACTGGCAAACTCGATACCATCGGTTCTTGCTTTACCGCTGTTGGTGTAGCTGTTGGTATTATCATCGATAGAATACGAAACGATTTTATTTTTGTATTCAGTATAGAAACCCGTGACGTTGGCGTTCAGCCCAGCGTCATTCTCATAGTAAAGCCCGGTTTCGTAACTGGTACTTTCTTCAGGTTTAAGGTTCGGGTTCCCGACGGTATTGACCGTCCCCTGTGCCGTTACGCCACTGATGCCATTATGAAGTTGGCTGAGTGATGGCGCTTTATAACCCGTTGTGACGCCGCCTTTGAGGGTCCACTCATCGGATACGTCCCAGACCATATAGGCACGTGGGCTGAGGTGCCCACCAAAGACGTCATTATGTTCATAGCGAGTCCCCACGGTTAAGGCCAGAGAATCGAGGATATGCCATTCATCTTCAGCATAGGCCGACCATGTTTTCTGGTGGAATGTCTCGCCGGTATTGGCCAGCACGACACCATCCTTCATGCGGGCATCCCAGTATTCTCCCCCGAGAGTCAACAGGTGCGAGTCACCTAACGGCGTCAGCAGCATGGAATCCAAAATAACGTTGGTGTTCTTCAGTTCACGTGCGTCGCCGGCCCGGCTCGCGTTCTCTGGTGTCAGTGCCGAGGAGACCAACTGGCGGCCTTTGTTCTCGGTTTCATTCCAGCCTACAGAGGATTTCCAGGTACCAAATGTTAATGCGGTATCGTGGCCGAGCGTCACTTTGTTACGCTCATAACGCAGCGTCTTATCATATCCGCCGGTCAGATTGCCAAGCTGTCCATCATCGTTATCGTAGCGTTGTCTGGCGGAATCGAGATCCAGCCACAACGTATTGCTGTCACTGGTTTTCCAGTCCAGGCGAGTGCCGATATTGTAATTCTCAGATTCCGTAGGATACGGCACGCGGGTGGAAGAGGTATCGCTCAGCGAAGTGACACTGGAGCCTTGACGCTGCGTGGTGCTGCCGCGAACTTGCATATCCAGTACACCGGCGATCAATGGGCCGCTTGACCAGAAGTTGGCGACAGTGCTGTTACCCCATTTATTACTTTCTTGCAGGTTAACGCCGGTATTAATGGACGTGCTCCATTTATCGGTGCTCTTTTTGGTGATGATATTGACGACGCCGCCAATGGCATCGGAACCGTATAACGTCGACATCGGACCGCGGATCACTTCAATATGGTCGATTGCCGCCAGTGGAGGCATAAAGCTGGTGTTCATGGCTGAAAAGCCGTTCGGTGTCACGTCGCTGCTACCATTTTGACGGATACCGTCAATCAAGAGCAGGGTATAGCTGGCGGGCATACCACGGATGCTAATTTCCAGACCGCCGGTTTTACCCGTGCTACTTTCGACATCCACACCTTCCACAGAACGCAGAGCTTCACCTAAATCGTTATATTTATTGGTTTGTAACTCTTGCTGTGAAATAACGGAAACGCTGGCAGCCGCATTGGTGATCTTTTTTTCGTAACCAGAAGCGGTTACTACCATCACGTCTTCAGCGAAGACAAAGGGGCTGGTAAACCCTATACAGGACAGAACGACAGAGGCAACAGGTTTTAAACGCATAGTCAAACTTCCTTTGTTAAAAATTCAAAGGCAGTAAGATAATTGATGAAAATGATAATACAAATAATTATCATTATATATTTACATAACTTGTCACTTATTGTGTCTTTCTTTAATAAATATACATAAATTGTCATGAATTTGAGGTAGGTAAAAACCGAAGCTGGTGAATAGTTTTTCCTGCAACTATTGCTTCTTATTTAATATAAAGGCGAGTAAATACGGTGATTTTGCTTAGGCACTTCAGCGAAGTGAGAGGTGAAAGTACCGGGTATTAGAAAGTCGTATGATGTTTTTTAAAAATCGTCATACTTTTCTGCGCTGCATCATTTTTTTCGACATTGCTGTCCGCCATAATCCCTTCCCCAGGAGACCGTCTAACGTAAATTGTTCGTTAAACGCGATAAAAATAACGTAAATCTGGATAAGAGAATGATTAAAGGCAAGCTGGCACTGCTGACGTGCGCACTGACTCTCGCATTAACCTCACCACTCCTCGCTGCGCAAAATGCAGACGAAGGCCAGACGTTAAAACTGGCCATTGGGCCCGAGCCGACGGAGGGATTTGACCCAATGTTGGGCTGGAGTCATGGCAGCTATCTGTTGTTGCATGCACCTGTGTTAAAGCAAAATGCGGATATGAGCTGGGGAAACCTGCTGACGGAAAAAGTGGTGACCAGTGCCGACGGCAAAACCTGGACGCTGACGCTTAAGCCCGATCTCAAATTCTCTGATGGTTCGCCGCTAACGGCTGAAGATGTGGTCTTCACCTATAACAAAGCCGCAAAAAGTGGTGGGAAAATTGACATGGGGAATTTCACCCATGCCCGCGTGATAGACAACCGCACGGCAGAAATTACGCTTAGCCATCCGCAGAGCACTTTTGTGAACGTGCTCGGTTCGTTAGGTATTGTTCCGGCAAAACAGTATGACGAAAAAACATTTGCCAAAAATCCGATTGGCGCAGGTCCTTACCGCCTGGTGAGCTTTCAACCAGGGCAGCAACTGATCGTGGAAGCAAACCCGTGGTATGCCGGTAAGAAGAATGATTTCAACCGGCTTGTGTTTGTATTCCTCGATGAGGATAACGCATACGCCGCAGCGCGTAGTGGCCAACTGGGACTGGTACGTATTGCGCCGTCGATGGCGGTGGCGCCCGCACAGCAGAATTTAAAACTGTGGGTTCGCGACAGTGTAGAAAACCGCGGTATTGTTTTCCCAATGGTTCCGGCTGGGAAGAAAGATGCTAATGGTTATCCGGTTGGGAACGATATTACAGCCGATATTGCTATCAGGCGTGCGATCAATTACGCCATTGACCGTAAGCAGCTTGCCGGGCAGGTTATGGAGGGGCATGCGATCCCCGCGTATAGCGCGGTTCAGGGGTTGCCATGGCAGGGGACTTCGGTGTCATTCAAAGATGGCGACGCTGAAAAAGCCCGGACGATTCTGGATCAGGCCGGCTGGAAAGTGGGCAAAGACGGCGTACGGGTGAAAGACGGTGAAGAGGCGCGTCTGACGTTGTGGTACGCCAGCGGCGACAGTACGCGCCGGGATTTAGCCGAGGCCGTACGTGCGATGCTGGAGCCAGTGGGTATTCAGATTTCGCTGCAGTCGGGTAGCTGGGAAACCGTTGAACGTCATATGCATGCTAATCCTACGCTGTTTGGCTGGGGAAGCCTGGACCCGATGGAGCTTTTCCATCACTACAGCGGGCAGGCGGCGGGTGTGGAGTATTACAACCCGGGCTACTACAGCAATCCGGTGGTCGAGCAACATCTCAAGCAGGCCATTGATGCACCAGACTGGCAAAAAGCGTTGCCTTTCTGGCAACAGGTTGAGTGGGATGGTAAACAAGGCGCAGGCGTACAAGGGGATGCCGCATGGGCATGGCTGCTGAATATTCAGCACACCTATCTGGCGAATCCGTGCATCGATCTGGGCAAAGGTGCACCGGAAATTCACGGTAGCTGGTCACTGCTCAATAATCTGGACGAATGGACCTGGACCTGCCGTTGATGAAGTCTGTTTTAGGCCATGTATTACGGCTGATAGTGTTGTTAGTGCTGGTCGCGGCTGGCACTTTCATCTTGCTCAGCTTTTCGCCGGTCGATCCAATCCGGGCCTATATTGGCAACGATTTGCTGCATGTTCCGCCGGAGCAATATGCACGTATTGCTGCTCGTTGGGGCCTGGATCAACCCCTGTGGGAGCGTTTTTTCCACTGGTTCTTACGCGTGCTACAGGGCGACCTTGGTTACTCGATGTTGTTTAATGCCCCTGTTGCCAGCGTGATTAAGGAGCGGTTTGCGACCTCGTTTGCGCTGCTGAGCGGTGCGTGGCTGGTTTCCGGTTTATTGGGAACGACAATGGGGTTTGTTGCCGGCCGCTACCTGAACCGTTGGCCGGATAAAGCCATCTGCCGACTTAGCTATCTGCTTTCTTCCTTACCGACCTTTTGGATTGGCATGCTGCTGTTGGCAGTATTTGCGGTACGCTGGCCGCTGTTCCCGGTCTGTTGTGCGTGGGAACCGGGAAATAACAGCGATATGGCAACGCTGACTGAACGTCTGCGCCATTTGGTTCTCCCTGTTTGCGCACTTAGCCTGCTGGGGCTGGGGCAAATTACGTTGCACACGCGGGAAAGTATCGCCAGCGTGATGAAAAGCGAATTTGTTCGTTTTGCGCGTTCGCAGGGTGACAAGGGGTGGTCGCTGTTGCGTCACCAGGTTCTGCGACACGCCATCACGCCAGCGCTATGTCTACAGTTTGCCTCGTTGGGCGAACTGTTGGGCGGTGCGTTGCTGGCTGAGAAAGTTTTTGCCTATCCGGGGCTGGGGCAGGCTACCATCGATGCCGGATTACGCGGTGACCTGCCGTTACTGATGGGGATTGTCTTGTTCAGTACCGTGCTGGTGTTTATTGGTAACTCTCTCTCTGCCTGGTTTGTCCATGTTCTGAATCGCGCGCTGGAGCGACCTGATGCTCTATAACCCGACGCCGACGCTTGTTCGTCTTCTGCTATCCGTGAGCGGCCTGTTATTTATTGCAGTATATGGCGCAGCTATGCTGGATAATCCGTTGAACGTGAATCTTCTTGTGCGTCATCTTCCGCCTGATGCGCTGTACTGGTTTGGTACCGACAATCTGGGGCGCGACCTGTGGGTTCGTTGCTTTCAGGGGGCGCTAACCAGCCTGCAAATCGGTATTGGCGCGGCGCTGTGCAGCGGATTCATTGCGTTACTGATGGCGGCGATTTCCCGTCTGCACCCACGCCTGGATGTCGTCATGCGTCTGATCACCGATGCGATGTTGTCCATGCCGCACCTTCTGCTGCTGATTTTGATCTGTTTTACCTTGGGCGGCGGGAAAAGCGGGGTGATTATGGCGGTTGCGCTCACACACTGGCCGCGGCTGGCATTGATTTTACGTGCTGAAGCGGAACGCGTTGCCCACAGTGATTACCTGACACTCACCTGGCGACTGGGGCATGGCCACTTTTACTGCTGGCGGCATCACTATTTACCTGCGCTATTGCCCCAGTGGTTAACGGGAACGTTGCTGATGTTCCCTCATGCGGTATTGCACAGTGCAGCGTTAAGTTTCCTTGGCTTCGGGCTGGCACCCCACGAACCTTCGCTGGGACTGTTGCTGGCAGATGCGCTGCGGTTTATCAGTCATGGCGACTGGTGGCTGGTGCTGTTTCCAGGGCTGATGCTATTTCTCCTTGTGATGCTATTTGATCAACTTGCCCGGGCGGTACATCGTTTATGGTTGAGAGGTGATGCATGTTGAGTTTGCGACAGATTTCGCTGGAAGTGGCGCGTTATCGCTGGTACGGCGCAAAAAAATGGTCCTCGTTGCTGCAGGATGTCTCTTTTGATGTTGCGTCGGGCCAGATGGTGGCGTTAGTGGGGGGCAGTGGTGAGGGTAAGAGCCTGCTGCTGCAATGCTTACTCGATCTGTTGCCGGAAAATTTGCGCTTTCATGGCAATATCACCCTTAATGGGAAAATGCTGGATAACAATGACATCAGGGCATGCCGTGGCAGTACGTTTAGTTATGTTCCGCAAGGTGTGCAGGCGCTGAATCCGCTGCTGTCTATTGAAAAGCATTTACGAAGAGCCAGCCAGCTTTCCGGTCAGGCGTGGAATGCAGGGCAAATTGAACACTTGCTCGAACGTCATCATCTGGAAACCACCGTGTTAGAGGCTTTCCCGCGTCAGCTTTCGGGAGGAATGGCCAAACGCATTCTGGCGTGTCATGCCGCACTCAGCCAGGCTCGTTATATTCTTGCTGATGAGATTACCGCCTGGCTTGATGCGCCTCTGGCAAATCAACTGCTGGAACAGCTACGCGGCCTGTGTGAGCGGGGCGCGGGCGTTTTATGGGTGACACATGATCTCACTCTGGCTGCACGTCACGCAGATCGCATTGTCGCGCTGCATCAAGGAACGGTGTCGGATAATGTTAGCCGGGAACAGCTTTTACGCGGTGAAATTAGTGAACATCTAAAACGGCAATGGCGAGCGCTGCCCGAAAGAAATCAACTTTTTGGAGAGCGGTATGCTGTGCTGTCGTGATGTGTTCATTCGTCAGGGAGGTAAAATACTGTGGCAAAATCTCTCGTTCTCGTTGTCACCAGGGGAGCGCATTGGGATTTGCGCACCCAGTGGAACCGGAAAAACAACGCTGGGACGTGTGCTTGCGGGGTGGCAAAAGCCGACGTCCGGCGACGTTCTGGTTGATGACCAACCGTTGCCGCGCCATCAATATTGCCCGGTGCAGCTTGTACCGCAGCATCCGGAATTAACCTTTAACCCCAGACGGAGTACCGGTGATGCGGTTCATGATGCATGGCGGCCAGATGCAGAAACGCTTGCCCGACTGCATATTAAGCCGGAGTGGCTAACGCGTCGTCCCGGACAACTTTCGGGCGGTGAGCTGGCGCGAATTGCCGTACTGCGGGCGCTCGACCCGCGTACGCGTTTTCTGATTGCCGATGAAATTACCGCCCAGCTCGATCCTTCCATTCAAAGGGATATCTGGGCGCTGCTGCTTGAAGAATGTCAGCGTCGGCCATTGGCTATGCTGATTATCAGCCATCAGCAGGCCCTGCTTGATCAGCTTTGTTCCAGCAAGCTCATTGTAGCGTGAAATGAGACAAGGGCTTGCAGCTGGCCTATTGATTTAATTGATATGTTATATTATAACATTCCACTCGCAAATGATTTGAGGGTGAAATTTTGGCTATGCATTTGGAAAAATTGGCAGTCGTTCTGGGGATGCTTTTTGTTAGTAGCCAGGTACTGGCGCATGGTCACCATTCCCATGGTGCACCAATGACCGAAATAGAACAAAAGGCGGCAGAAGGCGTTTTTGATGAAAAAAATGTGCAGAACCGTACGCTAGCCGACTGGGATGGCATGTGGCAGTCTGTCTATCCGTATCTGGTGAGTGGCGAACTGGATCCGGTATTCAAAAAGA
Source organism: Citrobacter sp. Cy070 (assembly GCF_030332245.1). Taxonomy (NCBI): domain Bacteria; kingdom Pseudomonadati; phylum Pseudomonadota; class Gammaproteobacteria; order Enterobacterales; family Enterobacteriaceae; genus Citrobacter; species Citrobacter sp. Cy070. The sequence continues at coordinate 75,960 of NZ_JAOWIG010000053.1, forward strand.
AAGCGGAGAAAGACAAGAGCAAAACGGCAGAGCAGGTTAAAGCCTATTACCGTAAGGGCTACGCGACCGATGTTGACACTATTGGTATTGAAAACGGCGTAATGGAGTTTCATACCGGTAAAAAGGTGGCATCGTGTAAGTATGATTATGCCGGATATAAAATTTTGAACTATACGTCAGGCAAGAAAGGTGTGCGTTATTTGTTCGAGTGTAAAGACGCTGGCAGCGACGCGCCGAAATACGTGCAATTCAGCGATCACATTATTGCGCCACGTAAATCGAGCCACTTCCATATCTTTATGGGTAATACCTCGCAGGCTGCCTTGCTTGAAGAGATGGATAACTGGCCAACCTATTACCCTTATCAGCTCAAGGGAGAAGAGGTGGTGGATGAAATGCTGCACCATTAATCCCGACTGAAACTGTTCACAAAAACCCGCCGATGTTGGCGGGTTTTTGTGTATTACACTGACAGGAACATTATTTCCCGGATGTCAGCGTGTTGTAGCTGGTCATCAGGTTGCGATAGTCAGGAATATGGTTGGAGAACAACGTTCCCAGCCCTTCAATATCGTTGCGCCAGTCACGGTGTAATTCGCAGGCCAGACCGAACCACGTCATTAATTGTACGCCGGCAGACGACATACGATTCCATGCGGAATCACGGGTCAGCGGATTAAACGTACCGGATGCATCAGTGACCACAAACACGTCGAAACCGGCTTCAATGGCAGAAAGCGCAGGGAATGCGACGCAGACTTCGGTCACCACCCCGGCAATAATTAGCTGCTTTTTGCCTGTCGCTTTGATCGCGTTAACAAAATCTTCGTTATCCCAGGCATTAATCTGGCCAGGACGTGCGATGTAAGGGGCATCCGGGAACAGTTCTTTCAGCTCAGGAACCAATGGACCGTTAGGACCCGTTTCAAAGCTGGTGGTCAGAATCGTCGGGAGTTTGAAATATTTCGCCAGATCGCCTAATGCCAGAACGTTGTTTTTAAACTTGTCTGGATCGATGTCACGGACCAGCGAAAGTAAACCCGTTTGGTGATCGACTAGTAGTACGGCAGCCTGATCTTTATCAAGACGTTTATAAGCAATAGTCATTTTTCTTTCTCCATGTGATGAGAGGGGGCCTTGCGGGCTGAATCTACTGATAAACATTAGTGGCTAAACGGGGCATTGGGTAGGCGCAAAAGTGGGTTTCATCGTTGCAAATCTGGAACGAATAATGATGTTGCAATCGGACTGAAACAGAATGCTATATTCTAAAGCTTCTCTTTCCATCCCCTGGCGCATTCGTTAGCATATTGTCTCGCAGCAAGTGCATGTGTTTTTTCAGGAAGAGGTTAACGTGTTCGCAGAGTATGGAGTTCTGAATTACTGGACGTATCTGGTGGGTGCTATTTTTATCGTGCTGGTACCGGGGCCAAATACGATATTTGTGCTGAAGAACAGCGTCGGTCGTGGAGTGAAGGGTGGTTATTTGGCAGCAAGCGGTGTGTTTATCGGTGATGCCGTATTGATGTTTCTGGCCTATGCTGGCGTAGCTGCGCTAATCAAAACAACACCCGTATTGTTCAATATTGTTCGTTATCTCGGCGCGTTTTATCTGCTGTATCTCGGTGCGAAGATCCTGTATGCCACACTGAAATCGAAAGCCAGCGACGCTGCGCCAGAAGAAGTTCCGTTTGGTGCGATTTTCAAACGTGCATTAATTTTGAGTCTGACGAATCCTAAAGCCATTCTGTTTTATGTATCGTTCTTCGTACAGTTTATTGATGTCAACGCGACTCACTCAGGGTTGTCGTTCTTTATTTTGGCGATGACGCTTGAAATAGTGAGCTTTTTCTATCTGAGCTTCCTTATTTTCTCCGGTGCGTTTGTGACACAGTATATTCGTACGAAGAAAAAACTGGCTAAAGTTGGGAATTCCCTCATTGGCTTGATCTTTGTCGGTTTTGCCGCACGTCTGGCGACGCTTCAGTCGTAACGCTATTGGCCCGCTGTTGACGGCGGGCTTTCAGTATTAAGCTGTTCCCTTCATTGAAAAATGGGATTGTTATAACCAATAAATGGTATTTTAAATATATATTTTGAAGCGTACCCTGTTCACAGCAGCGATTCAATAAGACTCGCTGGTTGTCGACTGGAAAAGGGAAGAAAAATGCTTCAAATTCCACAGAATCATATTCATACACGCTCAACGCCGTTCTGGAATAAAGAAACTGCACCTGCCGGAATTTTCGAACGCCACCTTGATAAGGGTACCCGTGCCGGGGTTTATCCTCGACTTTCTGTGATGCAGGGGGCGGTCAAATATCTCGGATTTGCAGATGAACACAGCCCGGAGCCAGAAGAGGTGATGATTATCGAAGCCGGTCAGTTCGGCGTTTTTCCACCGGAGAAATGGCATAACATCGAAGTAATGACTGACGATACCTACTTTAATATCGACTTTTTCGTGGCGCCCGAAGTGTTGATGGAGAGCGCAAATCAACGAAAAGTTGTGCGTACCGGCAAGGAGTAAATCATGGGTAAAGCAACCTACACCGTTACAGTCACCAATAACAGCAATGGCGTGTCTGTCGATTATGAAACTGAAACGCCGATGTCGCTGTTGATTCCGGATGTCGCCGCTGAAGTGGTTAAAGACCTGGTCAATACGGTTCGTTCATACGATACCGAGAATGAGCACGAAGTCTGCGGCTGGTAGATGTTAGCCTCTGCCTCTGATTGAATATTTTCGTTTTTGATTTATAAACCGCACTGCGTTTTGATGGCGCAGTGCGGTTTTTTTGTCCGTGTTAAACCTGGAAATATCCGGAAAAAGATTTCTTAAGAATACCTTAAGAAATCCGCATTGATTGCTAATGTTGGATCATTCACAGGGGTTATGATCGTGAAACAGTCACAATACAGAACCTCGCTTATGAAACTGAATACCCGACTAACATTACCCATTTTCATTCTTGGGCTGGTCATCGTAGCGATCCCGTTCACTGCGAACTGGAATCTACCTTTGCTCAACGGTACTGTCGTCAGATGGATTGAGAATGGCCAGGCGTTATGGCTGCTGTTTGGTGCGCTTTTTACTCTCAGCTACATCCGGCCTTTATCACGTCCGGAAGGCGAGAAACAATTTTGGCTTTGGGCGGCTGTGTGGTGGTTGGTGTTGCTGGGTCGCAGTACCAGTTGGGGCCGTGATTATTTTCCGGAGCACCCTAAACTCCTGTTCAGAGCTATCTCAGTGGTATTGATTGCGATGATTATTTTGCCTGTCCTGATATCAAAACACTTACGCCAGGATATTGCCCGTCGCTTACGCAATGAACCGCTGCCGCTATGGCTGTTAGCGATCACCACCTGTGCATTTTTGATCTCCGATACGGTAGAGCATCATCGTCTGCTGGCCCCTATCTTTTTGCACAATGCGCAGTACGGCGATCTCATTGAAGAGCTGTATGAACTCCCGTTTATGGCGGGATTGTTTCTGATGAACCTCGGTTTTATGCAGCGGGATAAGCAGGTGGAATCAGCTGCCATTCGCTTTAGTGAACCACAGCTGGCGAAATAACGAGAAAAAGCCTGAGTCTGGGAAGTCAGACTCAGGCGGCCTGGGCGGTGACTTACTCAATGGCCTCGCACAGGCGTGATTTCATGTCGCTATACGTTTGTGCGGCATACTTCTCTGCCCATCCTTGATCGCTAATGTGCTCAATATTGACGGCACAATATTTGGTTTCCGGGGTCTTCGAGATGGGGTCCAGATTATCCTGGGTCAACTCATTACACGCGCCAATCCACCATTGATAGGTCATATACACCGTTCCGGTGTTGATGCGTTCAGAGACATCAGCCCGACTGATAACCTTGCCACGACGCGAACTGACCCATACCAGGTCACGATGACGAATACCTAATTTTTCTGCATCATGGGTATTGATTTGCACATACCCAGGCTCATCGGCCAGGGCCTGCAATGCTGCGCAGTTGCCGGTCATCGAGCGGCACGAATAGTGGCCGACTTCGCGCACAGTGCATAATACCATTGGGTACTTTTCATCAGGTACTTCTGCAGGAGCACGCCACTGTGCGGCAAACAATTTACCTTTGCCATTGGCGGTATCAAACTGGCTGTGTGCATACAGATACGGCGTACCTGGGTGATCGAGTTCCGGGCATGGCCACTGTACATGACCCATATCACCCATTTTTTCGTAAGTCACGCCGTAGAAGAGCGGGCATAGCTCGCGCATCTCATCCCAGATTTGCTGGTTACTTTGATACTGCATCGGATAGCCCATTGCGGTGGCCAGCAGACTGATGATTTCCCAGTCGCGTTTGACATCCCCCGTAGGTTCAATCGCCTGTTCAAACCGCTGGAATCCGCGGTCGGCGCAGGTAAAGACGCCGCCGTGTTCGCCCCAGGAGGTGGCCGGCAGGAGGACGTCGGCCATTTCCGCTGTCTTGGTCATGAAGATATCCTGCACGACAATAAAATCGAGCGCGTTAAACCCTTCGCGGACCAGACCTAAATCGGCCTCGGTTTGCAACGGATCTTCCCCCATGATGTAGTAGGCTTTAATTTTGCCTTCGATAGCCAGATGCGGAACTTCGGTGATGCGCGTCCCAACCTTGTCATCCATCTGATTAACGTCAATCCCCCAGGCGTTGGCGAATTTCTCCCTGACGGTGAAATCGGTCACGTCCTGATACCCTGGGAACTGGTTAGGCAGCACCCCCATATCGCACGCGCCCTGCACGTTATTTTGCCCACGCACCGGCCCAACGCCGACGTTAGGGCGTCCCAGGTTGCCGGTCAGCAACGCCAGGCTCGACAAGCCACGAACCACGTCAACGGCCTGACCAAATTGGGTGACGCCCATTCCCCACATCACAGTTGCCGAGGGCGCTGCGGCAAAAGTACGCATCGCCTGACGAACCTGCTGTGCGGGAACACCCGTTAAATGTTCAACGGCTTCAGGCGCGTAATCCTTGACGGTTTCCCAGTATGTTTCCAGGCCTTCGGCATGTTTTTGCACATATTCGCGATCGTAAAGTTGCTCTTCGATAAGCACATGGCCAAATGCGTTGACCAGCGCCATGTTACAACCGTTTTTCAACTGCAGATGCTGGTCTGCAATTCGGGCAGTTTCAATGCGGCGGGGATCGCAGACAATGATTTTTGCCCCGTTCTGGCGAGCTTTGATCACCCGGCGAGCCACAATCGGGTGCGAGTCGGCACAGTTGTAACCAAAGATCAGCAGGCATTTTGAGTTTTCAATGTCGCTGATGGAATTGCTCATGGCGCCATTGCCTAACGTTTCCTGTAACCCGGCAACGGAAGGGCCATGGCAGACACGGGCGCAGCAATCGACATTATTGGTATGGAGAACACCACGCGCGAATTTTTGCATCACGTAGTTGGTCTCATTCCCTGTTCCACGTGAAGATCCGGTGGTCATGATGGCGCGAGGACCATAGGTATTTTTGATATCGGATAAGCGTTTTGCGGTGTAACGAATGGCTTCATCCCAGCTAACGGGAGTGAATTTCCCACCTTTTTCATAACGGATCATCGGACGAGTCAGACGGGGAGTAAGAAGGCGAGTGTCGTTAAGAAAGTCCCAGCCATAGTAGCCTTTCAGGCATAACTGGTTTTGGTTCGTTACACCCTCTGCGGCTTCGGCGCGGATGATTTTGTTATTTTCAACAACAAGCTTGAGCTTGCACCCGGCCCCACAGTAAGGGCATACACTGGTGATTTTTTTCATCAATAACAGACCTGTTAAATGCTGAAATAGCGCGAATTGTAAACGGAGCCACGCGATACGCATCGCGGACTACGATTTGTCATAGTGACAGGCTGTTTATGCATAAAGTGTGCCAGAAGTGGAAACCCAGCAATGGCAGGGGCTGAGGGCGAGTAAGTAGACCTGAATGACTGACGATTCGACATTAATGACGAGCTACGTCAGGGCAAATGCCGCCATCGAATGGTTTAACCTTATGAAAGATCAGAAAAAGATGAAAATAACAGGTGATATTGGTCACAAATTTTAATTTTTCAGCGCTATGCTATGCTTTTATACAACGAGTGAATCGTTAACTTAAAAACATAAGCGAGGGATATTATGGGCATTATTTCATGGGTGATTTTCGGTCTTATTGCGGGGATTTTGGCAAAATGGATTATGCCGGGTAAAGATGGCGGTGGATTCTTTATGACCATTATCTTAGGGGTGGTTGGTGCGGTAGTGGGCGGTTGGATCAGTACCTTCTTTGGTTTTGGTAAAGTCGATGGTTTCAACTTTGGCAGTTTCGTCGTAGCCGTTATTGGTGCGATTGTGGTGTTGTTTATCTACAGAAAAATCAAAAGCTAAGCAAACATACTGACAATAAAGGCCACTGATAAGTGGCCTTTTTCTCAGATTACCACCAGCCCAGTTCCGTTCCCAGCACGACAATAATGGCCACGCCAATCATAATAAGCGTTGTTTTTTTCATCGTTATGCTCCTGGTGAGGCGTAGCCGCCAATAAAGAACCAGGACAGGAAAACGACAGCGGAAATGAAAATAATAACGGGGAAAATAATACCGAGTCGCATACGCTTATCTGCCAGAATAATTTAAAGACGATTAAGCATAACAGGGCTTAATGTACGACAAAAGCGGTTTTATCCTGGCGTTTCTTATCCTGATACATCGCACTGTCTGCAAGATGAAGTGCACAGTTGACGTCTGTCTCCAGCGAGTCAATTTCTACAACTCCCAGACTGGCTCCCGGATAATACAGACAGATATCACCCAGGTCATAGTCACCGCAAATTAGCTGCTGTAAGTGGTTTTTCACGCTTTGCAAACGAACACACGGCGACATTTCGATTCCCCCTGACAGGCTGGCGACTAAAAATTCGTCACCGCCCAGACGACCAAGAATATCATTCTCACTGCATCCACGGCGTAAACGCTGGCCAATTTGGATCAAAAACTGGTCACCGACTTCGTGCCCAAAACGATCGTTGATCAGTTTGAAATCATCTAAATCAATATAGGCGACAATAATTTTGTGCCTCAGGTGGCGTGCCAGCGAGAAGAGGGTTTCGATATTTTCAAATATTGCCCGACGGTTAGGTAGCCCGGTCAGAACGTCAGTGTAGGAGTGGGCGATCAGCGCAGCATTCGCTTCACGTAATTGAGCAACCAGCGATTCTTTCTGAATAGACTGCGCTATCAGGCCCGCGAACAGATGCAGTACCTGTTCACCTCGTTCACTAAGCGGTTGTTGCTGACGACTGGTGGCGCAGAGGGTGCCATAGAACGTGCCATCGGGCAGGTGGACAGGAGTACTCAGAAAGGTTGTGATCTCCAGCGCGCGTGCGGCGGTACATTCTGGCCAGCGCGCGGGAACGTTATCGCTATACAGACAGTTTGCGTCTATTGCGCGCTTGCAGAGTGTCTCATCCCACGGCACCGACAGCCCTTCGGGGATCTGCATTTGCTTACTATTACGCGCATACAGAATATGCTGCAGACGCGCATCTAAATCGACCTTAGTAAGATAGGTCGACTCCATCTCAGTCACTACCTCCAGCATCTCCAGAAGTTGCCGAACCAGACTCTCAACAGACTGCTCTGTGGCTAATGATTGTGAGACTCGGGCAAGGATCATGTCTGACATGAGAGGCAAATACTCCAGAATGCTGATAAGTCCTGTATTGCCCGCATAATAGAACATCGGAGGGAAAGATGAAACACGCTATCCGGGGCAAAATGTAGACATGGGATTGAAACTCGTCAGTAAAACATGGAGATAGGTGGGGAGTCGGGGTACTCTTCCAGTGTAACGTTTTTAACAGGAGTGAATATGAAACTTGCCTCTATTGTTGTGCCCGGCATTTTGGTGCTGGCGGGGTGTTCCACATCACCTGAAGCACCAGTACCACCGAAAATTGGCATGGCGAACCCGGCATCCGTATATTGTGAGCAAAAGGGCGGCGTGCTGGTTGCGGTGCAGACACCGCAAGGCGTAAGGTCGGATTGCAAACTACCCGGTGGCGAAGTTATTGATGAATGGGCGCTTTGGCGCAGAGATCATCCGGCAACGGGCAAATAACCCGCTGTCACAATTGACGTAACCACTCAGCCAGAACCAGCGCATGGTTTTGCTGTGTATCCTTCGCTGCATACAGCAGCGTTAACGGCTGTTGCCGGGCAATGTCCGCGAGTCGCTTGCCTTCCTGCTGTTGCTGGGCAAGTTCTACGCGGTATTGCTCGGAGAAATGAGCAAAATCGATGATATCTGCGTGGAATGCCTTACGTAAATCAGATGAGGGCGTCAGCGCTTTATCCCATTCATTGAAAACAAGATCGGTTTTTTTCACCCCGCGCGGCCACAGCCTGTCGACCAGAACACGATAGCCATCACTTTTTTCTGCCGGGTCATACACGCGTTTACACTGAATATTCATCTCTTAATCCGCTCCGTTAAGCTACTGAACTCGTCTTCACTACGGCTAAATAAGATCGTAAAACGTGACCATTATAGCATTTTGGCCACATAGACTCTCAATTTAAGGGATTGTGGTAACAACAAAAAATCGGTAGGCTGAGGCTCCTTATGTTGTCCCTCATTGTCTGGACATAAGGAAAGTTAATGGAAATTTCCCCTGTTAAAGATACGCTTCGCATTGCGCTGGTGGGCGATTACAGCCCCGATATTGTGGCGCACCAGGCTATTCCCCTTGCCATCGATGATGCTGCTGCCGTTCTGGAATTAGTGGCTGATTATGACTGGCTCACCACATCTGATATTAGTAGTGGCGAAGATTTAGTCGGCTATGATGCCATCTGGGTGGTCCCTGGCAGTCCTTACCAGCACCCGGAAGGCGCGCTGACGGCAATACGTTACGCCCGCGAAAACAGCATTCCATTTTTGGGCACTTGTGGCGGTTTTCAGCATGCCATTCTCGAGTATGCTCGCAATGTGCTGGGCTGGCGTGATGCTGCGCATGCGGAAACAGAGACCTCAGGCCGTATGGTGATTGCACCGCTGACCTGCTCGTTGGTCGAAAAGACGGATGATATTGAACTGCGCGCGAATACGCTGATCGCCAGAGCCTACGGACGGGATGTCATTACAGAGGGGTATCACTGTAACTATGGCGTGTCGGAAACTTTTGCTGCTGAGCTTGAAAGCGGCGATCTGCGAGTGACGGGCTGGGATGACTCTGGTGATGTTCGCGCTATTGAACTGGTGACACATCCGTTTTATGTCGGGACGCTTTTTCAGCATGAACGAGGGGCACTGGCAGGAAAGCCTGTACCGCTCGTCCAGGCACTGCTGTGCGCGGCCAGAGGATAACAACTGGGCAGGTTGCTTATTCACCTGCCCGGTGTATTACGTGCTGGCGATCTCTTTGTCGCGTCCTGAACAGACGCCAAACACGGCCATGATGAGAGCGAGCAGTGCGACGCCAACCAGCGGGATCTGCCAGCTATCGTTAAGATCGTGAATTTTCCCCATCACCGGCGGCCCACATGCGGCCAGCAAATATCCGACAGATTGCGCCATGCCTGATAGCGCGGCAGCCTAGTGCGCTGAGCTTGCACGTAGCCCGATAAAGGTGAGACCGAGGATCATCGTGGCACCGGAGCCAAAGCCAAACAGCACGGTCCACAGGGCCGCCTGCCCGGGCATAACAGCAAACCCTGCAGCGCCGACAGCGCACATTAACGAGACCAGTGCGGCGATAGTACGCTGATCTTTAAACCGATACAGAACGAGGGGGATCAGTAGCCCGGGAGCTGCGGTCGCCAGTTGCAGCAAACCATGCAGCGATCCCGCCTGTGCCTCACTGTAGCCGTGGCTGATCATAATGGCGGGTAACCAGCCGATAATGACATAATAGATGAGTGAGTTGATGCCCAAAAACAGCGTGACCTGCCAGGCGAGACTGGAGCGCCAGATCGCGCGGGAGTGCAACGCTCGCGAATTACTGAGGCTGGCATTGGCCGTCTGGCGCCATTGAGGTAACCAGATCAATAACGCCAGCAGCGGAAAGATCATTAACATCATCAGTGCGCCGCGCCAGCCAAATCCATTTAACGCCAGCGGCACGACCATTGCCGACCCCAGCGCTGCTGCAGCGCCCATCGTTAACGAATACGCCCCGGTAAGCTTTGCCACATGCTGTGAAAAATCACGCTTAATGAGTCCCGGCAAAAGGACATTTCCCAGTGCGATGCCACAGCCAATGACTGCCGTCCCACCAAACAAGGCTCCGGATGAAGGGAGCGAACGTATAGCAATACCCACACAGATCAGCAGCATGGCTGCTAACAGGCTGCGCTCAATGCCCCAACGGCGCGCAACGGCGGCAGCGAGGGGGGATACCAGCGCGAAGGCCAGCAGCGGCAGGGTAGTCAGAAGTCCCGTCTGGGCGGTACTCAGGCCGTAGTCGGCGCGAATGGCATCCAGCAATGGGGCTGCACCGGTAAAGGTGACGCGTAGTGTGGTGGCAATCATCAGGATCCCCGCGATCAGCAGCACTGCGCTTTTGCCGCGGGAGGAAGGTGTAATAATCATTTTTTTCTCATATCGTCAGGCGAGGCGATACTTTAGCGTTTTTACACTATGGATGAATCAAGCTAAAATGACAGTTTATCGCTAAAATAGGACATTCTTATGTTGGGGCTGAGACTGGATGGGTATCAACCCGATCTTTACCACGATGCCGCCGTGGCTTTTTGTATTCAGGCTCAGGAAGATGAACTTTTCAGCCCACTGCATCAACACCGCAAAGGTCAGTTAATCCTGGCGTTGCATGGTGCAATTACCTGCGAAGTGGAGAACGCCATGTGGATGGTGCCGCCGCAATATGCGGTGTGGATCCCTGGCGAAATTCCACACAGCAACCACGTTACCGTGGGCGCGCAATTGTGTTTTCTGTTTATTGAGCCGCAGGCTGTCGTGATGCCTGAATGTTGCTGCACGCTGAAAATCGCTCCGTTATGTCGGGAACTTATTCTTGCGCTGGCGAACAAAACGGATGCCCAGCTCTGTGAACCAGCTACCCAGCGGTTAACGCAGGTGTTGTTTGACGAACTCCCGCAGCAGCCACAGGAGCAAATGCAGTTACCAGTATCCGATCACCCGAAAATTCGCAAGATGGTGGCGACGATGGCGCAGGAACCTGCACAATGGCAAACACTGGGGCAGTGGGCCAACGTGTTTGCCATGAGTGAGCGTAACCTTGCTCGTCTGGTTGTCAAAGAAACAGGATTAAGCTTTCGCCGCTGGCGTCACCAGCTACAGCTGATCCTGGCGCTGCAAGCTCTAATCGACGGGCACAATGTACAGCAGGTTGCTCAAATGCTCGGTTACGATTCAACGACCGCGTTTATCACCATGTTCAAAAAAGGCCTGGGACAAACGCCAGGCCGTTATCTGGCAGGATTGACTACTGCTTCCCAACAATCAACGAGACCAGACCTGCCGCAATGAGCGGTCCCACTGGCACCCCGCGAAACAGCGCCACGCCCAGAACCGTGCCCACCAGTAAACCGGCGACGAGTTGAGGTTGGCTACCCATCAGCGTGACGCCGCGCCCGCCAAGCCAGGAGACAACAACGCCGACGGCGATAGCGACAAGCGACTTCCAGTTTACAAAGGAGTGAATAAGCGTAGAGGGGGGCAGCGTTCCGCTGGCGATCGGCGCCATGACGCCAATGGTCAGAATAATAATCCCAACGGTAAGCCCCTGCTTTTCAATCCACGGGAAGAATGTATTCAGCGGAGTAACACGGACGATTATCAGCACCAGAATTGAAACGGCGACAGTGGTGTTGTGGCTGACAAAGCCCAGAGCTGCCAGTCCAAGCAGGATCAGCAGAGTGACATCAAACATCGTAGTTTCCTTGCCAAAAGAAAAAATAAGCCTGCTTACTGTACGCGTAAACGCGTGACGGAACAGGCTTTTTTTAATGATTATGATTTTTTTTGGGCTAACGCACGATGCGACGTTTTTTACTGCTAACGCAGACCGTTATTGTTCGCGGCGGAAAGGGATTAATTCAGGTTGCGCGATACGCAGGTAATCTGCGGTATCCATGATCACAGATTTTTCCAGCAACCCGGCATTAAACGCAATTTCATGAAAACGCTCAAACAATAGCGGATCGGCGACCAGCTTGAGATTCGGGTGGAAGCTAAACGGCGGGATCGCGCCAAATACACAGCCGGTAAGTTCATCGACTTCCGCCGGGCTGGCAAGCGATGCTCTTAACCCACCAATATGACCCGCTAACAAACTGAGATCGGCCTGCTGGTCAGCGGGCAAAATTGCCAACACATGCTGATTAACGCCGTTGCCTTTGACCTTACAGACCAGGGCTTTTGCTCCCTGGCCGAGCGCGGTACCACGAATTTCAGAAACTGCCTCACATTTGCCGACGGCTTCATGGCTTACCACGCGGTACGTTGCGCCTTGCTCTGACAACAGCGAAATTAAACGCTGATGCGTTGCGTTACCTTTGTTCACTTCCGTCATGACTTACTCCTGGTACAACAATGAAAATCCTGCAGAAAAATAATCACGCACCGGCGCGTTTTTTCTGTTTGTTCATATAGAGCTGTGCATCAGATGCTTTGTAAGCATCATCAATAGTGTCGTTCGGCTGCATATTATAAACCCCGGCTGAGAAGCTGATGGATATATCATGCGCAATAATTTGTAAGTTATAGCGAATTCTCTCCAGCAGGCGGGGCGTTAAATCACTGGGATGGTCGATGAGGATGATACAAAACTCATCGCCGCCGAGGCGGATGGCGTAGTCGCTTTTGCGAATGGAACTTTGAATGGCTTTGGCCAGATGAGTGATAATCCGATCACCTTCTTTATGCCCTAACGTATCATTGATGACTTTCAGCTTATCGCAGTCGATGGCGATAAAGGTGACGAGAGTGCCCGTATTGACCAACTGCTGCAAACGTTGTTCGAGCGTCGGGGTTAAAACTTTCCGATTGTAGAGTCCGGTCATGGCGTCACTGATATTTTCGCGCGTGACGTTGTGATACAAGCGAAAATGCGTTCTGACCAGATTCAACAGCAAAATTGTTGCCAGCAGATAGAAAGCGAAGATTTTCCAGGATGAGACAATAAAGTACATTAAATCAAGCGTTAAGGTTATGCGTATGCCGCCTGGAATGTCCTTCTCGTAGTGAACATAGTGAAACAGGTTAGTCTCACTTTGGTGAACGAGAATCTCTTTACCGGAGCTGGTATCCGAGAGCGTAACGTTAAGATAGCGCCATACCAGAGGCCGGTCGCTGGTATAAAAGATATTCTTTAAATTCTCTTTGTTGATATCCACCATTACTACACCTTTTAACTTACCGGTAGAGTAGACCGGCGTTAAAAAGCTCATCACCTTTTTCCCGGTCAGGTTATCCAGATAAATACTGGAGATCACCGTACGCCCCGTGAAAATACCGTCAATATCATTCTGGTCGATGCCCAGGGTGCCTTTTTGCAAAAACGTCCAGTTATGTATCGCAAATTGGCGCGAGTCGATTCGGTCATAGAAATAGACGTAGTTATTTTTGAGGTCGACGTAATATCGGAATTTATACTCCAGCGTACCTAATCCCTGACCGTAATCTTTCTGCTCACGATTAGCGTTTACCGCCTTATCAAAAGAGGGCAGCAGGAATATGTCTTCAAGTTGTTCGCTACATTTCGTTGAGGTGGTTTGCAGCGTCCCGTGCAATGGCGGGTAGTTATGCTCTGTGAGATTGAGTCCATGAGTGCCGTTAACGCTGTCGAAAGCGTTGCAAAGTGCTTTTTGTTGTTCGACAGACGCGGGTTCCTGAGGGGATGAAAATGTGCGCATCAGATGGGCGGCAATACTTTGATTAGTATACTTATCATAAAGAAATGATGAGTCGGCTTTCTCATTGATATAGCGCATGTACGCATTCATCGCTTTATCGCTGGCAATGAGCTCATAAACCAAAAAAGAAGACGTCAAAACAATTACGCTAACGGAGATAAAGAGCCTGAGCGCTTTATGATGCAATTTCATAATGATTTACAGCCCTGTAAGTCTGATACTTCAGTCTATCACACGGTATAGCTCCTCTCTAACGCTACGCGGAAGGACATTTTGTAATAAAAAACATTCGTACTCTTCACCTTTAACTCTTAATATTGTATTTATAATGCAACTTATAGAAAAGGAGACAGGCAGATGAGCACGACTGAAAAAGCGGGCCATACGTTCTTAGCCAGCCTGGGCAAAACCCGTCTGCGTCCGGGGGGCATTGAAGCAACAGAGTGGTTGTTCAGCCAGTCACAGCTGGCGCCCGACAGCCAGGTGCTGGAAGTGGCCTGTAATATGGCCACCACGGCGATAGAGATAGCACAACGCTTTGGTTGTACGGTCTACGCTATCGATATGGATAAAACCGCGCTATCAAATGCCAGAAATAATGTGGCAGCAAATGGGCTGGAAAATCACATTCATGTGATGGCTGCGAATGCCAGTACCCTTCCTTTTGCGGATAACAGCTTCGATGTGGTGATTAACGAGGCCATGCTGACAATGTATGCCGATAAAGCGAAGGCGAAATTAATTGCCGAATATTATCGCGTGTTGAAACCCGGCGGTCGTCTGTTAACCCACGACATTATGTTCACCACTCAAAGACTGGACGCGAGCGAGCAGGGCAAGCTTGTGGAGGTGGTGAAATCAAACGTGAGTCCGATGACCAGACAAGGCTGGCGTGAGTTATTTCTCAACTGCGGTTTTGAACAGGTCATGCAGCAGAATGGCGCTATGTCGCTGATGTCGCCAGGAGGATTAATTCGTGATGAGGGAGTTACTGGGGCGATTAAAATTATGTTTAACGGTTTACGCACTTACGAAAATCGCCGTCGGTTCCTGAAAATGTTTCGCTTCTTCCGTTCGCAACGTCATCAGCTAAACTACATTGCCTGCTGCTCTGTTAAGGGAAAATAAAAACAGGATGGGGCACTATTTATAAAATCAGTCAGCACATATACGCGCTGACTGATTTGTTTAGGCTAATTATTGCTGGTCGTACTTTGCTTATGGAACAGTTCGCGGAATACTGGGTAAATATCATCCTGATCGCGAATATGCTGCATCGCAAAGTTATCAAAGGTTGATTGCAGATGTTCGTATTCACGCCACAAGGTCTGGTGCGCACGGCGAGTGATTTCGATATAGCTGTAATATCTCACCACCGGCAGCAGTTTTTTCGCCAGGATTTCATGACACAGTGGTGAATCATCTGCCCAGTTATCGCCATCCGATGCCTGAGCGGCATAGATATTCCACTGGGCAGGGTTGTAGCGATCTTTTACCACTTCATCCATTAACTTCAGGGCGCTGGAAACTATGGTTCCCCCCGTTTCCTGAGAGTAGAAGAACTCGTGTTCATCAACCTCTTTCGCCTGAGTATGATGGCGAATATAGACAACCTCCACGTTTTTGTAAGTGCGGCTCAGGAACAGATACAGCAGGATATAAAAACGTTTTGCCATATCTTTAGTCGACTGATCCATTGAGCCGGAGACGTCCATCAGACAGAACATCACCGCCTGGCTGGAAGGATCGGGTCGTTTCTCATAATTCTTGTAGCGCAAATCAAAAGTATCTATAAACGGCACGCGTTCGATTTTTGCCCGTAGTTCGGCAATCTCTTTGCGTAACCTTTCCTCTTCCAGCAACTGCGCGGGTTCACTTTTGGCGATGGTTTCCAGATCGGCCTCAAGCGCATGCAGTTCACGACGTTTACCCGCCGTCATTGCTGTGCGACGCGCCAGTGAGTTTTGCAAGGAGCGCACCACGCTGATATTGGCGGGCACACCGTTGGAGGTAAATCCTGCACGGTGCGTTTTAAACTCCGTTAACTGACGTTGCTGATTCTGCTTCAGATTAGGAAGCGCTAAATCTTCGAACAGCAGATCAAGATATTCATCTTTAGATATCTGAAAGACGAACTCATCCTGACCCTCTCCATCCTGACTGGCCTGGCCTTGTCCGCTACCTGAACCGCCGCCGCCCCCCTGCGGACGTTCGATACGGTCATTCTGTACAAAATGATCATTACCTGGATGCACGCGATGACGCAGGCCACCGCGCCCCTGATGAAACATCGGTTCGCTAATATCATCGGTCGGAATAGAGACAGATTCGCCGCTATCTACATCGGTCACCGAACGCTTGTTAATGGCCTCGGAGATCGACTGTTTAATTTGCGATTTATAACGGCGCAAGAAGCGTTGGCGATTTACCGTGCTCTTGTTCTTGCCGTTAAGACGCCGGTCAATAAACCAGGTCATATGCCCCCCGTACTGCCAACTGTTCGCCATGTCTGTAAGTGCCGGATGGCGCTGGCGCTATCCGGCCTACGGAACATTATTTTGCAAGCCCGGTAAGCGCATGCGCCACCGGGCACTTATGTTAAGACGATTTACGTACGCGCAAATACCATTCGCACAGTAAACGTACCTGTTTACGCGTATAGCCTTTTTCCATCATACGGTCGACAAAATCGTCGTGCTTTTTCTGCTCGTCAGTCGAGGTTTTAGCGTTAAACGAAATGACCGGCAGCAACTCTTCGGTATTGGAGAACATTTTCTTCTCAATAACCGTGCGCAGTTTTTCGTAACTGGTCCAGTTTGGATTGCGACCGCTGTTATTCGCTCTGGCACGCAGAACAAAGTTGACGATCTCGTTACGGAAATCTTTCGGGTTGCTGATACCCGCCGGCTTTTCAATTTTCTCCAGTTCTGAGTTCAGTGACTCGCGATCGAACAGCTGACCGGTATCTGGATCGCGATACTCCTGATCCTGAATCCAGAAATCCGCATAGGTCACATAACGGTCAAAAATGTTCTGTCCGTATTCGGAATAAGATTCGAGATAAGCCGTCTGGATCTCTTTGCCGATGAATTCAGCATATTTCGGGATCAGATAGCCTTTCAGGAACTCAAGATAACGCTCAGCCTGCTCCTGCGGGAATTGCTCGCGTTCGATTTGCTGCTCCAGTACGTAGAACAGATGAACCGGGTTAGCTGCCACTTCGGCATGGTCAAAGTTAAAGACGCGAGAGAGGATCTTAAACGCGAAACGCGTGGACAGACCGTTCATTCCCTCATCAACCCCGGCGTAATCCCGATACTCCTGATAGGATTTCGCTTTTGGATCGGTATCTTTCAGGCTTTCGCCATCGTAAACGCGCATCTTCGAGTAAATGCTCGAGTTCTCAGGTTCTTTCAGGCGAGAAAGAATGGTAAAGCGAGAGAGGGTTTCCAACGTGCCCGGTGCGCAAGGCGCATGGGTCAGCTCACTATGGTTAAGCAGTTTTTCGTAAATTTTGATCTCTTCAGAGATCCGCAGGCAATAAGGCACTTTGACGATGTAAACACGGTCAAGGAACGCCTCATTGTTTTTGTTATTACGGAACGTTACCCATTCAGATTCGTTCGAGTGGGCAAGAATAATCCCGTTAAACGGCAGGGCGGAGATACCTTCTGTCCCGTTGTAGTTTCCTTCCTGGGTGGCGGTCAGCAGAGGATGCAGCACTTTAATCGGTGCTTTAAACATCTCAACGAATTCCATAATCCCCTGGTTGGAGCGGCACAGCGCACCTGAGTAGCCATAGGCGTCAGGATCGTTCTGTGCATGGTGTTCGAGTTTACGAATATCTACTTTCCCGACCAGAGCGGAAATGTCCTGGTTGTTTTCATCACCAGGCTCCGTTTTAGCGATGGCGATTTGCTCGAGAATAGACGGCCAGACTTTGACGACGCGGAATTTAGTGATGTCCCCGCCGAAATCATGCAAACGCTTCGCAGCCCACGGCGACATGATTGTACCGAGATAGCGACGCGGAACCCCATACTCTTTTTCCAGGATCTGCGCGTCTTCCTGCGGATTAAACAGGCATAACGGATGATCGTTAACCGGGCTACGTTCACCATTGGCGCTGAGAACATAAATGGGCACTCGTTGCATCAGCGACTTCAGTCGCTCAGCAAGCGATGATTTCCCGCCTCCCACAGGCCCCAGCAGATAGAGGATCTGCTTCTTCTCTTCCAGCCCCTGAGCCGCATGTTTCAGATAAGAAACAATCTGTTCAATCGCGTCTTCCATGCCGTAAAACTCTTCAAAAGCGGGATAACGAGCAATCACCCGATTCGAAAAGAGTCGAGAAAGTCGAGGTTCGTGGGCAGTGTCAACCATGACAGGCTCACCAATAGCCATTAATAGCCGCTCTGCCGCGTTGGCATAAGCACTGCGATCTTGCCGACAAGTGGTAAGAAACTCCTGCAGCGTGAACTCTTCGTCCTTGGCAGCTTCATAACGCTGGCGATAGTGATCGAATATATTCATGGTATGCCGTCCTTTCGTTTTTTAGCACATGTTAAGAGCCGTTCATATGAATAGTAGAGGCCCCTGAAGAGGTAAACTGAACGACGTCGCTGCTGAAGAAATAAGCAACTCTCATGCCATTTCGATGGTCAGGAGATCAACGTATTCGGTGATACACCTTCTAAATTTAAGCGTAGATGGCATTTGCAAAACTTGCCTGTACGCGCAAATGAATTTCAATGGCATATCAATAACTCATCAGCAAAAAAAGCACATGTTATGTAAAGAAATGGGGCTGAATTCATGTGGTGTTCACCGTACTGCAAGCAAAATGTCATCACTCGTTGAGAAATTAGGGGGTTACATTGGGCAGGTAATACGTAAAATAGTTGGGCTGAAGCGTATTGGCGGTTACACTTTCGTCGCTAAACATTTGAATAAGGAATTATGGATTGTGACCAAACTCAAACTTCTGGCACTTGGCGTGCTTATTGCCACGTCCGCGAGCGTCGCGCAAGCAGAAAGCAACCTGACGCTGGGCGCAGGCGTTGGTGTGGTTGAACACCCTTACAAAAACTACGATAGTGACGTTTACCCGGTCCCTGTTGTGACCTATGAAAGCGACAACTTCTGGTTCCGTGGTCTGGGCGGCGGTTACTACCTGTGGAATGACAATACAGATAAATTATCTGTGATGGCGTACTGGTCGCCACTGTACTTCAAGCCGGGCGACAGCGACGATAGCCGTCTGCGCAATCTCGATAAGCGCAAGAGCACCATGATGGCCGGGCTTTCTTACGTGCATAACACACAATATGGTTTCCTGCGTACCAGCCTCGCGGGAGACGCACTGGATAACAGTAATGGTATCGTATGGGATCTGGCATGGCTGTACCGTTATACCAACGGGGGCCTGACGCTGACACCGGGGATTGGTGTTGAGTGGAACAGTGAAAACCAGAACCAGTACTACTACGGTGTATCGCGCCACGAATCGTCCCGCAGTGGTTTACGCAGCTACGATCCTGAAAGCAGCTGGAATCCGTACCTTGAACTCAGCGCCAACTATAATTTCTTAGGCGACTGGAGCGTGTACGGTACTGCGCGTTACACCCGTTTGTCTGATGAAGTGACAGACAGCCCGATGGTAGACAAATCCTGGACGGGTCTGATCTCAACGGGTATCACCTATAAGTTCTGATGCATTTCCAATGCTGAACATGAGCCCGCGTTATGCGGGCTTTTTTATGCCTGACGGGAATGAATGTTGATCTCAAGCATGAGAATTCACGATTTCTGCTGATTCTGCCTTATGCGATGCTGCAACGAATAATTAACGTGTTTTACCTGGTGTAGTTACCAAAAAGGAACGTATTATTTAATTAGTCTGATATCGATTTTCTTACAGCGTAAGAAATACAGGTGTCGCAGAACCAATCATCGTTAGCGACTAACAAAATCTACTACGGCAATATACTGAAAATGCACTGTTTTGTTATTACTCCTGGATCTCAATTAACCTTGCAAAACGTGTTGAAAATATCTGATAACTATTTTTATCGTTTAATTTAACCATGAAAGTCATCTTTCATGTGAAAACTAAAAAACAAAACGTTTAATTTTTATTTTACATTCTTTAGGTAATTATCTGAAAAAATTAAAATTGACATTAAATATTCTATTGCAGATATTACTCAAACTTTGAAAGTAGTGAGCGTAATTCTTTCTTGCAGAAATATAATCTGCGATGAAGGTTTTTGAGAATAAACCTGGTATAGATAATGAAAAAATTAATCATGATAGCTGTGATGGGTGGGGTTCTGGCGGGTTGTTCTACCGAGGCCTCTCGCATGAATGACTGTGAGAACAAGGGCGTCAGTCGGGATGCATGCTACGTTGTTGAGCAGAATCGTCAGGCTACAATCAATGCTGCAGCGGAAAAACAGGCTATGGAAAATGCACAGAACCTGTACATCACAAATGACGGTAATTCCAGCCATCATCATAATCACAATAAATATTAAGGTTTTACTCATGAATAAATTAATTATTACCGCTGCGCTGGTGGCATCAACTGTTGTCCCTGCTCATGCTATTAGCGAGGCTTACCGTCGTCAGTTGCAACATGATCATAAAACCATGGTTAGTGAAGCGAATGTTCCGGTTAACGCCAGTATGGTAAAATCTATACATGTGAATAAACTGGGGGTTGATTTTAAACGTGGTACCGATGGCATTGCCTACATTAATGGTAGCCCGGCAGCCAATGATGAAAATAATGCAGATGCGCAAACTTACAGTGCAGGCCTGATTTCGGTTATTGTGTATAAGAACGGAAAAATAAACGCCATGAAAGAAGGTAAATATTTAGGCCGTTTAAAATAATCTCAGTACAGCTAACAAGTTATCTGTCTGAGCCCGGAAATAAATACTGTTCCCGGGTTTTTTATTGTGTCTGATTAACGACGAGCCCTCCAAACGAGGATGGTGCAATTTGTGCACCATCACAGGACACATCACCCATGTTTTGCTTTACTGTGGTGCATGTGCTCAGGGGGAACTATGACAGTAAAACAAGTGATGTTTACAAAACAGGTATCACTTCCTGCTATTGGGCAGGGAACATGGAACATGGGGGAGAACCCCTGCCGTCGTCGTGATGAAGTCTCGGCGTTGCAGGCTGGCCTGGATCTGGGGCTGCGTCTGATTGATACGGCAGAAATGTATGCTGATGGTGCAGCAGAAGAGATTGTTGGCGAAGCCTTAGCGGGACGGCGCGATGGTGCATTTTTGGTTTCAAAAGTTTATCCGTGGAATGCCGGAGGCCAGAAAGCGATTGCTGCCTGTGAAGGCAGTCTGCGCCGGCTGAAAACCGACTATCTGGATCTCTATTTGCTGCACTGGACGGGGGACTTTACTTATGAAGAAACCGTCAGCGCCATGGAAAAACTCATCGCTCAGGGGAAAATTCGTCGGTGGGGTGTTTCGAATCTCGATTATGACGAGATGCAGGCGCTATGGCAGGTTGCAGGTGGACGACAATGCGCCACTAACCAGGTGCTATATCATTTAGCGTCGCGCGGCATTGAATATGACTTGCTGCCATGGTGTCAGCAACAGCAGATGCCGGTCATGGCTTACAGTCCGCTGGCCCAGGCGGGACGGTTGCGCCGTGGTCTGCTCACTCATTCGGTGATTAGCGACATTGCACGTGCACACGATGCCAGTACCGCCCAGATCTTGCTGGCGTGGGTTATTCGTCAACCGGGCGTGATCGCGATTCCAAAAGCGGCAAGCGTAGCGCATGTCGAACAAAATGCCGCCGCGCTGAATATCACGCTCTCGGTTGATGAACTGAAGTTGTTAGATGAGGCATATCCGGCGCCAAAAGGTAAAACGGCGCTGGATATGGCCTGATTTGCCTGATGGCGCTGCGCTTATCAGGCCTACGGCTACGAGCGGTTTGTAGGCCGGATAAGGCGTCAGCCGCATCCGGCATGATGCGCAGAGTTGTCTTAGCGTTTAGCCACACGAATAGTCTGCGCGAGGCGAGATGGTTTTTCTTCGGTGGTTTTCTGCGGAGCGGTCGCGTAAGCCGTTTCTACACAAACAAACGTTTTGTAACCGTCATCCGGCATGTCGCCCATGCTAATGGACAGCGCCGGACCCGGGTTCCAGCCGACAACGTTCAGATGGTGGTGGTGCACGACATCGATATTGCGCTTGAGCGAATCATCATGAATCACGCTGCACGCTTCCGGATTCAGATAGACACGATCGGTGCGGTCCGGGAAGGTCTGAATGCCGTCAGCCAGCACATCTTCTTTCGCATCGTTCACTTTATCGATCAGGCGATCGCCAAGACCACTGACTTTCACTGCGGCAATATCACCCACGTTGAAGTAGGTATGCAGTGCGGAGGTGGTTTCAAACTCACCGTGGGCTTCCAGTTCGATTTCACAGGTAGCACCGACCTTAAAGCGGGCAAGCAGGGTAAAGTCGTGTGGCCATAGCTGACGCGTTTCAGCGTTGCTCTGCAGTTCAAACGTCAGTACCACGCCGTTGTCATCTTCGTTGTGCGCCTTCAGCGTCCAGGACAAGTTACGAGCAAAACCATGAGAAGGCAAACCCTGTTGAGCCGCCGGGCCAAACCACGGCCAGCAAATGGGGACGCCGCCACGCAGCGCTACGCCTGTTTTGAACGGGGTATTGTTACTTAGCCACAGGACTTCCTCTTCGCCGTTTGGTTTCCAGGAAAGAAGATGTGCGCCCTGCAGCGCGAAAGAAGCTTTAACCTGTGGGTGATCGACAACAAGAACCTCAAGTTCATCAAGCTGACGGCGGGAGAGGACAGGGGTAAGCTGTTCAATGACCGGGAGAGCGAAAATTTTGTTAATCATGATGCAATCCTTGGTATGTAAATATTTTGGTCATAAAAAAAGGCGACCGAAGTCGCCTTTTTGGATCAGATACTCATCTCAACTTATTTGGAGATGTGAGCAATCAGGTCCAGAACTTTGTTGGAGTAGCCGGTTTCGTTGTCGTACCAGGATACCAGTTTCACGAAGTTGTCGTTCAGTGCGATACCAGCTTTAGCATCGAACACGGAAGTGCAAACTTCACCGTTGAAATCGGTAGATACTACGTCGTCTTCGGTGTAACCCAGAACGCCTTTCATCGGGCCTTCGGAAGCAGCTTTGATTGCTTTCTTAATTTCTTCATAAGAAGCAGCTTTTTCCAGACGAACGGTCAGGTCAACAACGGATACGTTCGGGGTAGGAACGCGGAACGCCATACCGGTCAGTTTGCCGTTCAGTTCTGGCAGTACTTTACCTACAGCTTTAGCAGCACCGGTAGAGGACGGGATGATGTTCTGGGATGCGCCGCGGCCGCCGCGCCAGTCTTTGTGAGACGGGCCATCAACGGTTTTCTGAGTAGCGGTGGTCGCGTGAACAGTGGTCATCAGACCTTCGATGATGCCGAAGTTGTCGTTGATAACTTTAGCCAGCGGAGCCAGGCAGTTAGTGGTGCAGGAAGCGTTAGAAACGATGTCCTGACCTTCGTATTTGTCAAAGTTTGCGCCTTTAACAAACATCGGAGTGTTATCTTTGGACGGACCAGTCAGAACCACTTTTTTCGCGCCAGCAGTGATGTGCTTACGAGCAGTTTCGTCTGTCAGGAACAGGCCAGTAGCTTCAGCAACTACGTCAACACCAACTTCGTCCCATTTCAGGTTAGCCGGATCACGTTCAGCGGTAACACGGATTTTTTTACCGTTTACGATCAGATGACCGTCTTTCACTTCAACGGTACCGTTGAAACGGCCGTGAGTGGAGTCATATTTCAGCATGTAAGCCATGTAGTCAGCGTCTAACAGGTCGTTGATTGCAACGATCTCGATGTCAGAGCGTTCTTGAGCAGCACGGAAAACAATGCGACCGATACGGCCAAAACCGTTGATACCTACTTTGATAGTCATATATTCCACCAGCTATTTGTTAGTGAATAAAAGGTTGCCTGTAAAATTACAAAAACCTTACGCAGCGTCAAGCGGAATCGTGTCAATCATTGCGACAAATCAATCTGCTGCCTAAGCTTTGCGCAACTGACTCGCCTCACTCTTCCTTTGGGCTTGAAACCACATGGGGTCGGCGGCCCGAATTTTAAAGGGCAATTAAGATAAAAACGTGATTCTTATCACGAATTGCAGGCTGCCATTTCGCAAGGATCAAGTTTAGAACAAAAGTTCGCACTCCGGTGTTAATGTTTTGTTAGAATCTGTCTCGCAATGTGAGTTTAGATAAAGTGAGATGTGAGCAAATGGCTAATCAACCTTCTCCAGAAGAACTGAAAAAAAATTTAACCGAAATGCAGTTCTACGTGACGCAGAATCACGGGACAGAACCGCCATTTACCGGGCGTTTGCTGCATAACAAGCGTGACGGCATCTACCACTGTTTGATCTGCGACAAACCGCTATTTCGTTCCGAGACAAAATATGACTCTGGCTGCGGCTGGCCCAGCTTTTACGAGCCCGTCAGTGAAGAGGCTATCCGTTACATGAAAGATACTTCACATGGCATGCAGCGCATTGAAATTCGCTGTGGTAACTGTGATGCGCACCTCGGACACGTTTTTCCGGATGGTCCGAAACCTACCGGTGAACGTTACTGCGTTAACTCAGCGTCTTTGAACTTCACCGATGGTGAAAACGGCGAGCAAACCAAGGGCTAAAGAAACGATTCAGCAAATTATTCTACGGAGAGTGGATTTAACATGAATCTTGATGAGATGATCAACAGCATGACGCCGGAAGTTTATCAGCGCTTATCGACTGCCGTTGAACTCGGAAAATGGCCGGATGGCGTGGCGCTAACGGCAGAACAAAAAGAGAACAGCTTACAGCTGGTGATGTTATGGCAAGCGCGAAACAATATTGACGCACAGCATATGACGATCGATACCAACGGTGAGATGGTGATGAAGAGTAAGCAGCAGCTTAAAATGGAATTTGGGATTACGCCCGAACCGATTGCGACGTTTAAATCCTGATTAACCTGGCCCGGCAAACATCGGTGTCGGGCCCGCAGTTGATGTTATTTCTTGTTCATCATCGCCTTCAGATCGGCAAACGGATTGTATTTAGCCTCGCCGACGTCTTTCTGCGCATCTTCCCCCGCCACTACAGTGGAACCATACTGATCAACCTCAGTGTATTTCGAATGCTCATGATCGTGACAGTACAGGCATAACATCTCCCAGTTGCTACCGTCTTCCGGGTTATTGGAGTGATCGTGATCGATGTGATGTACCGTCAGCTCGCGCAAATTTGAATACACGAACTCACGGGAACAACGTCCACAAACCCAGGGGAAGAGCTTTAGCGCCTTTTCCCGGTATCCGACTTCCAGACGGGCGTAATTTTTAGGGATAAAAGCCATAAAAGCGCATGCCTCCAGTAGAAAATGAAGAGCTGCGCCAAAGGCTGGCGCAGCAGAATGGGCTAATCATAACCTATTGTGTCAGGCGTTGGGATCAGTGTTTGATGCCTAACGAATCGGCTAACTGCTTCGCCAACTGGTTTTGGTCATCTGCACCGTATTCCCAGAACATGGCACCTCCCAGTCCCTTGCTCTTGATGTAGTCAGCCTTGATCGCTACCGAGCGCGGGTTTTCATAAGAGAGGGCAAAAAGTGCTTTTCCATCTGCAGACTGCACCGATATCCACGGCACTTTTGCTTCATCATCCCAATGCTGGCTAAAGCGCTTCTGCGGATCGTTGATCAACTTCGCCACAATATCGTTGTACTTCACATAGGTATCTTTACTCAGATCGACGCCCAGTGATTTGAACAACTCAATTTGCGCAGGCTCGAAATAGGGCTGGGTAACAGGATTTTTCTGCGCGTCAGGTTTGCTCCAGTCAATACCTGGCTCAACGGCGCGTTTTGGTACGCGTCCATAAAAACCGATGCCCAGGTTCATTTGACTCGCTTTTAGACCGGCAGCAAGGTAGTTGTCGACGACAAAATTGGCGCTGTACCTATCCGCTGCGGCGACCGTTGGCCATTGTGTCGAATCGTACAGATTCGAGTTGAAATACTGAGTACCGTAGGCCATGTCATAGGTCATCAGGTTGATGTAATCGAGCGATGGCGCAATGGCTTTCACATCCACCCAGCTTTTCGGACTTTCCGCATTCGCACCCACGGCGATGGTTAGCAGTTTTTTATGACCCAACGCGGCACGCAGCTCTGTTAACAGCGCGGTAAAGTTCGCGCGGTCGGCTGGCTGGCTTTCAACCAGTCCCCAGGCGCCGTTGACCGGATATTCCCAGTCAAGGTCGATGCCATCCAGTCCATATTTCGCAATTATCTCCTGCGCAGACTGAATAAACACCGCGCGCGATTCTTTCGTTGCTGCAGCCCCAGAGAATCCGCGTGCGCCCCAGCCGCCGACGGAAAGCAGAACTTTCAGGTTCGGATTCTGTTTACGCAGCTGTGGAATTTTCAGCAAATCATCCTGCACTTTCTGTGAAAGCCAAATTTGATGGAGCTTGCTGGCATCTTTTAAGGCGTCATTGGTCTCGCCTTTTTCATTGTTATAGACAAGGCCAAACGAATAGTTGAGATGGGTTATCTGGCGAACATCCAGTTTATTGATATCGCCACCAGGACCCGCGGTGACGTCACCACCGCCATTGAAGTAGCCAACAGACATCAGCGAACTGGCGGAAACAACGCTCGCGCAGAGCAGGGGTAATGCTGCCAACAAAGGCAAAAGTTTCATCGGTGTTCCTCTTTGACATTTAAACAAGCAAACACGCCACGGAAATGGCGTGGCGAAAAAAACAGCACTT
Source organism: Citrobacter sp. Cy070 (assembly GCF_030332245.1). NCBI lineage: Bacteria > Pseudomonadati > Pseudomonadota > Gammaproteobacteria > Enterobacterales > Enterobacteriaceae > Citrobacter > Citrobacter sp. Cy070. The sequence goes on from NZ_JAOWIG010000053.1 coordinate 102,727, forward strand.
GCAGGTTAACAGTTTCATAACAGAAAAAATGCGAAGGGGTTCACGGCATTTTAGCCAAGCGGCTGCAATGTGCCGTTGGCTTTCGACTCAATCTGGCACTTATTTGTGATCTAAGTTGTGAAATGCAGATAATAATCTGTGTTTTAAAGATTTTGTGTTGACCTCAAAAATTATATGGATAAGTATGATGCCAGGTGATGCAAAACTAAACACAAAGGAAAATTCAATGAAAGCACTGGCAAGATTTGGCAAGGCCTTTGGCGGCTACAAAATGATTGATGTCCCGGAACCGGTATGCGGCCCGGATGACGTAGTGATTGAAATCAAAGCTGCAGCTATCTGCGGCGCGGACATGAAACACTACAATGTCGACAGTGGATCCGACCAGTTCAATTCGATTCGTGGTCACGAATTTGCCGGCCAAATTGTGCAGGTTGGCGATAAGGTTAAGGACTGGAAAATCGGTCAGCGAGTGGTTTCTGACAACAGCGGGCATGTCTGCGGTGTTTGTCCGGCTTGTGAACAGGGCGATTTTCTGTGTTGTACAGAAAAAGTGAACTTAGGTCTCGACAATAACACATGGGGCGGAGGGTTCTCTAAATATTGCCTGGTGCCGGGGGAAATCCTCAAAATTCACCGCCATGCGCTGTGGGAAATTCCACAAGGCGTTGATTATGAAGAAGCGGCGGTGCTGGATCCTATCTGTAACGCCTACAAATCTATTGCTCAGCAATCCAAATTCCTTCCCGGCCAGGACGTCGTGGTTTTCGGCACCGGCCCATTAGGGCTCTTTTCCGTGCAAATGGCGCGCATCATGGGGGCCGTAAATATCGTAATGGTCGGGCTGGAAGACGATGTCGCAGTGCGTTTCCCGATAGCCAAAGAAATGGGGGCCACGGCTGTCGTCAACGGTTCGACCGAAGATGTGGTTGCACGTTGTCAGGAGATCTGCGGGAAAGATAATCTGGGACTGGTCATCGAATGTTCCGGTGCCAATATTGCCCTGAAACAATCTATCGAAATGCTGCGTCCTAACGGTGAAGTCGTCCGCGTGGGGATGGGCTTCAAACCTCTCGATTTTTCTATTAACGACATCACTGCGTGGAATAAAAGCATCATTGGTCATATGGCCTACGATTCCACTTCCTGGCGCAATGCTATTCGCCTGCTCGCTAGCGGTGCGATAAAAGTCAAACCGATGATCACTCACCGTATCGGCTTATCGCAATGGCGAGAAGGTTTTGACGCGATGGTCGATAAGACTGCGATTAAGGTCATCATGACCTACGACTTTGATGAATAACTCCATTTATTAAAGGAAGGTTCCCGGATGGAACAAATAGCAAAACCGCACTGCGGCGCGAGGTTGGACAGGCTGCCTGACTGTCGCTGGCATACGTCAATGTTTGCCATGGTTGCCTTCGGATTACTGGTTTGCTGGAGTAATGCCGTCGGCGGATTAATTCTCGCGCAGTTAAAAGAACTTGGCTGGACTGATAATTCCACCACCGCCACGTTCTCTGCCATTACGACGGCTGGAATGTTTCTCGGTGCGCTCGGCGGGGGAATTATTGGCGATAAAATCGGGCGTAAAAATGCATTTATTCTGTATGAAGCGATTCATATTATTTCTATGATCGTGGGTGCGTTTTCACCCAATATGACCTTTCTGATCGCCTGCCGTTTTGTAATGGGAGTTGGATTAGGCGCGCTGCTGGTCACCTTATTTGCCGGGTTTACCGAATATATGCCTGGCAGAAATCGTGGTACATGGTCGAGTCGGGTCTCGTTTATCGGCAACTGGTCTTATCCACTCTGTTCGCTGATTGCGATGGGGCTGACGCCACTTATCAGCGCGGAATGGAACTGGCGCGTACAGCTGTTGATTCCAGCGGTGCTGTCGCTCATAGCTACTGTTATTGCCTGGCGCAGTTTCCCTGAGTCGCCTCGCTGGCTGGAGTCTCGCGGGCGCTACCAGGAAGCCGAAAAGGTGATGCGGGCAATTGAAGAAGGTGTCATTCGACAGACCGGTAAGCCACTGCCGCCAGTCGTGATAAAGGATGATGGCAAACAACCGCGTTCTGTACCGTACTCCGCCTTATTAACAGGTGTATTGCTGAAGCGGGTTATTTTGGGTTCTTTTGTTCTGATTGCCATGAACGTCGTTCAGTACACCTTAATTAACTGGCTACCGACAATATTTATGACTCAGGGTATTAATCTGAAAGACTCCATTGTCTTAAATACCATGAGCATGTTCGGTGCGCCGTTTGGGATTTTTATCGCCATGCTGGTCATGGATAAAATTCCGAGAAAAACAATGGGAGTGGGGTTATTAGTGTTAATTGCTGTACTGGGTTATATCTATTCGCTGCAAACCAGTATGCTGTTAATTACATTAATCGGTTTTTTCCTGATTACCTTTGTTTATATGTATGTTTGTTATGCCTCCGCTGTCTATGTTCCGGAAATATGGCCAACCGAAGCGAAACTTCGCGGTTCGGGACTGGCCAACGCGGTCGGGCGTGTCAGTGGTATCGCCGCACCTTATGCAGTCGCAGTATTACTTAATAGTTACGGCGTGACAGGGGTGTTTGTACTGCTAGGTGCGGTCTCCATTATTGTCGCCATTGCTATTGCTACCATCGGAATTGAAACCAAAGGCATCTCTGTCGAAAGTCTCGGGATTGATGCAGTCACCAGCAAATAATATTGACGGGAAATAAAATGAAAAACTCGAAAGCGATATTAAAAACGCCGGGCACGATGAAAATCATCGCCGCCGATATTCCGGTGCCCAATGAGCATGAAGTGCTGATTAAAGTGGAATACGTTGGCATTTGCGGTTCAGATGTTCATGGATTTGAATCAGGTCCTTTTATTCCGCCAAAAGATCCTCATCAGGAAATTGGTCTGGGGCATGAATGCGCCGGTACGGTGGTGGCGGTAGGGAACCGTGTAACCAAATTTAAACCGGGTGATCGGGTGAATATTGAACCCGGTGTACCGTGTGGTCACTGCCGCTACTGCCTGGAAGGGAAATACAACATCTGCCCGGACGTCGATTTTATGGCTACGCAGCCCAACTACCGCGGTGCGCTAACCCACTATCTGTGCCATCCGGAGAGCTTCACTTACAAGTTGCCCGATAATATGGACACCCTGGAAGGTGCGTTGGTGGAACCTGCGGCGGTGGGTATGCATGCTGCAATGCTGGCAGACGTTAAACCGGGTAAGAAAATCGTCATTCTCGGGGCGGGGTGTATTGGTTTAATGACTCTGCAAGCGTGTAAATGTTTGGGCGCAACCGAGATCGCGGTGGTTGATGTGCTGGACAAACGTCTGGCTATGGCCGAACAACTCGAGGCGACAACCGTGATCAACGGTGCAAAAGAGGACACCATTGTCCGCTGCCAACAGTTCTCTGGCGATATGGGCGCGGACATTGTTTTCGAAACCGCCGGTTCAGCCATCACCGTTAAGCAGGCGCCGTATCTGGTGATGCGCGGCGGGAAAATAATGATCGTCGGTACAGTACCTGGTGATTCCGCAATTAATTTCCTCAAAATTAACCGTGAAGTGTCTATTCAGACCGTTTTCCGTTACGCCAACCGCTATCCGGTTACTATTGAAGCCATATCCTCCGGTCGGTTCGATGTGAAATCGATGGTGACGCATATTTACGATTATGCAGATGTTCAGCGCGCGTTTGATGAATCCGTTAATAACAAAAGCGAAATTATTAAAGGCGTAATTAAAGTAAATCATTAATTTATCGCAAAGGGAGAAATAACTATGCTGGCAGATATTAAATATTGGGAAAATGATGCCCAAAATAAACATTATGCGATTGCTCACTTTAACGTGTGGAATGCAGAAATGCTAATGGGGGTGATTGATGCGGCGGAAGAGTCGAAATCGCCGGTGATTATCTCCTTCGGTACTGGTTTTGTGGGGAATACCTCGTTCGAAGATTTTTCGCACATGATGGTTTCAATGGCTAAAAAGGCCTCGGTTCCAGTTATTACCCACTGGGATCACGGACGCAGCATGGAGATAATCCATAACGCCTGGACTCATGGCATGAATTCGCTGATGCGTGATGCCTCTGCCTTTGATTTCGAAGAGAATATTCGTCTGACAAAAGAGGCCGTGGATTTTTTCCATCCACTGGGTGTGCCGGTCGAAGCGGAACTGGGCCATGTGGGCAATGAAACGGTGTACGAAGAGGCACTGGCGGGTTATCACTATACCGATCCGAACCAGGCGGCGGAATTTGTCGAGCGTACCGGCTGCGATTCGCTGGCGGTGGCGATTGGTAACCAGCACGGCGTCTATACCTCAGAGCCGAAACTGAATTTCGACGTGGTTAAACGCGTGCGCGAAGCCGTATCCGTTCCGCTGGTGCTGCACGGCGCGTCCGGCATTAGCGATGCGGATATCAAAAAAGCCATTTCATTAGGTATCTCTAAAATCAACATTCACACCGAACTGTGCCAGGCTGCGATGGTGGCAGTGCAGGAGAACCAGAATCAGCCCTTCCTGCACGTTGAACGTGAAGTTCGCAAAGCGGTAAAAGAGCGTGCGCTGGAGAAAATTAAACTGTTCGGTTCTGACGGTAAAGCGGAATGACAACATGGATAATATCGAGGTTATTTGTATAGGGGCTGCTATTGTTGATATTCCTTTACAGCCTGTGAGTAAAAATATCTTTGATGTTGACTCTTATCCGTTAGAACGAATAGCGATGACAACCGGCGGCGACGCAATTAACGAAGCGACAATTATTTCTCGTCTCGGTCATCGTACAGCGTTAATGAGCCGGGTTGGGGCTGATGCAGCAGGTCATTTTATTCTCGACCACTGTCGTCGGGAGAATATAGATATTCAGAGCCTGAAGCAGGATGCCGCAATTGATACATCTATTAACGTGGGATTAGTCACCGCCGATGGCGAGCGTACTTTTGTGACTAACCGTAACGGCAGCTTATGGAAGCTGAATATCAGCGATGTTGATTTTGACCGTTTCTCTCAAGCAAAGTTGTTGTCGCTGGCGAGTATTTTTAATAGCCCGTTACTGGATGGCGATGCACTGACTGCAATTTTCACTCAGGCGAAAGCGCATCGGTTAATTATCTGCGCGGATATGATCAAACCGCGGCTTAATGAAACACTGGACGATATCCGTGAAGCGCTGAGCTACGTGGATTATCTGTTTCCCAATTTTGAAGAGGCAAAACTGCTCACCGGGAAAGAGACGCTGGATGACATTGCCGACAGTTTCCTGAACTGTGGCGTGAAAACCGTCGTGATTAAGACCGGCAAGAGAGGCTGCTTTATCAAGCGTGTCGATATGAAAATCGAGGTTCCAGCCGTTTCGGGAATTACCGCCATCGACACTATCGGCGCGGGAGACAATTTTGCCTCGGGATTTATTTCAGCGCTGCTTGAAGGCAAAACCCTGCGTGAGTGCGCGCTGTTTGCTAATGCAACGGCAGCCATATCGGTTTTGAGCGTAGGGGCCACGACGGGTGTGAAGAACAGAAAGCTGGTTGAACAACTTCTCGATGAATATGAAGGATAATAGCAGCAGATGAAAATGATTCCTTTAGGCAGTACGGATATTACGCTTTCCCGCATGGGATTAGGCACCTGGGCGATTGGTGGCGGTCCGGCGTGGAACGGCGATCTCGACCTGCAGGTCTGTATTGATACCATTGTTGAGGCGCATCGCTGCGGTATCAATCTGATTGATACCGCGCCAGGCTACAACTTTGGCAACAGTGAAGTGATTGTCGGTCAGGCGCTGAAAAAGCTGCCGCGCAACGATATCGTTGTTGAAACCAAATGCGGCATCGTCTGGGAACGAACAGGAAGTTTGTTTAACAAAGTGGGCGACCGGCAGCTGTATAAGAATCTCACGCCCGAGTCGATTCGCGAAGAGGTGGATGCCAGCCTGCAAAGACTGGGTATTGAGAGCATTGATATCTACATGACCCACTGGCAGTCGGTCGAACCCTGTTTTACGCCGATTGCAGAAACCGTCGATACACTAAACGCACTCAAGAAAGAGGGGAAAATTCGTTCTATCGGTGCGGCGAACGTCGATGCGGAACATATCAGGGAGTATCTCAAACACGGTGAGCTGGATATCATCCAGGCCAAGTACAGCATCCTTGACCGGGCACTGGAGGCTGAACTGCTGCCGTTATGCCAGCAGCATGGCATCGTGGTGCAGGTCTATTCACCGCTCGAGCAGGGGTTGTTGACCGGTACTATCGGCAGAGATTATGTCCCGGGCGGGGCGCGGACCAACAAAGTCTGGTTCCAACGGGACAATATGCTACGGGTGATTGACATGCTTGAGCAATGGCGGCCGTTGTGCGAAAAATACCGCTGCACAATCCCCGCGTTGGCACTGGCGTGGATTTTGAAGCAAAGCAATTTAATCACCTTGCTGAGCGGCGCAACTGCGCCTGAACAGGTTCGTGATAATGTTCAGGCGTTAACGATTTCCCTAACCGATGATGATTCTTCATTGATGAGGCGAATGGCTGAGGCGTTGGATACAAAATAAGCCAAATGGGAGTTACCTCTGTTTCTGTGTAAAATAGTATTAAAATCTGTGATTCAGACATGTTCTTTTGAAAATAAACATAGCCTGTGAGATACTTGGGTCTTATTATTACTTTGCAGGAAACAGAGGTGTCATCGTGGCGGCAAAAGACAGGATTCAGGCCATTAAGCAAATGGTGGCGAATGATAAGAAAGTAGCGGTATCTAATTTAAGTTCGATCTTTCAGGTGACTGAAGAAACGATTCGCCGCGATCTGGAAAAACTGGAAGATGAAGGTTTTTTGACCCGAACATATGGCGGTGCAGTGCTCAATACCACCGCGTTGTCCGACAATATCCATTTTTATAAGCGTGCAAAATCTTTTTTTGAAGAAAAGCAGATCATTGCCCGTAAAGCATTACCGTTTATTAAAAATAAGACCACCATGGCTGCCGACTCCAGCAGTACCGCGATGGAATTATTAAAACTGTTGAAGGAAAGAAACGATCTGACGCTCCTGACCAACTCGGCCGAAGCTTTTCATGAGCTGGCACAGTCAGAGATTAACGTTGTTTCTACTGGCGGTGAATTAAATAAAAATACGCTGTCGCTTCAGGGAAGGATCACCAAGGAGATTATCAGCCGCTATCATGTTGATATCCTGGTGATGAGCTGCAAAGGTCTGGATATGCAGAGCGGGGCGCTTGATTCTAACGAAGCGGAAGCTGAAATCAAAAAGACGATGATCCGCCAGGCGACCGAAGTAGCTCTGTTAGTTGATCATTCGAAGTTCGATCGTAAAGCGTTCGTCCAGCTCGTGGACTTTAGCCATATTAATTACCTTATAACCAATAAGGCACCGGGTGCAGAGTGGATTGCATTTTGCAAAGAGAATAATATTCAACTCGTATATTAATTTTAACGTAGGGCGTGTCGATATTTTTTTAGTTTGCACCTGGACAATGCCATAAGAACCTAATGATGATGGATGGCGCGGCGAAATTTATTCTGCCGCGATCGCCATACTTTCTATTTAGCTTAATTTGAGGCATCCAGATGGAACAATGTGACCCTATCGGTGCAAGATTAGATCGCTTACCTTTATCTCGATTTCATTTTCGTATTTTCGGCATTATCAGTTTTAGTTTATTAGTCACCGGTTTTCTCAGCTATTCCGGGAATGTGGTATTGGCAAAATTAGTCAGTACCGGTTGGTCAAATAATTACCTCAACGCCGTGTTTACCTCGGCTCTGATGTTTGGCTATTTTATTGGCTCACTAACCGGTGGCTTTATTGGTGATTATCTTGGCCGACGCAAGGCGTTTCGCTTCAATTTGCTGATCGTCGGGGTCTCTGCCTGTGCGGCAACGTTTGTGCCTAACATGTACTGGCTTATCTTTTTCCGCTTCCTGATGGGGAGCGGAATGGGAGCGCTAATTATGGTGGGCTATGCCTCATTTACTGAATTTATTCCGCCCGGGGTGCGTGGGAAGTGGTCTGCTCGCCTGTCGTTTGTCGGCAATTGGTCGCCGATGCTGTCGGCGGCAATTGGCGTTGTGATTATCGCCTTTCTAAGCTGGCGGATGATGTTTTTACTCGGTGGCATGGCAATGCTCTTAGCATGGTATCTGTCGGGAAAGTACTATATTGAATCTCCTCGTTGGTTGGCTGGCAAAGGACAGAGAAACGAAGCTGAAAAACATCTTCTACAGGTGGAACTGCAAATTGAGAAAGAAAAAAACATTACTTTACCTTCCTGTCATAGCGATTGCCTGACGGCGGATATAAGCACGGAAAGTGATTCATTTTGGCTCTTGTTCAAAGGACCGATGCTGCGTTGTACGCTGGTGGCAATCACTGTGCTTATTGCGATGAATATTTCGCTCTATACCATTACGGTATGGATCCCGACGATTTTTGTTAATTCGGGAATCGATGTGACGAAATCTATTTTTATGACCGCGATAATTATGATTGGCGCACCCGTTGGGATATTTATTGCCACACTGATTATCGACCGTTTTCCACGACGATTGTTTGGTTCATTCTTGTTGATTATTATCGCGCTGCTCGGCTATTTCTATTCGATTCAAACCGAAGAGTGGGCTATTTTGAGCTACGGGTTGGTGATGATCTTTTTTTTGTATATGTATGTGTGCTTTGCCTCTGCGGTATATGTCCCCGAACTGTGGCCCACACACCTTAGATTGCGGGGATCGGGCTTTGTGAATGCCGTGGGAAGAATTGTCGCAGTATTTACGCCCTATGGCGTCGCTATCTTGTTGACCCGCTACGGCTCGATTACGGTCTTTATCGTGCTAGGCATAATGCTGGTGCTGTGCGCGCTGATTCTTTTTTGCTTTGGCATCGAAACACGCAAAGTTTCGCTGGAAGAGATTTCAACGCTGGCCTGAGATAACGTGCCGACAGGGGAGATCCTGTCGGCATCAATTAGCGCTGGGTTTCCAGCCAGTCATCAAGCGTATACAGCGTTGCGCCCGCCGCCGCCATGTCCATAAAGGCGTTTGCACTGTCCTGGGGTTGAATATTGACGCCGCGGCAGCCATCGGTAATAACGCTGACGGTATAACCCAAATCGAGCGCATCCAGAACGGTAAATTTGACGCAATAATCAGTTGCCAGTCCCATAATGATGAGGTCGGTAACATGATGTTGCTGAAGCCACGCATTCAGTGCAGTAGCCTGGCGACGACCGTTATCAAAAAACGCACTGTAACTGTCGACCAGCGGGTTCTCGCCCTTGGTAAAGGTTTGAGATATCGCTCGCTGTTTCAGCAGTGGATGTAGGCTTGCTCCTTCACTGTGCTGTACGCAATGATCGGGCCAGAACGTCTGCGCCAGGCCATCGAGTTGTCCCTGGCTGTAGGGGGCAACCTGATTCTGGCTGGCAAAACTACCGTGATTAGCCGGGTGCCAGTCCAGGCTGGCAACGACCATGTCACCGCGTACGGCACACCAGTCAATCAGACGGTTGGCAATATCGATTGTGCTGTCACCTTGCGGGACCGCGAGGGCACCACCGGCACAAAAGTCATTTTGTAAATCGACCAACAGTAAGGCTCGGGCCATGGGCATAGACTCCTTTAATCGTCAGGCGTGAGCTCACCACGCAGATTTTGCGTCATCGCTTCACGGATCGTCTGCGTATCCAGTTCCTGACTCAGTAAATAGTGCAATTTGGTGAGAGTGGCTTCGACCGTCATATCCGCGCCGCCAATCACGCCAGCATGCGCCAGCGCATTGCCTGTTGCGTAGCCCCCCATGTTCACCTTGCCGGACATACACTGCGTAAGGTTTATCACCACGATGCCACGCGAGCTCGCATCTTCAAGTTCTTGCAGAAACTCTTTATTCTGCGGTGCATTCCCCACGCCGTAGGAGCGCAAAATTAATGCTTTTACAGGTTGGCGCAGGAAGTTGCGTACTACATCAGCGGAGATCCCAGGATAAATGGTGACCACGCCAATCGGTTGCGGAGTGATAGGATGCACAATCAACTCACCTGTACCGTGAGGTGCGGGCGGTGTCCCCAGGCGACGAATGTGGATCCCGGCTTCCAGCAGTGGTGCAAGGTTGGGTGAGGCAAAGGCGTCAAAACCATCGGCATGCGCTTTAGTGGTCCGGTTGCCGCGAAACAGTCGATTGTTGAAAAACAGGGTAACTTCATTAATCGGGTAATTTGCTGCAACGTACAGCGCGTTGAGAAGGTTGATTTGCCCGTCAGAACGTAGCTCTGCTAACGGGATTTGTGACCCTGTCACAATGACCGGCTTGCCCAGATTCTCCAGCATAAAAGAGAGCGCCGAAGCCGTAAACGCCATGGTATCGGTGCCGTGCAGAATGACAAAACCATCGTAATCGTCGTAGTGCGCTTTAATGTCTTCCGCAATATGCTGCCAGTCTTCCGGCGTCATATCGGAGGAATCCATCAGCGGGGCGTATTCGTGGATGGTGAAGTCTGGCATCTCCGGACGGTGGAATTCAGGCATCAACGCCAGCTGGCGCTGCAGGTGACCGGAAACGGGAATATAACCCTGTTCTGAGCGCTGCATACCAATGGTACCGCCGGTATAGGCAACGTAAATTGATTTTTTCTGCATGACTTTTCTTCTGTCTCAAAGAAAACCCCTCTTCATCCCGAAGAGGGGTCAATAGTTAGCGAACGTTGGCGCAGGTCAGGCAAAACGCATAGCGGTTTTGCGGATCGTTGAATGCGGCCAGCTTATCGCTTTCGGCTTTTACTGCACTGGCCGCAGAGGCCAGCGGTGGCGGGAGCATAGCCTGAATGGCGTCAGGCAGCATGGCACGAACGGAGCCAGACATGCTGTCCATCACCATATCAACGAATGTTGGTTCGTCCTGATAATACTCAATGTGCCACTGTTTCAGTTTGCCAAGCTCAGCCGCTTTCGCGACGGCGTCGTCAAAATCACCGAGGCTGTCAACCAGACCGTTGGCTTTCGCATCCTGACCGGTCCAGACGTGGCCCTGCGCGATTTTGTCAATCTGCTCAGGCGTTGTCTTACGCGCATCCGCAACCAGCGTGATAAAGCGTTTGTAGCCGTTCTCAATGCTCAGTTGCATCATCTGCTGCACTTCCGGCGGTAACGCTTTGGTGATGGAGATATCCGCCAGTGGGGACGTTGCAACACCGTCAGTATGCACGCCAATTGAATCCAGGCTGTTTTCTATCGTGTTGATAACACCAAAGATGCCGATGGAGCCGGTCAGGGTGCTGGGGTTTGCCACGATGTAGCTGGCAGGCGTAGAGATCCAGTACCCACCAGAGGCCGCCATGCCGCCCATGGAAACGACAACCGGTTTGCCCGCCGCTTTTGCCGCTGCCAGCTCAGAACGGATTACTTCCGAGGCGCTGACGCTGCCGCCAGGGCTGTTAACGCGCAGAACAATGGCTTTCACTTTCGGATCAAGACGCGCTTCGCGGATCTGTGCGGCAGTGGTGTCGCCGCCCACATTCCCAGGGGTTTCTTCACCGTCCATAATCGCGCCATTGGCGAAGATAACGCCAATGCTGTCGCCGGTATCAGCCGGGGTTTTCAGCGTGTAATCGTAGTAGCTGACAGAGCGGTAGTTTTTATCCGCTTTACTCCAGCCAAACTGTTTGGTCAGCATTTTTTCGACTTCAGCGCTGGAGGCGAGTGCATCCACCAGTTTGTTGTCGAGCGCATATTTCGCGGTATCACCATCGACTCTCGTCAATCCGTCAAGCATCGCCTGCGCGCCCGGGAACACCTGCTGCGCAGGGATTTGGCGGTTGGCGGCGACCGTGTCGAGATAGTTCTGCCACAGCTCGCCTATCCAGCGGCTGTCGGCTTCACGCGCGGCAGGAGACATATCATCGCGGATAAACGGTTCTACGGCAGACTTATAGGTACCGACGCGGAACACGTGCGTGGAAACTTTCAGCTTGTCGAGCAGGGATTTGTAGTACAGACCGTTAGTGGCAAAGCCGTGCAGATCAACGGAACCCTGCGGAGAAAGATAAATTTTATTGGCGAAACTGGCGAGGTAGTACTGCCCCTGGCTGAAGTTATCGCCTACGGCGAAGACCGGTTTGCCGCTGTCGCGGAATTCCCGCAGCGCTTTACCGATATACTGCATGGAAGGCTGGTCGGCCCCGGCAAAATTTTTCAGATCCATCACGATGCCGGTGATGTTGCGATCATCTTTTGCCTGGCGAATAGTATTCACGATATCGAACAGGGAGTTTTCCTGCAGGCGATCGGAACTGGCGCCAAACAGTTGACGACCAATAACGCTTAAGCGACTGGTGCTCGATGGCTTATCGACAATCACCCCCGAGATATCCAGCAACAGTGCGCCTCGCTCAGCATGTTCGCTGGTACTGCTGCTACTGACCTGCATCCAGATACCCACGCCAACCAGCACCAAAAAGATGAAGAACAGGTTAAGCACAAATTCACGGACGAAATTGAGTAATCGCCATGTCCATTTAAAAAATCCGGCAATAAATCGCCACAGGGTTCGCATGTATTCTCCCTACCGATTAACAACACGCCACCCGAAATTCCGGAGAAAGGCGTTAAGATGAGGCTATCGTAATGACCCGGCAGGCACTTGTCAGCAGGAATCGCCGCCTGTGCTGTAACAAAATCCGCCCACGTGTTAATTTTGTGAACAAATATCATTGTTGGAGTTAAGCAAATGGATGCACTCGAATTACTTATCACCCGTCGTAGCGCTTCTCGTCTTGTCGAACCGGCCCCGGCCGGAGAGCAACTGCAAAACATTCTGCGGGCGGGAATGCGCGCACCGGACCACAAGTCGCTACAACCGTGGCAATTTTTTGTGATTGAAGGTGAAGGACGCGAACGCTTTAGTGCCGTGCTTGAAAAAGGCGCAATCGCCGCAGGTAGCGATGAGAAAGCTCAGGAAAAAGCGCGCAGCGCACCGTTTCGCGCGCCGCTGATTATTACCGTGGTGGCGAAATGTGAAGAAAGCGACAAGGTTCCTCTCTGGGAACAAGAAATGTCTGCCGGTTGTGCTGTGATGGCTATGCAGATGGCCGCAATTGCCCAGGGCTTTGGCGGTATCTGGCGCAGCGGCGCATTAACCGAAAGTGCGGTCGTTCGTGAAGCATTCGACTGTCGCCCGCAAGATAAAATCGTCGGTTTCCTCTATCTGGGAACGCCGCAGCTAAAAGCCTCCACGACAATTAACCTTGCCGATCCGAGCGCATTCGTCCGTTATTTCTGATATCAACGGCAAAACTGTCTGGATTATGAGCAAAGACACCCGAATTCAGACAGTCACTCTTACCACATCATGGAATGAGCGCTACCATATCCGGATTGCAATGACAGGAGATGTCCATGAGCGAGCACGCTATTCGTTTAACGCAATACAGCCACGGAGCCGGTTGCGGTTGTAAGATTTCCCCCAAAGTACTGGAAACCATCCTGCACAGTGAGCAGGCGAAGTTTGTTGATCCGAACTTACTGGTGGGTAATGAAACTCGCGACGACGCGGCGGTATACGATCTGGGGAACGGCACCAGCGTTATCAGCACCACCGATTTCTTTATGCCGATTGTCGATAATCCGTTTGATTTTGGGCGTATTGCCGCCACTAACGCCATTAGCGATATTTTCGCCATGGGTGGCAAACCGATTATGGCAATTGCTATTCTGGGCTGGCCGCTGGATAAGCTGGCGCCGGAAATCGCCCGCGAAGTCACCGAAGGTGGACGTTTTGCCTGCCGTCAGGCGGGTATCGCGCTGGCGGGTGGTCACTCTATTGACGCCCCTGAGCCTATCTTTGGCCTTGCGGTAACCGGCGTTGTGCCGACCGAACGCGTGAAGAAAAACAGCACCGCAGAGGCAGGGTGTAAGTTATTCCTGACCAAGCCTCTGGGGATTGGCGTTCTGACGACAGCAGAGAAAAAATCGCTGCTGAAGGACGAACACAAAGGACTGGCGACGGAAGTGATGTGCCAGATGAACATTGCCGGCGCGGCATTCGCCGATATCGACGGCGTGAAAGCCATGACCGACGTTACCGGTTTTGGTCTGCTGGGGCATCTGAGTGAGATGTGTCAGGGCGCAGGCGTTCAGGCGCAGATTGTCTACCAGGCTATTCCTAAGCTGCCCGGCGTTGAAGAGTACATCGCGCAGGGTGCAGTACCCGGCGGTACCCAACGTAACTTTGCCAGCTACGGACACCTGATGGGTGAAATGCCGCAATCGGTACGCGATCTGCTCTGCGATCCGCAAACCTCCGGCGGTCTGCTGCTGGCGGTAACGCCGGAAGCTGAAGCCGAAGTGAAAGCCGCAGCGGCGCAGTTCGGTATCGATCTCACCGCCATTGGTGAGTTAGTGGAAGCTCGTGGCGGTCGCGCCATGGTTGAGATTCGTTAACCCGATGCGGTTGTTTATTGCCGAAAAACCAAGTCTGGCGCGCGCCATCGCCGATGTGCTACCCAAGCCGCATCGCAAAGGTGACGGCTTTATTGAATGCGGAAATGGACAAGTGGTGACCTGGTGTATTGGTCACTTGCTTGAGCAGGCGCAACCAGACGCCTACGACAGTCGTTATGCTCGCTGGAGTTTGGTCGATCTGCCGATTGTCCCGGAAAAGTGGCAACTGCAACCGCGCCCCTCGGTGACCAAACAACTTAACGTCATTAAGCGCTTTTTGCATGAGGCCAGCGAAGTTATTCACGCCGGTGACCCCGATCGTGAAGGGCAACTGCTGGTGGATGAAGTGCTGGATTACCTGCAACTGGCGCCTGAAAAGCGCCAACAGGTGCAACGTTGCCTGATTAACGACCTCAACCCGCAGGCCGTGGAGCGGGCTATTGAGCGTCTGCGCGCCAACAGTGAGTTTATCCCGCTGTGCGTCTCGGCGCTGGCGCGTGCGCGTGCCGACTGGCTGTACGGCATCAATATGACGCGCGCTTACACCATTCTCGGACGTAACGCGGGCTATCAGGGCGTACTTTCGGTCGGGCGCGTACAAACGCCGGTGCTCGGGCTGGTTGTGCGTCGTGATGAAGAGATTGAAAACTTTGTCGCCAAAGACTTCTTTGAGGTAAAGGCGCATATCGTAACGCCCGCCGATGAGCGGTTTACCGCTATCTGGCAGCCGAGCGAAGCGTGTGAGCCGTATCAGGATGAAGAAGGGCGCTTGCTGAATCGCACGCTGGCTGAACACGTGGTAAACCGCATTAACGGTCAGCCGGCGATAGTCACCAGCTATAACGATAAACGGGAATCAGAATCCGCGCCGCTGCCTTTTTCGCTGTCGGCGTTGCAGATTGAAGCGGCGAAACGCTTTGGCTTAAGCGCACAAAACGTTCTGGATATCTGCCAGAAGCTGTATGAAACCCACAAATTGATTACCTATCCGCGTTCGGATAGCCGTTATCTGCCGGAAGAACACTTTGCCGGACGTCACGCGGTGTTGAACGCGATTAGCGTCCATGCGCCGGATCTGCTCCCGCAACCGGCGGTCAATCCCGATACGCGAAACCGCTGTTGGGACGATAAAAAAGTGGATGCACACCATGCCATCATTCCTACCGCACGCAGTGCATCCATCAACCTGAATGATAACGAAGCGAAAATCTACAACCTGATTGCCCGTCAGTATCTGATGCAATTTTGCGCGGATGCGGTATTCAGGAAGTGCGTTATTGAGCTGGACATCGCCAAAGGCAAGTTTGTTGCCAAAGCGCGTTTTCTGGCGGAGGCCGGATGGCGCACGCTGCTCGGCAATAAAGAGCGCGACGAAGATAACGACGGAACGCCGTTGCCGGTGGTGGCAAAAGATGACGAGCTGTTGTGCGAAAAAGGCGAAGTGGTTGAACGTCAGACCCAACCGCCACGACACTTTACCGATGCCACGCTGCTGTCAGCGATGACCGGGATTGCGCGATTCGTGCAGGATAAAGAACTGAAAAAGATCCTGCGCGCGACAGACGGACTGGGAACGGAAGCGACGCGCGCCGGGATTATCGAGTTGCTGTTTAAGCGCGGGTTCCTGGTGAAAAAAGGGCGTTATATCCATTCCACCGATGCCGGAAAAGCGCTATTTCACTCACTGCCTGAAATGGCGACGCGTCCGGATATGACCGCGCACTGGGAATCTGTCCTGACCCAAATCAGTGAAAAGCAGTGTCGTTATCAGGATTTCATGCAACCGCTGGTGGGAACGCTGTATCAGCTTATCGATCAGGCGCGCAGCACACCGGTACGACGCTTTCGTGGAATTGCTGCACCTGGCGGTAGTGGTGGCGATAAGAAAAAGAGTGCGCCGCGTAAACGTCCGGCGAAAAAAAGCCCGCCATCCGAAGATGCGGGCCTGTAAGTCTGTAGGCCTGGTAAGCGTAGCGCCATCAGGCTTAGCCGGATGCGGCACCCGTGCTTTATCCGGCCTACGGGTCTATAGAGACGATATTAAATCACACCCTGGCCCAGCATCGCGTCGGCAACCTTTACGAAGCCCGCGATGTTGGCGCCACGTACGTAGTTGGTCTGCTTGCTTTCGCCGCCGTATTCAACGCAGGCATGGTGAATATCCAGCATGATGTGGTGCAGGCGCGCATCCACTTTCTCCGCTTTCCAGCCCAGACGTGCGGCGTTCTGCGCCATTTCCAGACCGGATGTGGCGACGCCACCGGCGTTGGCGGCTTTACCCGGTGCGAACAGTACACCTGCCTCGAGGAACAGGTCGGTGGCTTCGATGGTGGTTGGCATGTTCGCACCTTCAGCCACGGCCTTGACGCCGTTGGCGATCAGCATTTGCGCGGCTTCCACATCGAGTTCGTTCTGCGTGGCACACGGCAGGGCGATATCGACCGGAACTGACCACGGTTGTTTGCCTTCCAGGTAGGTCAGGCCAAACTCACGGGCATAATCCGCTACGCGACCGTCGCGGCTGTCTTTGATTGCGCACAGACGCGCCAGTTTTTCTTTGGTAAATCCGCTTTCGTCAACTACGGTGCCGCTGGAATCGGAGGCGGTAACCACCCGCGCGCCAAACTCCATGGCTTTCTCAATGGCGAATTGCGCTACGTTACCGGAGCCAGAAACCGCCACGCGCATGCCTTCAAAGCCCAGACCATGGCGTTTGAGCATCGCTTCGGTGAAATACACCAGACCGTAGCCGGTCGCTTCCGGGCGGATCAGGCTG
This sequence comes from Citrobacter sp. Cy070, assembly GCF_030332245.1. NCBI lineage: Bacteria > Pseudomonadati > Pseudomonadota > Gammaproteobacteria > Enterobacterales > Enterobacteriaceae > Citrobacter > Citrobacter sp. Cy070. The sequence continues at coordinate 119,979 of NZ_JAOWIG010000053.1, forward strand.
CCGCCGAAAGAAAGACCTTTACCGGTAAAGACGCAGGCGCTGTTGTTGGAGAGTTTTTTCATCATCCCGGCCATAAAGCCGACTTCACGGCCACCCACGCCTATATCGCCCGCCGGAACGTCGGTATCGGGACCTAAATGGCGGAACAGTTCGGTCATCAGCGCCTGGCAGAAACGCATGATTTCGCCTTCGCTTTTCCCTTTCGGATCGAAATCGCTCCCGCCTTTACCCCCGCCCATTGGCAGGGTGGTGAGGGCATTTTTAAACGTCTGCTCGAAGCCGAGGAATTTCAGGATCGACAGGTTCACGGACGGATGGAAACGCATACCGCCTTTGTATGGGCCAATGGCAGAGCTAAACTGCACTCGCCATGCGCGGTTGACCTGCACCTGATTGCGGTCGTCAAGCCAGACTACGCGGAACTGGATCACGCGCTCCGGTTCAACCAGACGTTCCAGCAATGACATCTGGCGATAACGCGGGTTTTGCTCGAGGAAGGGCCACAGCGTGGTCATTACCTCACGAACGGCTTGCGCGAACTCGGTCTGATTCGGGTCGCGCTTTTGCACATGGTTAAGAAATGACTCCAGAGAACATGTCTGATCCATAGATATAAGAACCTCTTATGTATTGATATGGTTATATTTTTGATATTTGTGTTAAGTGTTTTGCAGTTTTTGACTATACCACCAGCACTGTGACGAGACGCAAGAAAAAATTAATCCCGCTAAGTAAATTAATATTGCGTCGTGGGTCATAACCAAAAACGATGATCGAAGAGGCTAAAGTTTCTGCCGGTTTATACCGTTATACTGAGCATAGATGTCAGTTAAAAAGGAAAGAATATGCGCCGTTTAATCATGGCAGGTGCGTTGGTGATGTTATCCAACGGGGTACTGGCAAATCAGCTTTATCGTCCGGATGTGCAAGTGAATGTGCCGCCGGAAGTGTTTAGTTCCAGCGGCCAGCGCGCACAGCCATGTAATCAGTGCTGCATTTATCAGGATCAAAACTATTCAGAAGGGGCGGTGATTAAAGCCGATGGCGTTCTGTTGCAGTGCCAGCGTGATGATAAAACGATCAGCACAAATCCGCTGGTCTGGCGGCGCGTGAAAGGATAAACGCTTCTAACAACGGGATATCGGCAGGTGCCAGCGGATAACGCAGCGCCTCTTCGGGTGAACACCAGACGATATCCTGATGCTCATACGCCTTCAGTTCTCCCTGATATGACGGTACATGCCAGGCATGTAAGTGAATCAGTCGGCCCGAAACCTCGCGTTGATGGCTGGCAATGTAGCGCCCCACGACTGCCTCAATGCCCAACTCTTCACGCAGTTCTCGGGCCAGCGCATCTGGCTGACTTTCGCCCAGCTCAACCTTACCGCCGGCAAACTCCCACATGCCTGACTGATCCGCATGCTGCGGACGCTGAGCCAGTAAAATTTTGCCATCACGTTCAATAATAGCGGCGACCACGTCGAGGGTTTTCATTATATTCATCAAGATCTAACGACAGAAAATGACATACTATCGTTATCTTTGTTTTATCTAAAGTATTCAGGAGCAACCGTTGAACGATCCTCAGTCGTGGGTAAAACCGTTAACGCGCATCCCTTCAAGTTTAAAACCGCTCGTTGCTACGCAGAAAAAACATTATGGCGATGTGCTGCATCCCACGCGCTGGTGGGGGCGGATGCCGTTTCTGTTCTGGCTGGTGGCGCTGTTTGTCGGGTTTCTGGAGCGTAAAAAGGCGCGCTTAACGCCGGTGATGCGCGCGCTGTTGATGACCCGCGTTTCTCAGGTGTGCCACTGCGCTTTCTGTGTTGATGCTAATAGTTTACGGCTGGCTGAACGCTGTGGCGCGCTGGATAAAGTCTTACAGGTTGCCAACTGGCAAGAATCGGCGCTATTTAGCGCAGAAGAGCGAGTAGCGCTGGCCTTTGCCGATGCGGTCACTGCCACGCCTCCACAGGTTGATGCTGCGCTGAAAGCGCAGATGAAGCAGCATTTTACCGAGGACGCCATTACGGAAATGACCGCGTTGATTGCGTTTCAAAATCTCTCGGCGCGTTTTAATGCTGCTCTCGATATTCCTTCCCAGGGGCTGTGCGACAGCTTTAAAGGACGCCCGCATGCTTGATCGTCATATTCATCCGCGATTAAAACCGCTTTTGCATCGCTGCGTAAGCATTATTGATAAACCGGCGATTACCCCGGACGGGCTTACGCTGGTCGGTTTTGCCATTGGTGTGTTGGCCTTGCCATTTCTGGCGTTAGGCTGGTATCTGGCAGCGCTGGCGGCCATTGTGCTCAATCGGCTTTTTGATGGGTTGGATGGGGCGCTGGCGCGGCGCAGAGGGCTAACCGACGCAGGCGGATTTCTTGATATCTCGCTCGATTTTCTGTTTTACGCCTTAGTACCATTCGGTTTTATGCTCGCCGATCCGGCGGCTAACTCGCTGGCTGGCGGCTGGCTGCTGTTCGCCTTTATGGGAACCGGCAGCAGCTTTCTGGCCTTTGCCGCGCTGGCAGCGAAACATCAAATTGATAACCCGGGCTACGCGCATAAATCGTTTTATTATCTGGGGGGACTGACCGAAGGTACCGAGACGATTTTGCTGTTTGTGTTGGGGTGTCTGTTCCCGGAATATTTTGCCGTGATGGCGTGGGTCTTTGGCGCGCTGTGCTGGATGACGACGTTTACCCGGATCTGGAGCGGATACCTGACGCTGAAAACAGTTCAGCGCCAGGAATAATCAGAGATTACTTGCTGCTGTCCGGACCCCGTTCACCGCTGGCGACCGGGTTTTTCGGATTGCTGCTCCACTCGTACCAGCCACCATCGTAAACAGAGACGTTTTTCCAGCCCATCGCGCGGGCATACATAAACGTTTCTGAAGCGCGCCAGCCGGTACCGCAATAGAAAGAGACCTGTTGATTCGGCAGGATATTCCATTGCTTCCACATGGCGGCGATGTCATCCGCGCTGCGCATGGTGCCATCCGGGTTATGAAAATCTTCCATATGCGTGGAGTCGCTGCCTGCGTGGCCCCAACGTGCGCCTGCAATCTCACCTTTTGGCTTAATGTAGCTATAGCCGCTGGTGGTACCGACAAATTCTGGCCATGAACGAATGCTCACCAAAGACGCATCCTGGCGATGCAGCAGACCGCGAGCCTGTTCCATATCGAGCATCAACTGCGGCTGGGCAGGAATGGTCACGCCGAAATCTGGTTCTGGTTTCACCGATGGCGGAGTGCCGCGTTCGACCGGTAAGCCCGCGTCGGACCAGGTTTGCCAACCGCCGTCGAGCAGACGAACATCTTTCACGCCGGCGTACAGCATAATTTGCGCCACGCGCGCAGCGGCATAGACATCGCGGCCGTATAAAATCACCGTGGTGTCGTGGCGGATACCGTGTTTCGCCAGCATCGTTTTGAGCTGTTCGTCGGACACTTTGTTCCACAGCGGTTCGCTTTCGACTTCGTTGGTATCAATGTAGCCCGCACCAGGGATGTGGCTCAGCAGATACAACTTCGGCGCGCCCCAGGCGGCCTCAATCACTTTCCAGTCGCCCGCCGGTTTAGCAGTTACGTTTTTACCCTGCTGCAGGTCGTGCAGCCACTGCGGGTACACCAGCTGTTCGAAGTGCGGCAGACGTTGCAGGCGGGCTGGGTCCGTAAGCGCATCGCTGAGGGTGGAGATATGGTTAAAGCCCACTTTTTGCAGGCGGGCTTTGACAGCCTGTATGTCGTTATCGCTACCATACAGCGCTACTGGCGCATCAGTTTTCAACTGATGTGACTGAACCCAGGCGTTGAGTTGTTCATCATTCATCTTGTCGAGCCAGGCGGCAGACAGGTTCAGTGCGAAAGGTTCGTGTCCTGAAGGACCATTAAGCGACTGCGGCCAGCCGTTGTAAAAAGCGCTCTGACGGGTATCGATTGCCGCGCCTTGCTTTTGCTGTAACTGGTCGAGGGTGAGCGTCTGTGCTGTTTCAGCAGCCCAGGAAGAAGCGCAAGCGAGCCCTAAAGCCAGTGCCAGCGCGGTCATTTGAGAAACACGTTTCATCGAATAGCCCGACGTTGAAAAAAAGAGGACGACATTCTGTGCCGCCGGTTAAGTAAAAACCTTGCGTTAACGCAGCATATCGCCACATTCACGCCCAGTTTTCCATCTGAAGTACGCGGCCTGCTGGCGGAACGTCCTGCGCGTCATGGGTCACCTGTACCACCGGGATCCCCAACTTACGCACCTCGGTGAAGACCCATTGGCGAAAGGTGTCGCGTAGCGACGCATCCAGCCGACTAAAGGGTTCATCAAGTAACAGTGCCTGGGGCTGCGCCAGTAGCGCGCGGAGCAGGGCGACACGCGAGCGTTGTCCGCCGGAGAGCGATGCCGGATCGCGCGAATAAAAACCGGCCAGGTCAGCGCGTGCGAGAGCACTTTCCACCGCATGGCTTCTGGCGGGACCTTGCAGGCTGGCAGGTAGGGCCAGCAGTAAATTCTGCCCAACGCTGAAATGGTCAAACAACAACGCATCCTGGAACAGAATGCCAATCTGGCGCTGCGCCGTAGGCAGCGCGTCAACGCGTCGTGCGTTGAGCCACAGCTCGCCTGATGCCTGAAATTGAGGTGACAACGCCCCGACCATCCACGAAAACAGCGAAGACTTTCCACTGCCGGAGGAACCCATAATCGTGACAATGTCACTTTTATTAACCTGAAAGGTAACGTTCTTCAGCAGCGCAGTCGCACCCTGGTACAACGAAAGGTTTTGCACAATGAGCATTAGCGGAGTCCTTGTCGAAAGCGGCCAATCCACGCAGCGAGAAACGCCGTGAGTGCGAAAACTAACAGCGGTAACAGAAGCTGCCATAGCGCCTGAGTTGCCAGAATCGCAGTGCTACCGCCGCTGCTTAATGCCACCGCTTCGGTGGTCAACGTGGGAAAGCGTCCAGCGCCTAACCACAGCGTCGGCATATACAGGGCGATACTGACAGAGAATCCGACCGCGAAGGCAATCAGAGCCGGGCGAGCCAGTAGCGGGCATTTTACCTGCCAGAATATGCGGCCCCGCGTCCAGCCCAGCGTTTGCGCAATCAAAATCAATCGCGGGTCAATGCGCTGCCAGGCCGGTTTAAGCACAAATAGCATCCAGGGCATCACCCATAGCAGGTGTCCCCAGACAATGGTCCTCATCAGTCCATCCTGCCCGGCATATAACGCCAGCAAATACTGGCCGGTTACCAGCGGCAGTGCAGGCAAAATCAGCGGTAGCCAGACCCAACGGTGTCCGGTTTGCGGTCCCCATTCCAGCCAGGCAAAAAGTATCAGCAGCGCCAGCAGGCTGGAGACGAGTCCCAGTTGCAGACTATTGCCGAGCGCCTCGCTATTTAGCGATGAATAGTTGGCGAGCAGCGCCAGAACCAGTGCGCATAGCACACCGTTAAGGGGCAAAAGTTGTACTAATGAACGTTCGATTGTACAGGATGGAAAACGCAGGCGTTCACCGGTTGCCGCAGGAATGGTGTGGCGCCAGGCGCGCCATAACAGATACCCTGCCAGCGCGATGATGAAGAGCAACAGCACCAGCAACAGGCTGGCGAGCGCGCCTTTAGCCTGCTGCCCGGCATCGCCCTGACTGAGCCATTGCCAGCTCAACACGGCAAGCGTTGGCGGATTTCCGGGGCCAAGAACGATTGCCACATCCACAACGGAGAGTGACCAGGCAACAATCGCCAGCATAACTTTGCCTAATGCCGGGCCGATAGCGGGCAGTACCAGCCAGTTCAGGCATTGCAGTCGGCTGTAACCCAGCGAATCCAGCACGATAACCTGCTGCGAAAGGTGTTTTTCACTCAGTAGAGCCGAGAGGATCCATAACAAAAAAGCGCTCTCTTTCACCGCCAGCGTCACGCCAAGCCCAATGCCGTAACGGTCTGGCTGTGGGCTGAGGAACGGAAGCCATTGCCAGATTTTACCGCCTTCGGCAAAAATCAACAGCGCGCTGGTGGCGAAGGCAACATGCGGGATCGCCAGCAGCCACGGAAGACGGGTGCTTAGTCGCGCCCAGCCTGCACCGGGCCATAAAGCGAGGATCGCCAGCAGCGCGATGATTAGTGCGCCGCTGGCAGCCAGCCCTGTGGAAACCAGCGTCGCCAGTAACGCCTGCGGAAGTTGAGGGTCGGCAAAGAGAGCCAACCAATGGGTGAGGCTAAGGGCTGGCGCTATCAGAGAGAAAGCCGCTGGCGCCAGCGGCAGATAAACTGCCGCCATGATGGCCCAGAGTAGCAAAATTAATGCGTACCGTAGCGGCGTAGCCATTCTTGTTCCAGAGCGTTTACCCAGGCAGCATGCGGTTCCGGCAGAACGGCAGGGAGTCCTTGTGGGATCCGCGCCAGCAGCACATCACGCTGTTCGACAGGTAATTTTTGTGGATCAAGCACCGAAGGATCTCCCCAGACAGTTGAGTCGGCTTTACGCAGTTGTGCTTCGGGCGAAAGCAGGAAGTTTGCCACGACTTTTGCTCCGGCACTGGCGCGGGCATTCGCCGGAATGGTAACAAAGTGCACGTTGCCGAGCATGCCTTGTGAGAAACCAAAACTGTAGCTGCTTTTAGGCAATTCGCCGCTGGCTACTTTTTGCTGCGCGTGGGCAGGGTTAAAGGTCAATGACAAACGCAGGGTGCCGCTATTGAGCAGTACATCCATTCGTGCTGGCGTGGGCGGAAAATCTTTGCCTTCACGCCAAAGTACAGGGTGCAAGGTATCAAGATAATGCCACAATGGCGCGGTAACGTCGGCGAATGTCGCTGTATCAGGCGCGATTTTAAGTGCTTGTGGTTTGGTGGTGAGCGAAATTAACAACTGCTCCAGAAACGCCGTGCCGGTAAAGTCTGGCGGGCGCGGATAGGTCACCGTGCCAGGGTGCGCCTGCGCAAATTCAAGCAGTGCCTGCGGAGATTGCGGCGGCTGCGCGGTGAGATCGCGCCGGGCAATGAAGGTGAGTTGGGCACCGCCCCATGGTGATTCAGCTCCCTCCGTCGGAACGGAGAAATCTTCGGTCACCGGTTTCTGGGTATCAACATAGCGCCAGTTAGGCAGCGTTTGCGCCCACTGAGTTTGCAGCAGCCCGGCTTCTTTCAGGGTGCGGAAGTTTTCGCCGTTAACCCACAATAAATCGACAGAACCGCCGGTTTTTCGCCCGGATGCCGCTTCCGTCTGGATGCGTTTTACTGCGTCGGCGGCATCTGCCAGGCGTACGATTTTCAGGTTAATGGCGTAGTGCGTTTTCATCTCACCGCTAACCCAGTCGAGATACTGGTTAACTGCATTGTCGCCACCCCAGGCGTTGAACCACACCGTCTGACCGCGGGCATCATTTTTGATTTGCTGCCAGCCGTCGTTCTGGGCAAACGTCGCCAGCGGACAGAGCATTAAACTCAGGCACAATAAGCAGTAACGCATAGTATCTCCATGGCTAAAAATGGGGGAAGTCTCAGGTTTTTTTTCGTTGATGTTCAAGATAAAGGCTTCTCGCCACTGAAATTATTACGCTCAGAGCGAACAGGATGAACAGGCCGGTTACAAACCAAAATGTACCGCCGGTTAACAGGCTACCCGCCCATGAATAGACGATAGTAGCGGGTAACTGTCCGATGCCGGTGGCGATGAAAAAATGACGAAAACGAATCGAGGTCAGGCCTGCCGCGTAGCTTACCGGGTCGAACGGTACAAAAGGTAACAGGCGACAGACCAGAATGGTGTGCTTACCATAGCGCTCGAAAAAAGCGTCCATATTGTTCAGCACCGTTTTTCCGGTCAGCTTTTCTACCGCACCGCGACCTAAAATACGGGCAATAAAAAAGCACAGCGCCGCACCTGCCATCGCACTGCTCCAGGACAGTATGCCGCCCCAAAATGCGCCAAACAGCGAGGCGTTGGCAAAGGTGATCACAAACGCGGGAAGCGGGGCGACGATGGCCTGCAAGATCATCAGGAAGAATGAAACGATCGCCGCCTGAGGCCCCCAGGAACGAATGAAATCTTCAAGACCATGCTGATCAAGCGTGGTAAACGCAGTCAGGCTCTGCGTAAGAAAGTCTCTCACGTCGGGCAGCCATGCCCACGCTATCAACGCGACTACCAACAGGGCAATGAACCCAGCCCGGCAATACTTTCTGGTCTGCGTTTTATTCAGCGTTCTCATTTACCAGCAAGCTCTCGATTTGCAGAGGGGTCGACATGTTTGTATCGGGCCCAGGCTTTTGCCGCCTGCACGAGGGCAAACAAGGCAATGCCTGCAATACTGAGCTTACCGATAAATGCCCAACTAATTCCTTCGCTGGCGAGTTCATGCGACATCAGCGTATAGATAAAGATACCGGGTAAGGTGGTAAGTGCTGATATTACGGTAAATGACCAGAACGGAATGGCCGTCAGCCCATAGGCGTAATTTTGAATATTATAGGGGAACAGCGGCACGAGGCGGGTCAGGATCAGAAAGTCTATTCCGCTTTGGGCAATGCCTTTTTCGATAGCCTGAAACATTGTCGTGTGCCCAACGTATTTCAGGAGCAGATCCCGTCCAAGCCAGCGAGCCAGCAAAAACGACAGCGCCGAGGCCACGGTTGCTGCCACTAACGAGATAAGCGTCCCTGCCACGGGGCCAAACAGCACACCGCCGACAATCACCAGTATGCTGCCGGGTATCAGGCACAGCGCCGCAACGATAAATAGCAGAATATAAAGTGCGTAGCCGAACAGCCCGCTTTGGTGGATGACATCTTGCAAATGATGGAGATTGGTTATCAGGTCAGACAGACCAAAATAGTGGAAAACCCCAGCCAGGGCGCAGAACAGCACTGCCACAATCAGCAGTCGGTATTCTGCCTTATGCGAACTTCTTTTTCATGGGGGGTCTCCTGTAAATCCGTGGGCAATGATGCGTTTTCACCAGCGAAAAGTGCGCGCGAAGATATAGTAAAATCCCGCTCGCAACAATGTATTACCGCCGCTTTTTTGATTTTGCACAGAATATACTGACTCTCCAGGCGAGGCCCGGAGAGCGAAAAAATGCAGATAATTAGACGCGGAATTTAGCCCATACCGGCGCATGGTCGGACGGTTTTTCCATGCTGCGGATCTCATAGTCGATGCCGGTTTCTTCGCAGCGTTCCGCCAGCGGATTGCTTGCCAGCAGCAGATCAATTCGCAGGCCACGGTTATCGTCAAAACCTTTTGAGCGGTAATCAAACCACGAGAACTGGTCATTCTTTTCAGGATTTGCGTGACGATAGGTGTCCACCAGCCCCCAACCTAACAGACGTTCCATCCACTCACGTTCTTCTGGCAGGAAGGAACATTTCCCGGTACGCAGCCAGCGTTTACGGTTCTCTTCGCCAATGCCGATATCGAGATCGGTTGGGCTGATATTCATATCACCCATGATCAGCACCGGATTATCGCGTTTCAGTTCAGTCTCCAGATAGTTTTGTAAGTTCTGATAGAACGCCGCTTTCGCCGGGAATTTAGTTTCATGGTCACGGCTTTCGCCCTGTGGGAAGTAGCCGTTGATGACGGTGATGTTGCCAAGCGGAGACGGGATCTCCGCCATAATGATACGGCGTTGCGCCTCTTCGTCATCATTTGGGAAACCACGGCGCACTGCAATCGGCGTCTCTTTGGTCAACAGCGCCACACCATAATGGCCTTTCTGACCGTGATAGAAAACGTTGTAACCCAGTTTTGCTACCTCTTCGAGAGGGAACATATCGTCGTGAACTTTTGTCTCCTGTAAGCCAATCACATCCGGTTGGTGTTTTTCGACAATGGCTGCCAGTTGATGAGGACGGGCACGCAGGCCGTTGATATTAAAAGAGACAAATTTCATAGTCGCTGCCACTTTGTAAGATGAATAGTGCAAGGATGGTAGCAGAATTTCCACGAACTGACTGCTTCTTGTCACCTGATTCCAACAATGATTGCTAATGGTGTTAACGATGGAGCAAAAACTGCACCGTTTTGGCGCGAAGCGCGTCGCTATGGGGCAATAATTTCCGATAAATTTCGTATACGATCACAATTCCAGAATTATATTTGGCGACTGAATAAAATTTCGGTTTTTCCTCTAATTAGTCCCCTGTTACGCAAACATATTCACTTTATATGCACATGTAGTGAATATTGCCGTGTTGTAACCTGTTGATATTCCGTCCTCGACCTCCGTTTATGCACTTTTTTCGCTGGCTGGCACGAACCCTGCAATCTACATTTACACCGCAAACACTATATTTATTAACATATAAATAACCTTTTATTTACCGTTGAGGTCGCTATGTCTCTGTCAATTACGCGTGAAAATTTTGATGAATGGATGATGCCTGTATACGCTCCGGCCCCTTTTATTCCGGTGCGGGGTGAAGGTTCACGTCTGTGGGATCAGCAGGGTAAAGAGTATATCGATTTCGCGGGAGGCATTGCGGTTAACGCGCTGGGTCACGCCCATCCGGCATTGCGCGAGGTATTAAACGACCAGGCGAGTAAATTCTGGCATACAGGAAATGGCTACACCAACGAGCCGGTATTGCGTCTGGCGAAAAAGCTGATTGACGCCACCTTTGCCGAGCGCATTTTCTTCTGTAACTCAGGGGCAGAGGCCAACGAAGCGGCGTTAAAACTGGCGCGTAAATATGCTCACGATCGTTTTGGTAGCCAGAAGAGCGGGATTGTGGCGTTTAAAAATGCATTCCATGGCCGCACGCTGTTTACCGTCAGCGCCGGTGGTCAGCCCGCCTATTCACAGGATTTCGCGCCGCTGCCGCCGGATATCCGCCATGCCGTGTATAACGATCTCGATTCTGCCAGCCAGTTGATTGATGACACGACCTGTGCGGTCATCGTCGAGCCTGTCCAGGGCGAAGGCGGCGTGGTGCCGGCAACAAACGCGTTTTTGCAGGGGTTGCGTGAATTATGCGATCGCCATAATGCGCTGCTGATTTTTGATGAGGTTCAGACCGGGGTTGGCCGTACCGGCGAACTGTATGCCTATATGCACTATGGTGTGACGCCAGACCTGCTGACGACGGCCAAAGCGCTTGGCGGTGGTTTTCCTATTGGGGCGTTATTGACCACAGAACGTTGCAGCAGCGTGATGACCGTGGGCACTCACGGTACAACTTACGGCGGAAACCCATTAGCCACTGCCGTAGCGGGTAAGCTGCTGGAAATTGTTAACACGCCGGAAGTCCTCAATGGTGTGAAACAGCGTCATGACTGGTTTGTGGAACGTATTAACGCCATTAACGAACGTTTTGGACTGTTTAGCGAAATTCGTGGGCTTGGACTGCTGATCGGCTGCGTACTGAATGCGGAATATGCCGGGAAAGCAAAACTCATCTCGCAAGAAGCGGCCAATGCAGGGGTGATGGTACTGATTGCCGGCGCTAACGTGGTGCGTTTCGCGCCAGCGTTAAACGTCAGCCAGGAAGAGGTGGCAACCGGGCTGGATCGTTTTGCGCTGGCCTGCGAACGCATTAAAGCAGGAGGTTCATCATGATGGTGATTCGCCCCATTGAACGTGCTGATATTACCGCGTTGATGCAGCTTGCCGGTAAGACCGGCGGCGGATTGACCTCGCTACCGGCGAATGAAGCGACGCTAATGGCGCGTATCGAACGTTCGCTACAAACCTGGCGCGGTGAGTTGCCCAAAAGTGAGCAGGGATATGTGTTTGTGCTGGAAGACAGCGCCAGCGGAACTGTGGCGGGGATTTGCGCCATTGAGGTGGCGGTAGGACTTAACGATCCCTGGTACAACTATCGGGTCGGTACTCTGGTGCATGCCTCGAAAGAGTTGAATGTCTATAACGCATTGCCGACGCTGTTTCTCAGTAACGATCACACCGGAAGCAGTGAGCTTTGCACGCTGTTTCTCGATCCGGACTGGCGTAAAGAAGGTAACGGCTATTTGTTGTCGAAGTCGCGCTTTATGTTCATGGCCGCGTTTCGTGACCGTTTTAACGAAAAAGTCGTTGCAGAGATGCGGGGTGTCATTGATGAACACGGTTATTCACCGTTCTGGCAAAGCCTCGGAAAACGTTTTTTTTCAATGGAATTCAGCCGCGCAGATTTTCTCTGTGGCACCGGACAAAAAGCCTTTATTGCTGAGCTGATGCCTAAACACCCTATTTACACCCACTTCCTGTCGGAAGAAGCACAAAGCGTGATTGGCGAAGTGCATCCGCAAACGGCGCCAGCCCGTGCGGTGCTGGAGAAAGAGGGGTTTCGCTACCGTAACTATGTCGATATTTTCGACGGCGGGCCGACTCTGGAATGCGATATCGACCGGGTGCGGGCAATACGTAAAAGCAGGCTGGTGGAAGTGGCGGAAGGTCAGCCAGCAACCGGCGATTATCCGGCCTGTCTGGTGGCTAATGAAAATTACCAAAACTTCCGCGTCATGTTAGTGCGTGCCGACCCGAATACCCAACGACTGGTGCTGACGGCGGCGCAACTGGACGCCCTGAAATGTCACGCGGGTGACCATGTACGTTTTGTGCGTCTTTGTGCAGAGGAGAAAGCAGCATGACATTATGGATAAACGGCGACTGGGTAACAGGGCTCGGCGAGCGTCGGGTGAAAACCAATCCCGTCAGCGGAGATGTGCTGTGGCAGGGTAATGATGCCGATGCAACTCAGGTGGCGCAGGCGTGCCACGCAGCGCGTACGGCTTTTCCGGGCTGGGCAAGACAGTCTTTTGCCGCGCGTCAGGACATTGTCGAGAAATTCGCGACGCTGCTGGAGAGTAATAAAGCAGAACTGACGGCGATCATTGCACGGGAAACCGGCAAGCCGCGCTGGGAAGCAGCAACCGAGCTGACGGCGATGATCAATAAAATTGCCATCTCAATGAAGGCGTATCACACCCGTACCGGGGAACAGCATAACGCGCTGCCAGATGGCGCTGCGACGTTACGTCATCGTCCACACGGTGTTCTGGCCGTGTTTGGCCCGTATAACTTTCCCGGTCATTTACCTAATGGTCATATCGTTCCGGCGTTGTTGGCTGGCAATACGTTGATTTTCAAACCCAGCGAGCTGACGCCGTGGACCGGTGAAGCCGTGGCAAAGCTGTGGGCGCAGGCGGGATTACCGCCGGGCGTGCTGAACCTGGTACAGGGCGGGCGTGAAACGGGGCAGGCCCTGAGCGCGCTGGAAGACCTTGATGGTCTGCTGTTTACCGGCAGCGCCAATACCGGTTATCACCTGCATCGACAGTTATCTGGCCAGCCAGAAAAAATCCTCGCTCTCGAGATGGGAGGGAACAACCCGCTGATTATCGAGAACCCGGAAGATATTGATGCCGCCGTGCATCTGACCATTCAATCTGCGTTTGTTACCGCCGGACAGCGTTGTACCTGCGCCCGCCGCCTGTTAGTTAAAAAAGGCGCGCAGGGTGATGCCTTCCTGGCGCGTCTGGTGGAGGTCAGCCAGCGTTTAATGCCCGGTAACTGGGATGCAGAACCGCAGCCGTTTATGGGCGGGCTGATTTCCGAACAGGCCGCGCAGCACGTTTATGATGCCTGGCAGCGTCTGGCGTCTTTGGGGGGCCGTACGCTGTTAGCACCGCGTCTGGTGAAAGCCGGAACGTCACTGCTGGCTCCCGGTATCATCGAACTGACCGGAGCGGCGAACGTACCTGATGAAGAGGTTTTTGGCCCTCTGCTTGGCGTCTGGCGCTATGACAGCTTTGATGACGCGATTCGCATGGCGAACAACACTCGCTTTGGACTGTCGTGTGGGTTAGTTTCACCCGATCGCAGCCAATTTGATCAATTGCTGCTGGAGGCGCGGGCAGGGATCGTCAACTGGAATAAGCCGCTAACCGGCGCGGCAAGCACTGCACCGTTTGGTGGGATTGGTGCCTCAGGCAACCATCGCGCCAGCGCGTGGTATGCCGCAGATTATTGTGCCTGGCCGATGGCAAGTCTGGAATCACCAGCCTTAACGCTGCCAACGGCGCTTAGCCCAGGACTCGATTTTTCTCGTGAGGATAAGCGATGAAAGCCCGTGAGATTAATTTTGATGGCCTGGTGGGACTGACCCACCACTATGCTGGATTGTCATTTGGTAATGAGGCCTCAACCAAACACCGTTTTCAGGTGTCGAACCCACGTCTGGCGGCGAAACAGGGTTTGCTAAAGATGAAAGCGCTAGCGGATGCGGGATTTCCCCAGGCGGTGATCCCGCCCCATGAGCGGCCTTATATTCCGGTGCTACGGCAGTTGGGATTTAGCGGCAGTGATGAGCAGGTACTGGAAAAGGTGGCACGGCAGGCACCTCACTGGCTCTCCAGTGCCAGTTCCGCTTCGCCGATGTGGGTGGCGAATGCGGCAACGGTCTGTCCTTCGGCAGATTCGCTGGACGGAAAAGTGCATCTGACGGTCGCGAATCTGAATAACAAGTTCCACCGTTCACTGGAAGCGCCAACCACAGAAGCGTTGCTAAGCGCGATCTTCCGCGATGAGAGCCGCTTTACGGTCCATAGTGCATTGCCCCAGGTTGCGTTACTGGGTGATGAAGGCGCGGCAAACCATAACCGTCTCGGTGGTGATTACGGCGACCCCGGCATACAGGTGTTTGTCTATGGTCGTGAAGAGGGCAACGGCGCGCATCCGAAGCGTTATCCGGCGAGGCAATCCCGAGAAGCCAGCGAGGCTGTTGCGCGCCTGAATCAGGTGAACCCTAATCAGATTATCTTTGCTCAGCAAAACCCGGATGTTATCGATCTTGGTGTGTTTCATAACGATGTTATTGCGGTATCAAATCGTCAGGTGCTGTTTTGCCATGAATTGGCGTTTGCCAACCAGCAGGCTTTGTTACAGCAGTTGCATAGCCAGGTGGCGGGATTTACGGCGCTGGAAGTTCCCCTGGCTGAAGTGTCAGTGCAGGATGCCGTGGCAACATATCTGTTTAACAGCCAGCTACTCAGTCGTGATGACGGTTCAATGATGTTGGTCTTGCCGCAGGAATGCCGGGAGCATGCAGGGGTATGGCATTATTTAAACCGTCTGCTTGAAGATGACAACCCGATTGACGATCTACGGGTATTCGATCTGCGCGAAAGCATGTCCAACGGTGGTGGCCCGGCATGTCTGCGCCTTCGGGTCGTGTTAACCCCACAGGAGCAACAGGCGGTGAACCCGGCGGTTCTCATGAATGATGTGCTGTTTAACACGCTGAATAACTGGGTTGATCGTTACTATCGCGATCGTCTTACCGCGGCAGACCTTGCTGACCCGCAGTTGCTGCGCGAAGGGCGTGAAGCGCTGGATACGTTGACGCAATTACTCAACCTCGGTTCGGTGTATCCCTTCCAGCAGGAGCGTACACGCCATGGATAATTTCCTTGCGCTGACGCTTGCGGGGGGGGCGCCAGATGCCACCCGAGGGAAAGCTCACGGTTTTGACTGGCAATGGATCGGGCATGGCATGCTGGAGCTGACGCCGGTTGTTCCGGTTGAGCGTTCGCTGGTTTTGTCTGCGGGCATTCATGGTAATGAAACCGCACCAGTAGAAATACTGGATACATTGTTGGCCGGGTTGTTTAGCGGCAAGCTGCCGCTGACATGGCGGCTATTGCTGATCCTGGGCAATCCGCAGGCGTTAGCTGCGGGCAAACGCTACTGTCATAGCGATCTGAACCGTATGTTTGGCGGCCGCTGGCAGATTTTTACCGCGAGTGAAGAAACGCGCCGAGCCCATGAACTTGAGCTGTGTCTGGACGATTTTTACGCGCGGGCGCAAGAGTCAGTACGCTGGCATCTGGATCTGCATACCGCGATTCGCGGCTCACAGCATCTGCGTTTTGGCGTGCTGCCACAACGTAATGTTGCCTGGGACGAAGATTTTCTGGGATGGCTGGGAGATGCAGGACTTGAGGCGCTGGTGTTCCATCAGACGCCTGGCGGTACGTTCACCCATTTTAGCGCTGAACATTTTGGCGCGCTGGCCTGTACGCTGGAACTGGGTAAAGCGCTGCCGTTTGGACAAAACGATCTGTCCCAGTTTGCGCAGACGGCGGATGCGCTGGCGAAACTGCTGCAAGGCGAGCGAATCCCTACGGGAGAAACATCTCCGCTGCGCTATCGCGTGGTGGCGCAAATTACACGACGCAGCGACGATTTTATTCTCCATATGGATAACCAGACGCTCAACTTTACCCCCTTTAAAGAGGGGACCTTGCTGGCGCAGGATGGTGATGAACGTTTTATCGTCACCCACAACGTTGAATATGTTCTCTTTCCTAATCCAAATGTGGCCTGTGGTTTACGCGCGGGACTGATGCTGGAAAGGTTGTAAAAGATATATCCGCCCTCGGGTTAATCTCTGAGGGCTTATTATTGCGTGCTGTTTGTATTTATTACGGATTATTCCTGGTAAGCTGCTTTCTTAATAACCAGGTTTCAGGTATAGTTCTTCATAATTCTTTCAAAATCATCGTGTTGTGATTTTTTATTTCAACTCTCCGCAATTTATTCTTTTTTTCTTCATAATTGATGAAAGTTTGTTTTTTACACTTTCATTGTTTTACCGTTGCTCTGATTAATTGACGCTTAAGTCGGTAAAGTTAATCCCGTCAACACGACATCACATTGCATAAGCTTCGTATGAATGTCGTAAGAATAACTGAAAGGAAGGATAGAAATTATGCGTAAATTGACTGCTCTGTTTGTTGCCTCTACCCTGGCGCTGGGCGCTGCAAACCTGGCTCATGCTGCTGACACTACCACAGCAGCTCCGGCAGATGCCAAACCGATGATGCACCACAACGGTAAATTCGCCCCGCATCACGACATGATGTTTAAAGACCTGAACCTGACCGATGCACAGAAACAGCAGATCCGCGACATCATGAAAGGTCAGCGCGATCAGATGAAACGTCCTCCGCTGGAAGAACGCCGTGCAATGCACGATATCATCGCCAGCGATAGCTTCGATAAAGCGAAAGCTGAAGCGCAGATTGCGAAGATGGAAGAGCAGCGCAAAGCTAACATGCTGGCGCATATGGAAACGCAGAACAAAATTTACAACATTCTGACCCCGGAACAGAAAAAACAGTTTAATGCCAATTTTGAGAAGCGTCTGACAGAACGAGCAGCGCAGAAAGGTAAAATGCCACAAGCTGCCGAATAATCGGTAGGCGTCTATACTCAATCATTCATGCTGTGTCGGAGCAGATTGCCCCGGACAGCGTGAAAAAAAACTCAAGACCGCCGGCCTTGTCCACAACACGTTTAACGATGTGGGCAGGATCGGCGGTTTTTTCTTTCCTACCTATTGCACAGCGCTTGGGACAGGTTATGCTCATGAGGCCCGCGAAAATGCTACCTGGATCAGCGCGTTAAACTTTTTTGCAAAACGCCATGGTCATCGCTAAGGCAAATCAACTCTGCTGCCGATAACAACGAGCAGGGTGAATGATAACAATGATGATTTGGCTGCCTGATGACGGCATGTCGGCGCACAGTGCCTTTCTGGAGGGATGATGGAGTACTTTGATATCCGCAAAATGCCGGTTAATCTCTGGCGTAATGGTGCGGGAGAAACGCGTGAAATATGTTGTTTTCCGCCAGCAACGCGCGACTTTCACTGGCGGGCGAGTATTGCCTCCATTGCTGCGAACGGCGAATTTTCACTCTTCCCCGGAGTTGAGCGCGTTATTACACTGCTCGAAGGGGGAGAAGTCACATTGGAAGGTGCTAACACGTTACCGCATACGCTAAAACAGCATCAGCCTTTTACGTTCGCCGGTGACCGCGTGGTAAAAGCGAAGCTGACGGAAGGACAGATGTCGATGGATTTTAATATCATGACCCGTCGGGATGTTTGCCAGGCTAAAGTTCGTGTGGCTGACCGGACGTTTACGACCCTTGGTTCGCGTGGCGGCGTGGTATTTGTTATTAGCGGAGCCTGGCAACTGGGGGATAAGTTGCTGACGGCTGACCAGGGGGCGTGCTGGCATGACGGTAAGCATACGTTGCGACTGTTGGAGCGCGAGGGGAAGTTGTTGTTTAGTGAGATTAACTGGAAGCCAGGTTTTTCGCCTGATTCGGTGCAATGACGTCGTTTGGGCCGGATAAACCATTTTGTGGTTATCCGGCACGGGTAAATCAGCGAATTACGATTTTTTCCAGAAGTCGTCAAACACCGTAATCGGTGGGCGACGTTTGTGTTCTGTTTTCACGTACCAGCCTTCAATTTTCTTCGCAACGTCGGCATTCAACGTTTTTCCTTCCAGATAATCGTCAATGTTGTCGTAGGTAACGCCTAATGCGGCTTCATCTGGCAGAGAGGGACGATCGTCTTCGAGGTCGGCGGTTGGCGCTTTCTTGTATAAATGCTCAGGGCAACCCAATGTCGCAAGAAGCTGCTTACCCTGACGCTTGTTGAGGCGGAATATTGGGTTAATGTCAGTGCCGCCATCGCCATATTTGGTAAAGAATCCGGTAATGGCCTCTGCGGCGTGATCGGTACCCACGACAACACCGCTGGTCATTCCGGCGATACTGTATTGTGCCTTCATACGCTCGCGGGCTTTTTCATTGCCGCGCACAAAATCACTCAGTTCAATACCTGCTTCGCGCAATGCCTGCTCGCTGGCCAATACCGCGCCTTTGATGTTGACGGTGAGTACACGGTCAGGTTGTATAAACGCTATCGCGTCCTGACAGTCCTGTTCATCGGCCTGCACACCATAAGGCAGTCGCACGGCAATAAACTGCAAAGCATCGTTACCCGTTTCTTCACGTAACTCGGAAATCGCCATTTGGCATAACTTTCCGGTCAGGGTTGAGTCCTGTCCGCCGCTAATCCCTAACACCAGCGATTTAAGGAAAGGGTAGGTTTTGAGGTACGATTTCAGAAAATCCACGCTGCGGCGAATTTCCTCTTCTGCATTAATATGTGGTTTGGCGCCAAGTGCCCGGATTATCTCTTGCTGCAGAGTCATTTAACCCCCTATGGAAAATAAAATGATCAAAAATAACGATGTGTTAAAGCTAACGCGTTGACGTCCAAACGACAAGGGATGCAGCCGGATATAACATCATTTTGTTTTGATAGAATTTTCTGAAATGACCCGAGTATCAACTGACAGCTTGAAAAATGCGTTGTTGTGCTCCAGGCTTATATAACACGCTGAAAAACAAGAGGACGGAATATGAACAAGAATCTAACAGGAATTCTGAGTGCAGCGGCGGTATTGACTATGCTGGCCGGCTGTACGGCTTACGATCGTACTAAAGACCAATTTGTGCAGCCCGTGGTGAAAGATGTGAAGAAAGGGATGAGCCGGGCGCAAGTGGCGCAGATTGCCGGTAAACCTTCTTCTGAAGTCAGCATGATCCATGCGCGTGGTACATGTCAGACCTACATCCTGGGTCAACGAGATGGTAAAGCAGAGACCTATTTTGTTGCATTAGATGATACTGGGCACGTGATTAATTCCGGCTACCAGACCTGTGCGGAGTACGACACCGACCCGCAGGCAGCGAAGAAGTAACAACTGTTTATTGCCTGAGCACTCTGACGAACCGGCCGCTGTGCCGGTTTTTTTGTGTCACGCGATCTTATTTATTGTCGCGAATTATTTGCCCGAAGTGTGAGGGGTGTCATAACCACAGGTCAAGGAGAGACAATTTAGTTGGTCAATGAAATACCATCCGCGGGTGCAATCCCGTATACTCATTTCAGCCACCTAAAAAAGTAATTTAGCTGACGCAAGTTACCCAGAGCATGGATGCAGGTTATGGCTTGCGGAGTGTCTGGTACACAGATAATCGCACATGAGGATCGTTTTAATGGAAAAGAAACACATTTATCTGTTTTGTTCTGCGGGCATGTCGACTTCTTTGTTGGTCTCGAAGATGCGTGCTCAGGCTGAAAAATACGAAGTGCCGGTTATCATTGAAGCGTTTCCCGAAACGCTGGCCGGAGAAAAAGGCGCAGTAGCCGATGTCGTGTTATTAGGTCCACAGATTGCTTATATGTTGCCCGAAATTCAGCGTTTGTTACCCAACAAACCTGTAGAAGTGATTGACTCGCTGTTGTATGGCAAAGTCGATGGTTTAGGCGTGCTTAAGGCTGCAGTTGCAGCAATTAAAAAAGCCGCAGCAAATTAATTATTTTAAATTTTCCCGTCAAAGAGTTATTTCATTAACATTCACCGCAATTGTTAATTGCGGTATTTAAGGGTATTTTTCTATGAGTAACGCTATTGCTTCACTTGAAAAGGTACTCCTTCCTTTTGCTGTAAAAATTGGAAAGCAGCCACACGTTAATGCAATCAAAAACGGTTTTATTCGTTTAATGCCGTTAACCCTCGCAGGGGCTATGTTTGTATTAATCAATAACGTTTTCCTGAGCTTTGGGGAGGGGTCGTTTTTTTATTCCATGGGCATTCGACTTGATGCTTCAACTATTGAAACACTAAATAGTTTAAAAGGCATCGGTGGGAACGTCTATAACGGTACGCTGGGTATTATGTCATTGATGGCGCCATTCTTTATCGGTATGGCGTTGGCGGAAGAACGCAAGGTCGATGCGCTGGCTGCTGGTTTATTATCTGTCGCCGCATTTATGACAGTCACACCTTACAGTGTGGGTGAAGCCTATGCCGTGGGTGCTAACTGGCTGGGCGGTGCGAACATTATTTCCGGTATTATTATCGGCCTGGTGGTCGCGGAAATGTTCACCTTCGTCGTGCATCGTAATTGGGTTATTAAATTACCTGATAGCGTTCCGGCTTCTGTTTCTCGCTCCTTCTCTGCACTGATTCCTGGCTTCATTATCCTCTCTATTATGGGGATCATCGCCTGGGCGTTGAACACCTGGGGAACGAACTTCCACCAGATCATCATGGATTCCATTTCAACTCCGCTGGCGTCACTGGGTAGTGTGGTGGGTTGGGCATACGTGATTTTTGTTCCGCTGTTGTGGTTCTTTGGTATTCACGGTTCTTTGGCACTGACTGCACTGGACAGCGGTATCATGACCCCCTGGGCGCTGGAAAACATCTCTATCTACCAACAGTTTGGTTCCGTAGACGCGGCACTGGAAGCGGGTAAGACGTTCCACGTCTGGGCGAAGCCGATGCTGGACTCCTATATTTTCCTGGGAGGGAGTGGGGCAACGCTGGGTCTGATTATTGCTATCTTCCTGGCATCTCGTCGCGCTGATTATCGTCAGGTAGCAAAACTGGCACTGCCATCAGGTCTGTTCCAGATTAACGAACCCATTCTGTTCGGTCTGCCGATTATCATGAACCCGGTTATGTTTATTCCATTCATCCTGGTTCAGCCGATTCTGGCAGCGATTACCCTGGCCGCTTATTACACAGGCATTATTCCACCAATTACCAACATTGCACCGTGGACTATGCCAACCGGTTTGGGCGCATTCTTTAACACCAACGGTAGCGTCGCTGCTCTGCTGGTCGCGTTGTTTAACCTTGGCATCGCAACGCTGGTGTACCTGCCATTTGTGGTCGTCGCCAACAAAGCTCAGAACGTCATTGATAAAGAAGAAAGCGAAGAAGATATCGCTAACGCATTGAAATTCTAAATTTAATCCGGCATGGCTATGCGGCCATGCCGGACTGAACCAGAGGAAAAAAGTATGTTGGATATCGAGAACATCGTCGACACGCAGTCAGAAGCAGAAGAGCTTGAAGAAGTGGTGATGGGGCTCATCATCAACTCGGGTCAGGCGCGTAGCCTGGCGTATGGCGCGCTCAAAATGGCCAAACAGGGTGATTTTGAGTCAGCGAAGACCATGATGGAACAGTCTCGCATGGCGCTGAACGAAGCACACCTTGTCCAGACTAAACTGATTGAAGGCGATCAGGGTGAAGGTAAAATGAAAGTCAGCCTGGTGCTGGTCCATGCACAGGACCACCTGATGACGTCGATGCTGGCACGTGAACTGGTGACAGAACTGATTGAGCTTCACGAGAAGCTGAAATAGCGAGGAGTGCAGAATGCAGCTACAGATTAACGCACCGGAAATTAAAACCGTCTATGAGCAGCAGCTTTTTAATGGCAAAAATTTTCATGTGTTCATCTATAACAAAACTGAGAGCATCAGTGGGCTGCATCAGCATGATTACTACGAATTTACCCTTGTATTAACTGGACGTTACTATCAGGAAATCAACGGTAAGCGTGTACTGCTTGAGCGCGGAGACTTTGTCTTTATCCCGTTGGGATCGCATCACCAAAGTTTCTATGATTTCGGCGCGACGCGAATTCTTAACGTTGGTATCAGTAAACGTTTTTTTGAACAGCACTACCACCCGTTGCTGCCATTTTGTTTTGTCGCATCGCAGGTGTATCGGGCGAACAGCTCGTTTCTTACCTACATCGAAACGGTTATAGCATCACTGAACTTTCGTGAAAGTGGACTGGATGAATTTGTAGAAGTGGTCACCTTCTATATTATTAATCGGTTACGCCATCATCGGGAAGAGCAGGTGCTGGATGATATTCCACAATGGCTTAAAACTACCGTGGAAAGCATGCATGACAAAAGGCAGTTCAGCGAAAATGCGCTGGAAAATATGGTACACCTGTCCGCAAAATCCCAGGAGTATCTGACCCGTGCAACCCAGCGTTATTACAGTAAAACGCCAATGCAGATTATTAATGAAATCCGCATTAATTTTGCTAAAAAACAGCTGGAAATGACTAACTATTCTGTAACTGATATTGCCTATGAGTCTGGTTACAGTAGTCCGAGCTTGTTTATTAAAACGTTTAAAAAGCTGACGTCGTTTACACCAAATAGCTATCGTAAGAAATTAACGGAATTTAATCAGTAAATTTTATTTACCAATAACCAATTTTTATAGCTTGCCCAAAATAGCGCCGGGACTGCCACGCTATACCTGACGAATGGGTTGAGCATAATACGTGTCAGTGTTTTTACACTGAAGGGAGAAATTATGAGCCAGAAATTAAAAGTCGTCACTATCGGTGGCGGGAGCAGCTACACCCCTGAATTACTTGAAGGCTTTATTAAGCGTTATCATGAATTACCGGTCTCTGAATTGTGGCTGGTGGATGTCGACGGTGGTAAAGAGAAGCTGGACATTATTTTTGACCTCTGCCAGCGCATGATTGATAAAGCTGGCGTCCCGATGAAAGTGTATAAAACGCTGGATCGCCGCGAAGCGCTGAAAGATGCTGATTTCGTTACTACCCAGTTGCGGGTTGGGCAACTGCAAGCCCGTGAAAAGGATGAACGCATTCCTCTGAGCCACGGGTATCTGGGGCAGGAAACCAACGGCGCTGGCGGGCTGTTCAAAGGCCTGCGTACCATTCCGGTTATCTTTGATATTGTGAAAGATGTGGAAGAACTGTGCCCGAATGCGTGGGTGATCAACTTCACTAACCCAGCCGGGATGGTGACTGAGGCGGTTTATCGCCATACGAATTTCAAGAAATTCATCGGGGTATGTAATATTCCGATCGGCATGAAAATGTTCATAAGCGACGTGCTGGCGCTGAAAGAGAGCGATGACTTATCCATCGATCTGTTTGGTCTGAACCATATGGTCTTCATTAAGGATGTTCTGGTCAACGGTGTGTCACGCTTTGATGAACTGCTGGACGGCGTTGCGTCGGGTCAGTTGAAAGCCTCTGGCGTGAAGAACATCTTCGATCTGCCGTTCAGTGAAGGGCTGATTCGTTCACTGAGGTTGCTGCCGTGCTCGTATTTGCTGTACTACTTCAAGCCAAAAGAGATGCTGGCGATTGAAATGGGCGAATATTACAAAGGTGGTGCACGCGCACAGGTGGTACAGAAAGTAGAAAAGCAACTGTTTGATCTGTATAAAAATCCTGAGTTGAATGTTAAGCCGAAAGAGCTGGAACAGCGTGGCGGGGCTTATTACTCTGATGCCGCGTGTGAAGTCATCAATGCTATCTACAACGACAAACAGACCGAACATTACGTCAACATTCCTCATCATGGCCATGTTGATAATATTCCTGCGGACTGGGCCGTTGAGATGACCTGCACGCTGGGGCGCAATGGTGCAACTCCGCACCCACGTATCACCCATTTCGATGAAAAGGTTCTGGGGCTTATCTATACCATTAAAGGTTTTGAAGTGGCGGCGAGCAACGCAGCACTGAGCGGCGAGTTGAATGATGTGCTGCTGGCGTTGAACCTGAGCCCGCTGGTGCATTCCGACACTGATGCTGAAATTCTTGCCCGTGAGCTGATTCTGGCGCATGAAAAATGGCTGCCAAATTTCGCCGGATGCATCGAGAAACTTAAAAGCGAACAACACTAACTGAGGTTGGCTATGGAACGCGTACTGATTGTGAATGCGGATGATTTTGGCCTGAGCAAAGGACAAAACTACGGCATTGTTGAAGCCTGTCGCAATGGCATTGTCACCTCAACCACGGCCCTGGTGAATGGCGAGGCGATAGAGCATGCGGTACAGCTTAGTCGCGATATACCGGAGCTTGCCGTTGGGATGCACTTTGTCCTGACGCTCGGCAAACCGTTAACGGCTATGCCGGGTCTGACGCGTGACGGTGTGTTAGGGAAATGGATCTGGCAGATGGCAGAGGAAGAAACGTTGCCGCTGGAAGAGATTTCTCGGGAGCTGGCTGCACAGTATCAGCGTTTTATTGACCTGTTCGGGCGGGAGCCGACGCATCTGGATAGTCATCACCACGTGCATATGTTCCCGCAGATTTTCCCGATTGTCGCCAGTTTTGCCGCGGAGAGAGGGGTTGCGTTGCGGATCGATCGGCAGACGGTGTTCCAGGCGTCCGATTTACCGGAAACGTTGCGTACCTCCCAGGGATTTAGCAGTGAGTTTTATGGCGACGCGATTTCTGAGGCCCTGTTTTTGCAGACGCTGGACGCGTCCGCAGACCGGGGAGAGTCCTCGCTGGAAGTGATGTGTCATCCGGCGTTTATCGATGACATCATTCGACAAAGTGCCTACTGTTACCCCCGCTTAACTGAGCTTGACGTACTGACGTCTTCGTCATTGAAATACGCTATTGCGGAGCGCGGTTATCGTCTTGGCAGTTTTCTGAACGTTTAATTCCTGAGTTGGCGGCGCGTCGGTGCGCCGCATTTTTTTGTCTGCGTCATTGATGTTTGCTGCAACTTATCTGTTCCCCCCATTATCGCCACCCACTTCACGAATTCACTGTTTTTGCACCGTCCAGGGGTAAAATCAGCTAAGATAGCGTTTTTCAGATTTTTAGAATTTGTCTTTAGTGAAGCAACTGATTATGAAACCTCTTCGCCAACAAAATCGTCCGGTCATCAGCTATGTTCCTCGCGTGGAGCCCGCTCCGCCAGAGCATGCGGTGAAAATGGATGCGTTTCGTGACGTATGGATACTGCGCGGAAAATATGTCGCTTTTGTCTTAATGGGGGAGGCGTTTCAGCGTTCGCCTGCATTTACGGTTCCGGAGTCGGCCCAGCGCTGGGCTAACCAGATTCGCCAGGAAAACGAACTGAGCGATTAATCGGATATAAAAAAACCGCCGGAGCATAACTCACTGGCGGTTTTTTGTTTTGCGCAGACAGGCTTTTAGCGATGCGCCAGTTCGGCGTGATCGTCGCTGTCCAGAATCGATTTATCGGTCTGTTTCAGCCATTGGCTGGTCAGCGTACCAGCGGTCATGGAACCGCTAACGTTCAATGCAGTACGCCCCATATCGATCAGCGGTTCAACTGAGATCAACAGAGCAACCAGTGTGACCGGCAGACCCATGGCAGGCAGTACGATCAGTGCCGCGAAGGTCGCGCCGCCGCCCACACCCGCAACTCCTGCAGAACTGACGGTCACGATACCCACCAGCGTGGCAATCCACATTGGGTCCAGCGGGTTAATGCCGACAGTTGGTGCCACCATCACGGCCAGCATCGCCGGATACAGACCCGCACAACCGTTTTGACCAATCGTTGCACCAAAAGAGGCGGCAAAGCTGGCGATGGACTCAGGGACGCCCAGACGGCGGGTTTGCGCTTCAACGTTCAGTGGAATAGAAGCGGCACTGGAACGGCTGGTGAAGGCGAAAGTCAGTACTGGCCAGACTTTGCGGAAGTATTTCAGTGGGCTAACGCCGTTAATACCCAGCAGGATGCCGTGTACGACGAACATAATGCCCAGGCCGAGATATGAGGCAACGACGAAGCTACCCAGCTTAATGATGTCCTGCAGGTTGGAACCGGCAACCACTTTGGTCATCAGCGCCAGAACACCGTACGGAGTCAGTTGCATCACCAGACGAACCAGCTTCATCACCCAGCTTTGCAGGGTATCGATAGCCGTTAATACGCGCTCGCCTTTTGGCGCATCATCTTTCAGCAGTTTAAGTGCCGCAACGCCCAGGAAGGCCGCGAAAATAACGACGCTGATAATCGACGTCGGGTTAGCACCGGTCAGATCGGCAAACGGGTTTTTCGGGATAAACGACAGTACCAGCTGCGGAACACTGAGGTCAGCCACTTTGCCAACATAGTTGGCTTCAATAGCGTTCAGACGTGCAGTCTCGGCACCACCTTGCACCAGGCCTTCGGCGGTCAGGCCGAACAGGTTGGTTACCAGAACCCCGACCAGTGCGGCAATCAGCGTAGTAAACAGCAGCGTGCCGATGGTCAGGAAGCTGATTTTACCTAACTGAGAGGCGTTGTGCAGACGCGCAACGGCGCTGAGAATAGACGCAAATACCAGCGGCATGACAATCATCTGCAGCAACTGGACATAACCGTTGCCGACAATGTTGAACCACTGTACGGAATCTTTAAGAACCTGGCTGTCGGAGCCATAAATGGTATGCAGGGCGAGACCAAACACCACGCCCATGACCAGACCGACCAGTACTTTTTTGGCCAGACTCCACTGTTTGTGGCGGGCTTGCGCCAGCACGAACAGCAGTACTACGAACACGATAATGTTCGCGATTAATGGAAAGTTCATCCCCGTTCTCCTGATCTTATTATGCGTATCACCATGCAATGGTGATTCTGTTGGCGCAAGATTAGCAGAACTGTGACTTGCCTCTTATATTCAAATGGAATTGTTTATACCTAAAATGACATTTTGGCCGATTTATTAGTCAACCTGGTGCGTTATAAAACGATTAAACTGCATTTGCAGCGTATTAATCATCTGTGATGACCAGCGTACCGCGCTGTTCTCTTGTACGGTCTGCGGCATCCAGATAGCCCAGGCAAACAGCGCCATGCACAGGAACCGTTCCAGTTGGTTGCCTTTTTGCGGCACGAGGATGGGCAGACGAAAACGCCAGCGGCAGGGCCAAAGCAGGGGAACGCCTGCCGGAGTCAGCATGTCAGCCAGAATGTGACTGAGATAACCGAGAACCATACCTTGTAAGGCATCGGCCGGGATTATCCAGCTATCCGGAACTTTCAGGTAAAACGTGGCCAGCAGGGCAAAGACGGCCAGCAGGCTGTGAGTAAACCCGCGATGGCCAAATGCCCGGGCAATAGGCTTTGATATCCACTTCAGCCGCTGCCCGAGCAGGGATTTCGGGTGATCGATATCGGGTAGCAGGCAGGTTAAAATGGCCGAAGGTACAATATGCCACCAATCACCCTGAGCAAGAACGGGCGTCAGCTCGGCATTTTTGGCAAATACCGCACAGGCAATAGAAAAAAGAAGGTGGCCTTCCGCCGTCATGATAAAACCCAATGAACTGTCAATTCATACAGTATAGGGGTTTTATACAGTAGGCGGAAGAGGTGACGTTGTAACCCTTTGTCACAAATGCACGATTAACGCGCCAACCAACCGCCGTCCACGGCAAGCGTGTAACCATTGATATAGTCAGAAGCCTGGCTGGCGAGAAAAACGACCGGGCCTTGCAAGTCATCCGGTGTTCCCCAGCGCCCTGCGGGAATACGATCGACAATTTGCTGATTACGCGTACTGTCTTCGCGCAGCTGCTGGGTATTATTGGTCGCCATATAACCGGGTGCGATGGCATTGACATTAATTCCCTGAGCCGCCCACTCATTAGCCAGTAAGCGGGTGATTCCAAGCACGCCACTTTTTGATGCGGTGTAGGAAGGAACGCGGATTCCGCCCTGAAAAGAGAGCATTGAGGCAATGTTAATGATTTTTCCGCCGTTGCCCTGAACCAGAAACTGGCGCGCCACTGCCTGTGACAGGAAAAAAACGGATTTGAGATTCAGATTCATCACGTCATCCCAGTCTTTTTCACTAAAATCCAGCGCATCCTGACGACGTATGGTTCCCGCATTGTTGACCAGAATATCGACCCGGCCAAACGTGGCCACAGTTTGGGTCACTATGCCAGACAGCGCCTCTTGTTGGCTGAGGTCGGCCTGAATGGCCATAAAACGCCGACCGAGGGCGTTAATTTTCTCTGCGGTTTCATGTGGTATTTTACGATTCACGCCGACTACATCGCAGCCCGCTTCAGCCAGCGCCACTGCCATACCCTGCCCAAGGCCGGTGTCACATCCAGTGACGATGGCTACTTTACCTTCGAGACGAAAAGCTTCCTGAATCATGTTTACCTCAACTATTTATGTCATTAACGCTTGCTCTATAGGGCAAGGATAGGAGAGGTTAAACAGAAACACAATTAAAAGTGAAACGATGTTTTAAAAATAAAAAATCTGAGAGGGCGGGCAATACGATCATTGCCCGTTACAGGATTAGCCGCGCAGATGAACGGCAGTGAGTTCGGTGAGTGAGGTTAATTTGACATCGGCAAGAACGAAGCGAGGATCGTCCTGATTCTCATGCGCTGGTACGACGATGGAACGCATACGGGCGGCTTTTGAAGCAATCATGCCATTTACCGAGTCTTCCAGCGCAACGCAGTTTATAGGGTCAATGCCCAGTTTCGCCGCACAATCGAGGTAAACCTGCGGATGCGGTTTGCTGTAAGGCAGTTTTTCTGCAGAAGCCAGCGCGTCGAAGTCGTTGCGCAGATCAAACATGGTCAGCACTTTTTCCAGCATATGCAGCGGCGAAGCGGATGCCAGTCCTACTTTGATTCCCTGAGATTTGCACAACGCCACGGCTTCACGCACACCCGGCAGCAGCGGTTTTGTTTCTTCCACTAACGCAATGGCCCGGGTGATGATGCGCTCGGTGACCTCCTGACGTGAGGGACCGTTCCACGGTTGCTGCGCAAACCAAAGATCAACAACCATATCGATACGTAAACCAAGCGTGTCGGGAAGTTCATGGCGGCGGGTGATATCTACGCCTAAACTTGCTATCACATCCAGTTCGGCCTGATCCCAAAGCGGTTCAGAATCGACCAGTAATCCATCCATATCGAAAATTGCAGCAAGAATTTGACGCGGGGTTGACATCACAACCTCTCCTTTACGGTGATAACAGGGATTAAGAGCCCACCAGAACGAGCTCTAAGCGTTCATTATGGCTAATTTGGCAGTATACCGCCTTTAAAGATCAGGCGAAAACGGTTATCAACGGGTAAACTTAGGCCAAAATGACACGTCTTTATCAAGGGGAACTCATGACGTATCAACAAGCTGGACGCATTGCCGTCTTGAAAAGGTTGCTGGGATGGGTGATTTTCATCCCGGCGCTGATTTCAACACTGGTTTCAGTACTGAAGTTTATGTACGCGCACAGCGAAAAGCAGGAAGGGATTAATGCGGTCATGCTCGATTTTGCCCACGTGATGATCGACATGATGCGGGTGAATACACCGTTTCTCAATCTGTTTTGGTATAACTCGCCGACACCGGATTTTCAGACCGGACTGAATCTTGTTTTTTGGCTGATTTTCATTCTGATATTCATCGGTCTGGCATTGCAGGACTCTGGCGCCAGAATGAGTCGTCAGGCGCGTTTTTTACGCGAGGGCGTTGAAGATCAGTTGATTCTGGAACAGGCAAAAGGCAGTGAAGGGTTATCGCGTGAGCAAATTGAGTCGCGTATTGTCGTGCCACATCATACGATCTTTTTACAAATCTTCCCGCTCTATATTTTGCCGGTGATTGTTATCGTGATCGGCTATTTCTTCTTTTCATTACTGGGATTTTTGTAAGTCCGATATTATCAGGCCTGGACTACGTGAAGCGTCAGGCCTGATAAGCAAAGCCGCCTTCGGGCTATTTATACGTTAAGCCGCCAGTAACCTTTCCATCGCTTTTTGCGCCACCACCAGGTGCTGCCCGCCAAACAGAATTGCCCGATTCAGCAACGTATACAACTGATAGATAGGCTGCCTGTCGAGAAAATCTAACGGTAGCGGCGAGACAGACTGGTAACCGTCATAAATCTGCGGCGGTTGATCGGTATGTAACGGCAACATTGCCAGATCGCACTCTCTGTCACCCCAGTAACAGGCGGGGTCAAAGATGTAGGGGCCATTCGGCCCGAGCGCACAGTTTGCCGACCACAAATCGCCGTGCAGGAGAGAAGGTTGTGGCTGATGGGAGGAGAGTCGTTGCTGAACATGATCGACAATGGCGTCAATATTGCCAAACGCAATGCCTTTTTCCGCCGCAAGTTCCAGTTGCCAGCCGATGCGTTGCTCGGCGAAGAAGGTTGACCAGCGACGCTGCCAGGCATTGGGTTGTGGCGTAGTGGAGAGTGCATTATCGAAGTCGAGGCCGAACTGTGGTTGATCGCTCCATTCATGCAAATGCGCAAGCTGTTGTCCGAGAATAAACGCGTTATGGGCATCAAGCGGGCGGGGAGGGAGAAAATCCATTACCAGAAAACTGTAATCTCTGTCTGCTCCTACTGCCCAGACTTTGGGAACAGAGACGGTTTGACTCCGGGAAAGCAGTTCTAACTGGTCTGCCTCCGCCGTAAAGCCAGACAACAGCTCTCTTTCATCACATTTGACGAAAAAATCGCGCCCCGCATAGCGTAAATGCCATGCGGCGTGAATCTCTCCGCCGGGCAGTTCATTACGCAGTTCGATTTCGCCTTCACCTAATTGCTCGCTTAAAAGACGACTGATAGCCTGCCACATGATGTCTCTCCCCATGTTGTCTGCCAGATCATAAGGTTAGCGCAAGAATGCGGTAAAAAAACACGAACTGACGCACACCATAGACGCGTCATCGCTGGAAAGGCATTAATTGTATGTCGTTCTTCCACACCTCCCTGAGAAATTGCGACTTTAGGTTTAACATGATTCACTTCTTTGTAATCACATGATTTTTTATCATAGACGCATAATACGTATGCCGACAGTTTTGTGGGTAAATCCCCCTTATGCCTGATAAGGGGGAGTGCGTCATCATCGGGCAAGATACGAATATATTTTTTGCGTATCGTCCAATGCGCACAGCCGCGTGCCCTGATTCAGCGTTGCTGCACTACCCGCAGCGACGCCAAAACGCACAATCTCTTCAAACGAGGCATTTTCTGCCAGTTTCAACGTCATTGCGCCGACCATACTGTCGCCTGCACCAACGGTACTTTGGCTTTTCACCGGCGGAGGGACGACCTGGACGCACGTTTCTTGATTGACGCCCAACGCCCCTTGTGGCCCAAGAGAGACCACAACGCGAAGCGCTTTGCCGCTTTGTACAATCTCCTGTGCCGCTTTGCGGACGTCATCGGGCTGTGTCAGTTCGCGGTTTACCAGCGCACTCAGTTCTTTGAGGTTGGGTTTTACCAGTTCGATATTGCCGATGGCTAACGCCGCCGCCAGCGCCTCACCGGAGCTATCGACAATGCAGCGAATGCCCTGTTTTTGTGCGGTAGTGATGAGCCGGGTCAGTTTTTCTATTTGTACACCGGGCGGCAAACTGCCGCTAATGACCAGTATCGCACCCGATTCAATTTCCAGTACCTGATCCTGCAATTGGTAGAATTCGTCATCAGTCAGCGCTGCACCGGGCATGACAAAACGATACTGCTCGCCGCTGGATTCGACGTGGACATGGAGATTTTGTCGGGTCCAGTCTTTAGCCTCGATAGTCGAGACGGGAACATTTTCGTCGGCAAGTAAAGAAACTAAGTGCTCGCCGGTTGCACCACCGACCGGAAAGATGGCCGTTGCAGTTCCGCCAAGATGGGCAATGGCGCGGGCGACGTTGATGCCTCCGCCGCCAGGTTCAAAAACTGGTGAGGTACAGCGAAGTTTACCTTCGGGGTAGATTTGTGGAGTGGTTGTTGCGCTATCGAGAGAGGGCGCAAGTGTTAACGTATAGATACGTACCATCTTTACCTCCTGTTAGGCTGACCCCAGTCTGGCACTTAACGCCACGAAAGTGAAGTAATTAACAACATGATTTCTCGCAGCTTTATTTAAAATTCTCGTGCCAAAGATATATAAATAAAATAAAGGATTAGGAACGCTCTTATTCAAAAAATGAAATAAGAATTTATTGCTATGTTATTCGAGTCTTTTTATAATTTGTTACCTTTCAAGGGTCTTTTGTCATTGATCCACATGAAAGTTTCCGAGACCGTTATGGTCTCTTTTTTTGTTGTACGGACTCTTTATAAATGAAGCTTTTGAAGACAGTGCCCGCAGCAGTATTGCTGACGGGGTGCGTGTTTGCGTCAATGCATGCCGCCGCCGATGATTCCGTTTTTACTGTCATGGATGACCCTTCCAGCGCGAAAAAACCCTTTGAAGGTAACCTGAACGCGGGATATCTTGCCCAGTCAGGCAACACAAAAAGTTCTTCTTTAACCGCCGACACCACCATGACCTGGTATGGTCAATCTACGGCGTGGTCTCTGTGGGGAAATGCCAGCAACACCTCCTCAAATGATGAGCGTTCATCTGAGAAATATGCTGTAGGTGGTCGTAGTCGTTACAACATGACTGACTATGACTATCTCTTTGGTCAGGCCAGTTGGTTAACAGACCGTTATAACGGATACCGTGAGCGTGACGTGCTAACGGCCGGTTATGGTCGCCAGTTTCTTAATGGACCGGTACACAGTTTCCGCTTTGAATTCGGTCCTGGTGTACGTTATGACGAGCACACTGATGGCACCACTGAAACGCAACCGTTAGGTTATGCGTCCGGGGCTTATGCGTGGCAGATGACGGACAACACCAAGTTTACTCAGGGAGTGTCGGTATTTGGTGCAGATGATACAACGCTTAACTCTGAAACGGCCTTAAACGTTGCCATCAACGAACACTTTGGATTGAAGGTCGCGTACAACGTCACCTGGAACTCCGAACCGCCGGCAACCGCGCCGGAACATACCGATCGCCGCACGACGCTTTCGCTCGGCTATCGTATGTAATGACAAACCGGGCCAAATAATTGGCCCGGCTTTTATCTATTAACGTTAAGTTTATTTAAAAGTTAATCTGTGTTTTATTTTTAATGCTTATCGATAACTCGCTATTTTTCAGATGAATTCGATTTAATTGATAAATACAACGGAACCAGAAAAGCGGCCAGTATTTTAACCCCAGATCATTGCTGCCCAACGCAGCATCAGCATTGCCGCACAAATAACCAGCAGGATCACCACCATCTTCCAGTGTTTCTTCGCAAAGCGGTTTGTTGGCATTGTTTTTTCCTGCTCCGGTGAAATGACTTTCTACAAGTGTAACAAAGACGTCAGGGTGTCAGTGAATTGATTTACATCATAGAGTGCACGTTGATTGTTGCTTTGATCGCATCCTAATGCCGTGTACACTGTCAAACGGTGTTATCAAAAAACGGGCGTAGGTCCAGTGTTACCAGTCAGGTGACCTGTGACATATTTCGCAGAGTGAAGCGGGAATCAGCCCAGACCTTTTTGATAATTTTAAATATTGAATCTTTGTATGTGCTCTTACGTGTGGGGCACCACTGCAAATAAGGATATAACATGCCTGTTATTACTCTTCCTGATGGCAGCCAACGCCATTACGACCACGCTGTAAGCCCCATGGATGTTGCGCTGGACATCGGTCCAGGTCTGGCTAAAGCGACTATTGCTGGCCGTGTTAACGGTGAACTGGTAGATGCTTCCGATCTGATTGAACATGATGCGAAACTCTCCATCATCACCGCGAAAGATGAAGAAGGTCTGGAGATCATTCGTCACTCTTGTGCGCACCTGTTAGGGCATGCGATCAAACAACTTTGGCCGAACACCAAAATGGCGATCGGACCGGTTGTTGACAACGGTTTTTACTACGATATCGATCTTGACCGTACGTTAACCCAGGAAGATGTCGACGCGCTCGAGAAGCGGATGCACGAGCTCGCTGAGAAAAACTACGATGTCATTAAGAAGAAAGTCAGCTGGTACGAAGCGCGCGAAACCTTCGTGAAGCGTGGCGAGACCTATAAAGTCTCTATTCTTGATGAAAACATCGCCCATGATGACAAGCCTGGCTTGTACCATCATGAAGAATATGTCGATATGTGCCGTGGCCCGCACGTGCCGAACATGCGTTTCTGCCATCACTTCAAACTGATGAAGACCGCAGGGGCATACTGGCGTGGCGACAGCAATAACAAGATGCTGCAGCGTATTTATGGTACTGCATGGGCCGATAAAAAAGCCCTGAATGCCTACCTGCAACGCCTGGAAGAAGCGGCCAAGCGAGACCACCGCAAAATTGGTAAGCAGCTTGACCTGTATCATATGCAGGAAGAAGCACCGGGTATGGTGTTCTGGCATAACGATGGCTGGACTATCTTCCGCGAGTTGGAAGTTTTTGTTCGCTCGAAACTGAAAGAATATCAGTACCAGGAAGTTAAAGGTCCGTTCATGATGGACCGTGTGCTGTGGGAAAAAACAGGTCACTGGGACAACTACAAAGATGCAATGTTCACGACCTCGTCTGAGAACCGTGAGTACTGCATTAAACCTATGAACTGCCCGGGCCACGTGCAGATCTTTAACCAGGGTCTGAAATCCTATCGCGATCTGCCGTTGCGTATGGCTGAATTTGGTAGCTGTCACCGTAACGAGCCGTCAGGTGCGCTGCACGGTCTGATGCGTGTACGTGGCTTTACTCAGGATGATGCACATATCTTCTGTACTGAAGAGCAGATTCGCGATGAAGTTAACGCCTGCATTCGTATGGTCTACGATATGTACAGCACCTTTGGCTTCGAGAAAATCGTCGTCAAACTGTCCACTCGCCCCGAAAAACGTATCGGTAGCGATGAAATGTGGGACCGTGCTGAAGCTGACCTGGCCGTTGCGCTGGAAGAAAACAACATCCCGTTTGAGTTCCAACTGGGTGAGGGCGCATTCTACGGTCCGAAAATTGAATTTACCCTGTATGACTGCCTCGATCGTGCATGGCAGTGCGGTA
The DNA here is from genome assembly GCF_030332245.1 of Citrobacter sp. Cy070. Classification (NCBI taxonomy): domain Bacteria; kingdom Pseudomonadati; phylum Pseudomonadota; class Gammaproteobacteria; order Enterobacterales; family Enterobacteriaceae; genus Citrobacter; species Citrobacter sp. Cy070. The sequence continues at coordinate 155,304 of NZ_JAOWIG010000053.1, forward strand.
CTGTACAGCTGGACTTCTCTCTGCCGTCCCGTTTAAGCGCCTCTTATGTTGGCGAAAACAACGAACGCCAGGTGCCGGTTATGATTCACCGCGCAATTCTTGGGTCGATGGAACGTTTCATTGGTATCCTGACCGAAGAGTTCGCTGGCTTCTTCCCGACCTGGCTTGCGCCGGTTCAGGTTGTGGTCATGAACATCACCGATTCTCAGTCTGAATACGTCAACGAATTAACGCAGAAACTACAAAATGCGGGTATTCGTGTAAAAGCAGACTTGAGAAATGAGAAGATAGGCTTTAAAATCCGCGAGCACACTTTACGTCGTGTCCCTTACATGTTGGTCTGTGGCGACAAAGAGGTAGAAGCAGGCAAAGTTGCCGTGCGCACCCGTCGTGGCAAAGACTTGGGCAGCCTGGACGTAAATGAAGTGATTGAGAAGCTGCAACAAGAGATTCGCAGCCGCAGTCTTCAACAACTGGAGGAATAAGGTATTAAAGGCGGAAAACGAGTTCAAACGGCACGTCCGAATCGTATCAATGGCGAGATTCGCGCCCTGGAAGTTCGCTTAACAGGTCTGGAAGGCGAAGCTTTGGGTATTGTGAGTCTGAGAGAAGCGATCGAAAAGGCTGAAGAAGCTGGAGTAGATTTAGTTGAAATCAGCCCTAACGCCGAACCGCCAGTTTGTCGTATTATGGACTACGGCAAGTTCCTTTATGAAAAGAGTAAGTCTTCTAAGGAACAGAAGAAAAAGCAAAAAGTTATCCAGGTTAAGGAAATTAAATTCCGTCCTGGCACCGACGATGGCGATTACCAGGTAAAACTCCGCAGCCTGGTACGCTTTCTGGAAGATGGCGATAAGGCTAAGATCACGCTGCGTTTTCGCGGTCGTGAGATGGCCCACCAACAGATCGGTATGGAAGTGCTCAACCGCGTCCGTGACGATTTGAGTGAACTGGCAGTAGTCGAATCCTTCCCTACGAAGATCGAAGGCCGCCAGATGATCATGGTGCTCGCTCCTAAGAAGAAACAGTAAGGCCTTCAAGTAGCAATGTCTGTGGAGCCTACGGGTTCCACAGCCGTTGTTCGCCTACGTTTCGTTTATTAACAATGCGAAGTGGAAGTTATTAAAATGCCAAAAATTAAGACCGTACGCGGTGCTGCTAAGCGTTTCAAAAAAACCGGTGGTGGTGGATTTAAGCGTAAGCACGCAAACCTGCGTCATATTCTGACCAAAAAATCTACTAAGCGTAAACGTCACCTGCGTCCAAAAGGCCTCGTGTCTAAAGGCGATCTGGGTCTGGTTATCGCGTGCCTGCCGTACGCATAAGCCGTTAACGTTTAATTCATTTTTTTACTAAGAATATAGAGACAGGAGAGCACATATGGCTCGCGTAAAACGTGGTGTAGTTGCCCGTGCACGTCACAAGAAAATTTTGAAACAAGCTAAAGGCTACTACGGTGCGCGTTCTCGCGTATACCGCGTTGCCTTCCAGGCTGTTATCAAAGCTGGTCAGTACGCTTATCGTGACCGTCGTCAGAAAAAGCGTCAGTTCCGTCAACTGTGGATTGCGCGTATCAACGCAGCAGCACGTCAGAACGGTATTTCTTACAGCAAATTCATCAACGGCCTGAAAAAAGCCTCTGTTGAAATCGACCGTAAGATCCTGGCTGACATCGCAGTATTCGACAAAGTAGCGTTCACCGCTCTGGTCGAAAAAGCGAAAGCAGCTCTGGCATAAGCCGGTGAAAAGAGGGAGCCTGGCTCCCTCTCTTTTATTTGTAGTGCAATCAATTAGTTGACAATTTATCCGTAAGCCTTTTCAATAAAGGTTGTCCGGTTTTTACCACACAAGGTAACGCAAGCATGAATGCTGCTATTTTCCGCTTCTTCTTTTACTTTAGCACCTGAAATCAGGAGGCTTGCGCGTGAAAGAAGAAACGGAAAACAGCGCCTAAAAGCCTCCCTGGTGGAGGCTTTTTTTATACGCGTCATCCTTCAAGTTGTCTCTGTATTGGCTGCATTCGCTCTTTTGCTGCGTTGATACAACTTGAATGATTTTGCGTATATACGAGCGACTAGTGAATATCGCAACATAACGAGGAAAACCATGTCACATCTCGCAGAGCTGGTTGCCAGTGCAACGGCCGCCATTAACCAGGCTTCAGATGTTGCCGCGTTAGACAATGTCCGCGTCGAATATTTGGGCAAGAAAGGGCACCTGACCCTTCAGATGACAACCCTGCGCGAGCTGCCACCGGAAGAGCGCCCGGCAGCAGGTGCGGTAATCAATGAAGCCAAAGAGCAGGTACAGCAAGCGCTGAACGCGCGTAAAGCCGAATTAGAAAGTGCCGCGCTGAACGCGCGCCTGGCTGAAGAAACTATCGATATCTCCCTGCCGGGACGCCGTATCGAAAATGGTGGACTCCACCCGGTAACGCGTACTATCGACCGTATTGAAAGTTTCTTCGGTGAGCTGGGCTTTACCGTGGCGACAGGTCCGGAAATCGAAGATGACTATCACAACTTCGATGCGCTGAACATTCCTGGCCATCACCCGGCGCGCGCTGACCACGACACTTTCTGGTTTGATGCAACGCGTCTGCTGCGCACACAGACTTCCGGCGTGCAGATCCGCACCATGAAGGAAAAACAGCCGCCGATCCGTATTATCGCCCCGGGCCGCGTTTATCGTAACGACTACGATCAGACGCACACCCCGATGTTCCATCAGATGGAAGGCCTGATCGTTGATACCAATATCAACTTCACCAACCTGAAAGGTACGCTGCACGATTTCCTGCGCAACTTCTTTGAAGAAGACCTGCAGGTTCGTTTCCGTCCTTCTTACTTCCCGTTCACTGAACCTTCTGCGGAAGTTGACGTGATGGGCAAAAACGGAAAATGGCTGGAAGTACTGGGCTGCGGCATGGTTCACCCGAACGTGCTGCGTAACGTTGGTATCGATCCAGAAATCTACTCCGGTTTTGCCTTCGGAATGGGGATGGAGCGTCTGACCATGCTGCGTTACGGCGTTACCGATCTGCGTTCTTTCTTCGAAAACGATCTGCGTTTCCTCAAACAGTTTAAATAAAGGCAGGGTAATACAATGAAATTCAGTGAACTGTGGTTACGCGAATGGGTTAACCCGGCGATTGATAGCGATGCGCTGTCAAACCAAATTACGATGGCGGGTCTGGAAGTTGACGGTGTGGAACCTGTTTCCGGCGCGTTCAACGGCGTTGTGGTGGGTGAAGTGGTTGAATGTGGCCAGCACCCGAACGCTGACAAACTGCGTGTCACCAAAGTGAATGTAGGCGGCGACCGTCTGCTGGATATCGTCTGCGGCGCGCCAAATTGCCGTCAGGGGCTGAAAGTGGCCGTGGCAACCGTGGGTGCCGTTCTGCCGGGCGATTTCAAAATCAAAGCCGCAAAACTGCGCGGTGAGCCGTCTGAAGGTATGCTGTGCTCATTCTCTGAGCTGGGTATTTCCGACGATCATAACGGGATTATCGAACTGCCTGCCGATGCGCCAATTGGCACCGATATCCGTGAATACCTTAAGCTTGACGACAACACTATCGAAATTAGCGTCACGCCGAACCGCGCCGACTGCTTAGGCATTATCGGTGTCGCACGTGATGTTGCTGTGCTGAACAAAGCTCCGCTGGTTGAGCCGGAAATCGCGCCTGTAGTGGCAACCATTAGCGACGTCCTGCCGATTCAGGTCGAAGCCGTAGAAGCCTGCCCTCGCTATCTGGGCCGCGTGGTTAAAGGCATCAATGTTAAAGCGCCGACACCGCTGTGGATGAAAGAAAAACTGCGTCGTTGCGGTATTCGTTCAATCGATGCCGTGGTTGACGTGACTAACTATGTGCTGCTCGAACTGGGCCAGCCGATGCACGCATTCGACAAAGACCGCATTGAAGGCGGAATTGTTGTCCGTATGGCAAAAGAGGGTGAAACCCTGGTATTGCTGGATGGCAGCGAAGCGAAGCTGAATGCGGATACGCTGGTGATTGCGGACCATAACAAAGCGCTGGCGATGGGCGGCATCTTTGGTGGCGAACATTCCGGCGTGAATGATGAAACGCAAAACGTCCTGCTGGAATGTGCATTCTTCAGCCCGCTGTCTATTACCGGTCGCGCACGTCGTCACGGTCTGCACACCGATGCTTCTCACCGCTATGAGCGTGGTGTTGATCCGGCTCTGCAACATAAGGCCATGGAACGTGCAACGCGCCTGCTGATCGATATCTGCGGTGGCGAAGCGGGTCCAGTCATTGACGTGACGAACGAAGACACGCTGCCAAAACGCGCAACCATTACGCTTCGTCGTAGCAAACTGGATCGTCTGATCGGACATCATATTGCGGATGAGCAGGTGAGCGACATTCTGCGTCGTCTGGGTTGTGACGTGACGGAAGGGCAGGATGAGTGGAAGGCTGCCGCGCCGAGCTGGCGTTTCGATATGGAAATCGAAGAAGACCTGGTCGAAGAAGTCGCCCGCGTATACGGCTACGACAATATCCCGAATACCCCAATTCAGGCAGGACTTATCATGGGTGAGCATCGAGAAGCGGATTTATCGCTGAAACGTGTAAAAACCATGCTGAATGACAAAGGCTACCAGGAAGTTATTACCTACAGCTTCGTCGACCCGAAAGTCCAGTCGCTGCTGCATCCGGGTGAAGAGGCGCTGCTGCTGCCAAGCCCAATCTCTATCGATATGTCAGCAATGCGTCTGTCTCTGTGGACCGGTTTGCTGTCCACGGTGGTTTATAACCAAAACCGTCAGCAAAACCGTGTGCGTATTTTTGAAACAGGTTTGCGTTTTGTACCGGATACGCAGGCTAACCTCGGGATCCGTCAGGATCTGATGCTGGCGGGCGTTATCTGCGGTAACCGTCATGATGAACACTGGAATCTGGCGAAAGAGACGGTTGATTTCTATGATCTGAAGGGCGATCTGGAAGCGGTTCTCGACCTGACAGGCAAACTGGCGGACATCCAGTTCAAAGCTGAAGCGAATCCAGCCCTGCATCCGGGTCAGTCTGCGGCGATTTATCTGAAAGGTGAACGTATTGGTTTCATTGGGGTTGTTCATCCTGAACTGGAACGTAAACTGGATCTGAACGGTCGCACTCTGGTGTTCGAACTGGAGTGGAATAAGCTCGCAGACCGCGTGGTGCCTCAGGCGCGTGAAGTTTCTCGCTTCCCGGCGAACCGCCGTGACATCGCCGTTGTTGTGGCAGAAAACGTTCCCGCAGCGGATATTTTATCCGAATGTAAGAAAGTTGGCGTAAATCAGGTAGTTGGCGTAAACTTGTTTGACGTGTACCGCGGTAAGGGTGTTGCGGAGGGTTATAAGAGCCTCGCTATCAGCCTGATCCTTCAGGATACCAGCCGTACACTTGAAGAAGAGGAGATTGCCGCTACCGTCGCCAAATGTGTAGAGGCATTAAAAGAGCGATTCCAGGCATCATTGAGGGATTGAACCTATGGCGCTTACAAAAGCTGAAATGTCAGAATATCTGTTTGATAAGCTTGGGCTTAGCAAGCGGGATGCCAAAGAACTGGTCGAGCTGTTTTTCGAAGAGATCCGTCGTGCTCTGGAAAACGGTGAGCAGGTAAAACTCTCTGGTTTTGGTAACTTCGATCTGCGTGATAAGAATCAACGTCCGGGACGTAACCCGAAAACGGGCGAAGATATTCCCATTACAGCACGGCGCGTGGTGACCTTCAGACCCGGGCAGAAGTTAAAAAGCCGGGTTGAAAACGCAACGCCCAAAGAAGAGTGATTTAACGATAAGCAAAGTATGACGCGTATAACTAAAAAGGCCGCTATGCGGCCTTTTTCCTTTTCACTACTGAATCAGCACCGTAGAATCTCCCCATCTTTTTTCAGCAGAATGGAAAACATGCTGACTTTCGCCCATCAACAGCAGCGACGAAACGTGCGCTGGATACTGTCTCTGTCAGTGCTGATGCTGCTGGCAACCATGATAAGTTTATGCGCAGGAGAACAGTGGATTGCTCCCGGCGATTGGTTTAGCGCTCGCGGCGATCTGTTCGTCTGGCAAATTCGACTGCCCCGTACACTTGCCGTATTGCTGGTAGGCGCCGCACTGGCCCTGGCTGGCGCGGTGATGCAGGCGCTGTTTGAAAACCCGCTCGCGGAGCCTGGTTTACTCGGCGTGTCTAATGGCGCGGGGGTAGGGCTTATTGCGGCTGTGCTGTTGGGGCAAGGGCGATTGCCCGGCTGGGCATTGGGCCTATGCGCCATTGCTGGCGCGCTGATTATCACCCTCATTCTTCTTCGTTTTGCCCGCCGACATTTATCGACCAGTCGTTTGCTGTTGGCCGGCGTGGCGCTGGGGATTATCTGCAGCGCGCTGATGACCTGGGCTATCTATTTTTCCACCTCTTTTGATCTTCGACAGTTGATGTACTGGATGATGGGGGGCTTCGGCGGCGTAGACTGGCATCAGGCCTGGCTCATGGTGGCATTGATTCCGGTGCTGGTGTGGATCTGCTGTCAGTCACAGCCGATGAATATGCTGGCGCTGGGGGAAACCTCCGCGCGCCAGCTGGGGCTGCCTTTATGGTTCTGGCGCAACTTGCTGGTGGTTGCCACGGGATGGATGGTTGGTGTGAGCGTGGCGCTGGCAGGGGCAATTGGTTTTATCGGGCTGGTAATCCCTCATATTCTGCGACTGTGTGGATTAACCGATCACCGCGTTTTACTCCCTGGGTGTGCGCTGGCGGGGGCAATTGCACTACTGTTTGCTGATGTTGTCGCACGTCTGGTACTGGCATCGGCTGAATTACCCATTGGCGTGGTGACGGCCACGATGGGCGCACCGGTATTTATCTGGTTATTGTTAAAAGCTGCGCGCTAGAAAGCGCAGGTTCGGTCTATGCTTAAAAGCTGAACAGGGTCATCCCACTATTCACCTGTTGTTCTGGAGATGCTATGCAAAACACGCTTTTTAATACGGAAGTGACAACCATCGACGGCGAGGCGACCTCATTGCAGGCGTATGCCGGAAATGTACTGTTAATCGTCAACGTAGCCTCAAAATGTGGGTTAACGCCGCAGTATGAGCAACTGGAAAACCTGCAGAAAACCTGGCATGGGCAGGGTTTCACCGTTCTGGGATTCCCCTGCAACCAGTTTCTGGGGCAGGAGCCCGGCAGTGAAGACGAGATTAAGACGTATTGCAGCACAACCTGGGGCGTTACCTTCCCGATGTTCAGTAAGATTGATGTCAATGGCGAAGCCCGCCATCCGTTGTATCAGAAGCTGATTGATGCGGCACCCACTGCGGTTGCACCTGCAGATAGCGGATTTTATGCGCGTATGGCGAGTAAAGGCCGGGCACCGCTCTACCCGGACGATATTCTGTGGAACTTCGAGAAGTTCTTAGTCGGTCGGGATGGACAGGTGCTGCAGCGTTATTCACCTGATATGACGCCTGAGGACCCGGTTCTTGTACACGCTATAAAGACTGCATTGGCCAACTAATGTCCCGATTAATGCTGCTACAGGATGTTGCGGAATCGACCCGACTCGGCCCGCTATCTGGTGAAATTAAAGCAGGAGAGATCCTGCATTTAGTGGGCCCCAACGGCGCGGGGAAAAGTACGTTGTTGGCGCGAATGGCGGGACTGACGACCGGAGAGGGGAGCATCACCTTTGGTGATACACCCCTCGGTGACTGGCCGGCAGCGAAGCTGGCGCAATATCGTGCTTATCTTGCGCAACAGCAAAATCCGCCTTTTGCGATGCCGGTCTGGCATTTTCTGACGCTGCATCAGCCTGATAAAGCGCGAACAGACCTGCTGCAGGAGGTGGCTGATGCGCTTGGGCTGGGAGATAAACTAGGACGTGGTGTTAATCAGCTTTCAGGGGGTGAATGGCAACGTGTGCGTCTGGCGGCCGTCATCCTGCAAATGAGCCCCCAGTCTAATCCGCATGGGCAACTTTTGTTGCTGGATGAGCCGATGAATAGCCTGGACGTGGCGCAACAAAACGCGCTGGACAGATTGTTGAGCCAGCTGTGTCTGCAGGGAATCGCCATTGTGATGAGCAGTCATGATCTTAACCATACGCTACGCCATGCGCACAAGGCGTGGTTGCTCAAGCGCGGAAAGCTGCTGGCGAGCGGTGCGCGTGATGTGGTGCTAACGCCAGCCAATCTGTCGTTAGCCTACGGTGTAAATTTCCGTCGCCTGGATATTGAAGGCCACAGAATGCTCATATCAACCACTTAAGTTAAATGGGTTCTTGAAAATCACATAATTTCCACGCTAAATTGACACAAAAATAAAAATCAGAGGATTCGTCCTGAATGCGCTTTTGGCTCCTTTTCATCACAGCATTGTTTTTGGCGGGGTGCAGCAGCCATCGTGCTCCTGCGCCAAATGCCCGACTGTCGGACTCTATCGCCGTTATCGCAGGTCTTAACGATCAGTTGCAAACCTGGCATGGTACTCCCTATCGCTATGGCGGTATGAGCCGTAGCGGGGTGGATTGTTCGGGATTTGTGTTGATGACAATGCGTGACAAATTCGATCTGCAACTCCCGCGCGACACGCGTACGCAATCAAAGATTGGTACTGAGATCGATAAAGATGATTTGCTACCCGGCGATCTGGTTTTCTTTAAAACGGGTTCCGGTGAAAGTGGTCTGCATGTCGGGATTTACGATACCAATAATCAATTTATCCATGCTTCAACCAGTCGCGGAGTGATGCGTTCTTCGCTGGATAACGTCTACTGGCGTAAAAACTTTTGGCAGGCGCGCCGAATTTAATCATTGCGGGTGACGAGATCGGCTCGCGGCTTTCTCGTCATCCGCATTTTAAATGTCAACTTTCACTTCTGCTGTTTGTCGGTCTATAACCCTGAACATTAAGAGCGTATCTTGCTAAAAATATGATTTATCCCGAGATATTAAAAAGTGCAAGGCTGGATATTCGTTTATAATCAGGATAAGCTAAAAAAAAAGGATTCGATTTACTGGCTAAAAAGGGAAAAATGAAAGGGCCTCAATTTGTATCAGCAGCAACGTATTTTTCCATCCTTTGCTACAGGATGCCGGATTACACCCATGCAGAGGGGCTGGCACAATGATTGTTTCACTGGATTATCTTTATCATTCAGAGTTCTCTTTTCTTCCTGCACGAAGTGAAAAAGGTGACCTTGAGTTCGTCGATATTGTTACAAACTTTGTCAGCCCGGATGGCGACGTACACATGCCAACAGAGCTGGTTATGCCCCGGATGTCAGACGACGAGCAATGCCGCTTATTTGCCGAGAAGCTGGAATTAATCGAAACGTGCCAACACTTTTTTATTCAACGCAAAATTCCGGCCTGGATTAATTTAACGCCAGCGGTCGCTAATACTTTATTATCAGACGCTGAATATGCTTCACGTGTTGAACGATTTTCATTTATTGAACTGACGATTAATGAAAGTTATCCAGAGTTAAACAGTGGCAAAGAAAATCCCACACTGGCGGCTCTGGCTGCGCGATTCCCATTAATACTGACAAACTACGGTGCCGGGGGCATATCCACGCGGGCAATTTTTGATGGTCTTTTCAAACGGGTCGTGCTGGATAAAAACTTTGTTCAACAACGGATTACACATATTTCGTTTGAGCCGTTTATGCGGGCTATTCTGGCGCAATTATCTCCCTGCTGCGAATCAATCATCATTAGCGGTATTGATACACAAGAGATGCTGACGCGGGTATTACCTTTGGGATTCAGCGCGATGCAAGGGGGACTGTGGCCGGCGGTATCACCGGCAAAAATTATTTCACTGGTAAAATGATAACCCTTTTATTTGCTGGTGTTTAACAGGCTATTAACAGTCTACACTAGAGACAGGAGGCCCTATGACCCTGTCTTTTACTACTCGCTGGCGTGATGAATTACCAGCAACCTATACCGCTCTTTCGCCCACCCCCCTGAAAAACGCGCGCATCATCTGGCATAACGATGCTCTGGCTGCGCAATTGGGTATTCCAACTGCGTTGTTTGATGTTTCTGGTGGGGCAGGTGTATGGGGGGGCGAATCGCTATTACCTGGGATGTCGCCTTTGGCGCAAGTTTATAGCGGGCATCAGTTCGGTGTCTGGGCTGGGCAGCTTGGCGATGGACGAGGGATTCTGCTGGGTGAGCAATTGCTTGCAGATGACACAACCCTTGACTGGCATCTGAAAGGCGCTGGATTAACGCCTTATTCCCGCATGGGGGATGGGCGCGCTGTGCTGCGCTCGACGATTAGAGAGAGCCTGGCCAGTGAAGCCATGCATTATTTGGGGGTACCTACAACCCGGGCCTTGTCGATTGTCACCAGCGAGACTCCGGTGCAGCGAGAGACCACTGAAGCAGGCGCGATGCTCATTCGCGTGGCACAAAGCCATATGCGTTTTGGCCATTTTGAGCACTTTTATTATCGTCGTGAACCGGAAAAAGTACGTCAGCTTGCTGACTTTGCGATCCGTCATTACTGGCCACAATGGCAGGAAGAGGCAAATAAGTATCAGTTGTGGTTTACGGATGTTGTTACACGTACCGCGACGTTAATGGCCGACTGGCAAGCCGTAGGCTTTGCGCATGGCGTGATGAACACGGACAACATGTCGATTCTTGGTCTGACGATGGATTATGGTCCCTTCGGTTTCCTTGATGATTACGTGCCAGATTTTGTCTGCAACCACTCCGATCATCAGGGGCGCTATAGTTTTGATAATCAGCCTGCTGCAGCTTTGTGGAACCTACAACGTCTGGCGCAGACGCTGTCGCCATTCATCCCGGTTGATGTGCTCAATGATGCGCTGGACGGTTATCAACTGGCCTTGCTAACCCGCTATGGGCAACGAATGCGGCAAAAACTGGGTTTCTTTAGTGAGCAGAAAAACGATAACGAAATCCTTAGCGAACTGTTTAGCCTGATGGCGCGGGAAGGTAGCGACTATACGCGAACGTTCCGCATGCTCAGCCAAACTGAGCAACACAGCACCTTGTCCCCACTGCGCGATGAGTTTATTGACCGTGCGGCATTTGACGACTGGTTCACTCGTTACCGCACGCGCCTGCAACAAGACAATGTGGCTGACGTAGTCAGACAAGCGCAGATGAAGACGGAGAATCCGGCTATGGTGCTACGTAACTGGCTGGCACAGCGAGCAATTAGCCAGGCAGAGCAGGGTGATTATACCGAACTACATCGGTTACACGCTGCGTTACGTACGCCGTTTATCGATCGGGATGATGATTATATCAGCCGTCCACCTGACTGGGGCAAACGGCTGGAGGTGAGCTGTTCGAGCTAAGGCGCGAGAAAAACTTGTGGGGATGCGTTGGCCGGGTGTTGGCCAACGTGAACCTGAGCACCGTACCAGCGTATCAGATCATCAGCCTGTAACACGGCGTCGGGCGTCCCTTGAGACACAATGCTTCCTTGATGGAGCAGTATGATCCGGTCAGCCCACAGTGCTGCCAGATTGAGATCGTGAAGGATGATGCAAACATGCAATTCTCCTGAAGCGGTGAGTGTCTTTAGTAATCTCAGCAGATGTTGCTGATGGTACAGATCTAACGCTGACGTCGGTTCGTCGAGAAATAGCCAACCGCGAGGTCCGGCGTTGCACCACAATTGTGCCAGCGCACGGGCTAACTGAACGCGTTGTTGTTCGCCACCGGAAAGCGCGGCGTATTGCTTGCCCGCCAACGGTGTGCAGCCGGTGACTGCCATTACCTGTGCGATAAGCTCGTGCTCGGGATGTTGGGACCAGGGGGCACGGCCCATCGCGATAACGGCTTCTGTCTGCCAGTCAAAACCTACCTGCGTTTGCTGACGCATAACCGCGCGATGGCGTGACAGCGACTGCGTACTCCAGTCAGCCAGTGATTTGCCATCTAACAAACAGCGTCCGGCAGTCGGTTTAAGAAAGCCGGTCAACAGACGTAGCAGGGTGGATTTTCCCGCACCATTCGGCCCGATTAACGCGACCAGTTCACCTTTAGCGAGTTTGAGCGATACGTCGTCAATTACTGAGCGATAAGCAAGGCGATAGTGAAGTCCTTCGGCAATAAAATGTTCAGCCATGCGCTCCTCGCTGACGAAAAATAAGCCATAAAAACCACGGTGCGCCGAGAAGACTGGTCAACAGACCGACCGGCATTTCCGCAGGCGCAACTGCGGTGCGGGCGAGAGTATCGGCAATCAGTAGTAAAAATGCGCCAGCCAGAACGGAACCGGGGATCACGGCCCGATGGTCTGATCCGAGCCACATACGCATTAAATGCGGAACAACCAAACCGATGAACCCAATGACTCCGCTGACCGCTACAGCAGCGGCCACGAGTAATGCGCTGCACAACAACAAAATACGTTGGATCATCCGAACATCAACGCCGAGATAATGCGCCTCCTCCTCACCCAGTTGTAGCAGGTTCAGCGCCGGAGCCAGACGCCAGATGATCAGCACCGTCGGGATAGTCAGTGACGTGACAGCTAGTAGCGTGGACCACTGCGCGGCTCCCAGACTTCCCATCCCCCACAACGACAACTGGCGCAACTGCGCATCATTGCTGATCCACGACAAAACGCCAACCGCCGCTCCGCAGAGCGCATTAATAGCAATACCGACCAGTAACAGACGTGAGAGCGAACCGTCGCGCTGTTGGCTGAGGATAAAAATCACTACCGTTGCCGCCAGCGCACCGAGAAAAGCGGCCAGCATCGGGGCGTACAGCATCAACAGCGCGGGTAAAGAGACAGGCAGCACTACCCACAAAGCGACGGCGCAGGCCGCACCGCTGCTAATACCCAGTAGCCCTGGATCGGCAAGCGGGTTGCGAAACAATCCCTGCATGACGCAACCTGCCAGTGCCAGTGAGCCGCCAATCACCAGCGCCAGCAGAACGCGCGGTAGCCGAATGGTGAGCCAGATTTGACGCAAAGCATCATCTCCGTCCTGCCAGAGCAGGCTTACCGGCAGGCGCAACGCGCCAAAACCGGTCGCCAGTATCGTCATTACACCCAGCATAAAGGCCAGAGTCCATAACGAGCAGGTGATTCGTCGGGCCATCAGGGCAATTGCTCCGCTTTGGCGCGTAGCTGCAAAATGGCCTGTGGCGTGCGAACGCTGAAGCCCAGTAATGCCATATCATCAATCTGCAGTACCTGCTTATTGCGCCCGGCAGGCGTTTGCGCAAGTCCAGGCAGTGCCCACAGGTTAGCTTCACCACCAACGGCCTGAATACCATCCCGTGAGATCACCACCAGGTCGGGCTGGCTGGCAATGACGCCTTCTTGTGATAACGGCTGGTAACGGCTAAAACCCTGCATTGCGTTACGTAAGCCGGCTGCGCGAATAGCGGCATCAGCCCCCGTATCCTGTCCTGCAGCCATTGCGGTCATTCCACCATGATTGAGAATAAACAGAACGCGTTTATCAAGCTTCGTGGCGGGTAATGCCGCGAGTTCCTGCCGTAATGTGTTGCGCAGGGCTTCGCCTTTAGCCTCCTGGTGTGTCGCCTGCGCAATGACCTGCACTTTCTCATCAATCAGGCTAAGCGTATTACTGGCAGGGACCGTGACAACCCTGACGTTGCTGTGTTCGACCTGCTTCAGGGCCAGAGAAGGCTGCGCTTGTGCGCTGGCTAACACCAGAGTAGGGCGGGTAGCCAGGATACCTTCGGCGTTGAGCTGACGTAAATAGCCTACATCGGGTAATTGGGTCGCTTCCTGTGGCCACTGACTGGTGCTGTCACGTGCCACGAGGGATGATTGCGCATCCAGCGCATACACAATTTCGGTGACGTCGCCACCGAGAGCCACAACGCGTTCTTCGTCAGCAGCCAGCGCTGCGATGGGCAGCAGCGCAATCAGGACCAGCAGTTTTTTCATGCGGCCAGTCCTTTTGGCGTTAAGGCATCGATCTGCGCTCGCCATTGTGTTTGCTCTGGTTCCCCTTCCGTACGCTGTCCATAAAGCTGGGCAATTTGCGTGCCATCGGCAGCAAACAGTTCCAGACTGGTGACGTGGCCATCGGCGGTCGGTTTGCGCGTTACCCACGTTTCGGCTACACACTCTTCCAGCAGATGCAGGGTAAAGGTCGGGTTGAAAATATTCAGCCAGCCTTTCATCGGCACCAGTTTTTCTATTACGCCGGTAAAAATCTGTACGCAGCCGCGATTACCCACGAAAACCATAATTTCATTGCCATCCTGGCGCGCGGTATCAAGTAACTGCGCCAGTGCGCTATTAGAAACTTTACAGGCCAGATCGTCGCCCACCAGATTAAATGCCTGTTGACGGGTGAGATCGTGGCGTTTCAGCAGACCGAAGAACTGATGTACATCGGTCATCGCTCGCCACTCTTGATCAACAGTCTGCGCATCGACCGTGATGACGGCTGGCGCAGAAGTGTTGGCAGGTTGCAGTACCAGTGGCGGGTTTTCAGCGAAGATGAAACGGGTCAGCAACGCAGCCCATTCCTCAACGAGGGTATTCTGTGTGGCATAGACTTTCAGCAGCGCATCCCCCTGATGGTCAAAGAACTGAATGCTCTGACGCTCGCCGTGGGCGGTGGTCTCACTGATATGAAAAGCGCTTGCCCACTGATTAAGGAACAGGCGCAGGTCGAGGGCGCGCGGATTAAGAACCAGTCCGGCATGACCGTTCAGGTGTTGATTGGTAAAAGCGCCAACCTGTTCATGCACCGCATATTCGTTGCGGCAAATGCATTTGGTTTCGCCTACGGCTTCCAGTGCGCCGAGTATTTCGCGGACTTCGCCACGTAAGCGCCAGGCGTCATGGCCGACGCGCGCAAAGGTCAGTTCGGCTTCGCTAATATTCATCAACCCTGCAATGTCACGTGCGTATTTACCGGGATTTTCTTTCTTCAGTTCCAGCCAGCGTGTGTAATGATTCATTGTCTCTTCCTTCCAGATTGCTACCCCGGCGAACCGGGGAAAAGTGATTACCACTGATAACTCACGAAAATTTTGCCATTGCGACCATCCTGTGGGATGCCCTGCGGCGACCAGTACTCTTTGTCGAAGGCGTTGCCCAGCACCAGCGTGGTGGTCATGCCTTTCAGCGCTTGTTGCCCCTGATAGCTCACGTAGAAATCGTTTACCGCATAGCCAGGCTGTTTAGCGTAGCTGCTGCTGATATGCGTGGAGCGGTCCGCAAATGTGCCTATCCAGCCGACTGAGAAACCGCTGTGTGCCACGGGTATGTTCAGTTTGCTGGTGACGGTATCCGGGTTAATGCTGGAAATGTATTCGCCCGTGTCAGTATCTTTGCCGCGTGTGCGGTTATAGGCCATATCGAGACTGAACAGATCGGCGGAGTACTTCGCCATCACGTCCCAGCCCCAGATTTTGGCGTTGGGGACGTTATAGGACATGGTTGTCGCGGCAGCAAAGTCGACGCTGGTGGAGATGTAATCTTTCGCTTTGGTGTCGAAATAGCTGGCTTTAAATTCGAGCGAATCGCTCGCCATCAGCAGATCGTCAAAGCGCAGGCCAAATCCGTACTCCTGCGTTTCGTTGGTTTCCGGGCGCAGGTTAGGGTTTGGCACCCAGTAGTTAGTGTAGAAACGACCAATCGAGAAGTGTTTTGCATCGTTATACATCTCGCCCATAGTCGGGGCGCGGAAGGCCTGAGCCCAGGACCCGAACAGCATCAGCCAGTCGGCTGGCGTAACGGTCATTCCTGCGCGGGACGACCATTTGTCGGCATCGACATCCGCGTAACCATCGCTGCTACCGCGATATGAGTCATAGCGTGTACCACCCAGCAATGTTACGGGCAGATCTCGCAGGGTGATTTCATCCTGCAGCCAGCCGGAGCTAAAATCAATTTTTGCCTCAGGGAAACCGGTCGTCGCACCTCCGGGGCGTTGTTCCTGGCGATAGTACTCACCACCGTAAGTTAACAGGTGAGAAGCAAAGGAGTCGGTAAACAACCGGCTGCGGTTATCAATTTTTCCGCCTTTGGTCGTTTGTTTGCGAAACTCATTAGTCGCATCCGGATTCTGGGCATTAATGCGAGCCTCGGACCAGTAAAGGCGAGCATCAGCGTTCAGCCAGTCATTGTCCACAGGGGCGAGCGTGTAGGTCAGTTGCGCATCACGCTGGATGGTTGAACGGTCGGTCATCGGGTTGCTGGTGGCATCCGCCGCGCTGGTTTGTGGGTTCTTAGGTTCACGGGCGTCATTGTTGTAGTAGCGCAACGAGCCTGCCAGCGTCTGGGCGCTGTCAATTTCCCAACTGCCTTTCGCCAGCATATTGTTGATCGCTTCATCGTTTGGCGCTGTAGTGCCGTCGCTCTGGCGCAAATCACCGCGATCGCGACTCGACCATGCAAGCAGTCCGTCCAGCGTATCGGTACGCCCAAATGCGCTGGCGCCCATACCGAGGCTGTGATCGCCGGTTGCCGCAGTACCGAACACGCGGTAACCGCTGTTTTGTCCGGCTTCCAGCAGATCTTTGGCATCCGCAGTGTCATAGGCGATCACGCCGCCGAGCGCACCGCTGCCATACAGCAGAGCAGAAGGGCCGCGCACGACTTCGATGCGTTTGATAAGCGCCGGGTCGAGGAAGGTACTGTTCAGGTGTCCGGTGTCGGTGCCCTGACGAACGCCGTCAACCAGCACCAGAACGCCGCGGCGGTCATAGCCGCGCAGATTCACGTCCTGGCCGTTGGTGCGGCCCGTGCCATCGAGGGTCAGACCCGGAACCGTCCGCAACAGATCGGCTGCCGAACTGGCGGTCTGGTTTTCCGGGGCGGTGGCATCAATCACGCTGACCATCATCGGTGCTTCAAAGGCACTACGGGCATTGCCGGTGGCGGTGACGGTCATATCTTCGACCGCCGCATACGCGAAAGTGGGCAGGCTACTGACAATCGCCAGCGCCAATAGCGAGGGACGCAGGGATGCAGTGTGCAGGTATGGCATAGCAACTCTCCATTAGGAAATCGAAAGCGCTGGCTGCCTGGGTATCACCTGGGTGGCTGGCGAAAGGTGTTGTTTATTTGGTCAGAATGAGTTTTCCGGCTTGGGTCTGGCGCAGCAAGTAATGCTGACCATCATGTTCTATGATCACGCGTCCTTATTTACCCAGCAGGCTTTTACTGTCAATTCGACGCTCATTTGGCATGACAGAAGGCGGTGTTTTTTCTTTTGCAGGCGTTGCTGTAGTGTTATCCATACGTGACATAGTGTTTAAAAATAACAATCAATGTAACAATGATAATCATTATCAATAAACTGAGAATTTGCATCAAGTCTTTTTGTGAAATAATTGTGACGGGATCAAATTTGCGGGATTGTGCTGCATTAAAAAAGCCCGGTCGCATTACGCTGACCGGGCCTGGATGGGCACGAACCTTAGGTCGGGTCAGGCGAAACCACCGCCCGGGCATGATGTTAGAATCGACTGTCTACCGCCGCGGCGAGTTTTTCGACCAGCAGTTCCGTATCTTCCCAGTTCAGGCAGGGATCGGTGATTGACTGACCATAAACCAGTGGCTGGCCGCTGACGATTTTTTGCGTACCTTCGCGTAAGAAACTTTCCGCCATGATCCCGGCTATTGCCGTCGAACCATTGCGAATCTGCTGACAGACGTCATCGCACACTTCTAACTGACGGCGATGCTGCTTCTGGCAATTGCCATGGCTGAAATCCACCACCAGATGCTCCGGCAGAGAGAATTCATGCAGCGTATCGCACGCAGCGGCAATATCTTCGGCAGAGTAGTTCGGCTTTTTACCACCGCGCATGATGATATGACCGTAGGGATTGCCGCTGGTCTGATAGATAGTCATCTGCCCGGTTTTATCCGGTGAGAGGAACATGTGGCTGGCGCGTGACGCGCGAATAGCATCGACGGCGATACGCGTGTTGCCATCTGTTCCGTTTTTGAACCCGACAGGGCAGGAGAGCGCGGAAGCCATTTCACGGTGAATTTGGCTCTCTGTGGTGCGTGCGCCAATTGCGCCCCAGCTGATCAGATCAGCAATAAACTGACCTGTCACCATATCGAGGAATTCAGTGGCCGTCGGTACACCCAGTTCGTTGACCTGTAACAGCAGTTTACGTGCCAGCTCAATACCATGATTTACACGATAGCTGCCATTCAAGTCCGGGTCGGAAATGAGGCCTTTCCAGCCCACGACGGTACGCGGTTTTTCAAAATAGGTACGCATCACGATTTCCAGACGCGCCTGGTGTTTAGTGCGCAGTGCCTGCAAACGCGTGGCGTATTCCATGGCGGCATCGAGATCGTGAATCGAGCATGGTCCAACGATGACCAGCAAGCGAGGATCTTCACCATTCAAGATTTTTTCTATCCGGCGTCGGGAATCCGTAACATGGCGGGCGACGGAGGACGAAACAGGATGCCGTTGCGCAAGCTCTGCTGGAGTGACCAGGTTGTCAATACGCGCAGTACGGAGTTCATCGGTTCTGTTCATTACTTATCTCAGAAATTTGTTGCTTCAACGGCAGGACTACCGGGAAGTGATGTACATCACAATATCACACTCATCCTGCCTGGTGGCGAGCATAATAACAAAAAATCGAACCAATGCACTAGCATTCTAGTACATGCGGCGATTCAGCCCCATAATGTCGAGGATCTTGGTGGCAATCTCTTCTACCGAGTAATTGGTACTGTTCAGCCATGGGATCTGGTTTTTTCGGTACAGCGCTTCTACCTCAGCAACTTCCATTCGGCACTGGCGCAGCGAAGCGTACCGGCTGTTCTCCCGGCGCTCTTCGCGGATCGCCGCCAGGCGCTCAGGGTCGATGGTCAGGCCGAATAATTTATGCTGCAACGGCTTCAGAGAGGCGGGCAGCACCAGATTATCCATATCATCGGCAATAAAGGGGTAGTTGGCCGCACGGATACCAAACTGCATAGCCAGATACAAACTGGTCGGGGTTTTGCCGCAACGAGAAACGCCAAGCAGGATCACCTGCGCCTGATCGAGGTTGCGCAACGAAATACCGTCGTCGTGCGCGAGGGTATAATCAATGGCGGCAATACGCGCATCGTACTTGTTGAGGTTGCCGGGATTCAGGCCGTGCGTGCGATGTGCGATCGGCGTGGGGTCGAGTTTCATCTCATGTTGCAGCGGCGCGACCAGTGCCTGGACGATGTCCTGGCAAAAACCTTCACTTTGTAAAATGATCGAGCGAATTTCCGGCAACACGATGGAGTAGAACACCAGAGGACGCACACCCGTTTGTTGATAAATGGCGTCAATCTGGTCTTTAACCGCCCGCGCGCGACTCTCATTTTCAACAAACGGCAGCGTAATGCTGCTGATCGTGACCGGAAATTGCGACATTACCGCGTGACCCAATACCTCTGCGGTGATGGCTGTGCCATCAGAAATATAAAATACATGACGATCAACAGCATTATCCATTTTGCTCATCCTGGGGGCAGACATAATTCTCTGAAAGCATAAATTAAAATTCGTCAGAAGCGAATATTGCTGCATCAGTTTTATAAAGTGAAACAGTATTTTTATATTTAATGAAAAGTACATTTCATTTTTCGGAACAAATGTTTATACCGACTGATTTTGTGGTGATCCCGTGCCGTTCGCGGGTTTGCGCAAATGCGGAAAGAATCTGAAAAAATAAAAAATAAAGTTGCTTGAACGATTCACCGTTTTTTTCGCTGAGGTAAATATGCCAAGATAATTACGCAAAATTGAGTTTCCTAACCTCGTTCATATATAAGGATTGTTCGATGTCCAACAATGGCTCGTCACCGCTGGTGCTTTGGTATAACCAACTCGGCATGAATGATGTAGACAGAGTTGGGGGCAAAAATGCCTCCCTGGGTGAAATGATTACTAACCTTTCAGGTATGGGCGTTTCCGTACCGAATGGTTTTGCAACGACCGCCGATGCGTTTAACCAGTTTCTGGACCAAAGCGGCGTAAACCAGCGCATTTATGAGCTGCTGGATAAAACGGATATTGACGATGTCACCGAGCTTGCAAAAGCGGGTGCACAGATCCGCCAGTGGATTATCGACACTCCTTTCCAGCCTGAACTGGAAAATGCCGTCCGCGATGCCTACGCGCAGCTGTCAGCGGACGATGCCAATGCTTCTTTTGCCGTGCGTTCCTCCGCTACAGCAGAAGATATGCCAGATGCGTCATTCGCGGGCCAGCAGGAAACGTTCCTCAACGTCCAGGGGTTTGATGCCGTACTGGTTGCTATCAAACACGTGTTTGCCTCGCTGTTTAACGATCGCGCAATCTCCTATCGTGTTCATCAGGGCTATGATCACCGCGGCGTCGCGCTCTCTGCGGGCGTTCAGCGGATGGTGCGCTCAGATCTCGCGTCTTCCGGTGTCATGTTCTCCATCGATACCGAATCCGGTTTCGATCAGGTGGTGTTTATCACGTCTGCATGGGGCCTGGGCGAGATGGTGGTGCAGGGCGCTGTGAACCCGGATGAATTCTACGTGCATAAACCGACGCTGGCGGCTAATCGTCCGTCCATCGTGCGTCGTACTATGGGCTCTAAGAAAATCCGCATGATTTATGCGCCGACTCAGGAGCATGGCAAGCAGGTTACCATTGAAGACGTTCCGCAGGCGCAACGCGATGTTTTCTCACTGACCAACGAGGAAGTGCAGGAACTGGCGAAGCAGGCGGTGCAAATCGAGAAGCATTACGGTCGTCCGATGGACATCGAATGGGCGAAAGACGGTCATACCGGCAAGCTGTTCATTGTACAGGCTCGTCCGGAAACCGTACGTTCTCGCGGCCAGGTGATGGAGCGTTATACGCTGCATGCGCAGGGTAAAATTATTGCTGAAGGTCGTGCCATCGGTCACCGCATTGGCGCGGGTCCGGTCAAAGTCATCCAGGACATCAGCGAAATGAACCGTATCGAGCTAGGCGATGTGCTGGTTACCGACATGACCGACCCGGACTGGGAACCGATCATGAAAAAAGCGGCGGCAATCGTCACCAACCGCGGCGGTCGTACCTGTCACGCGGCGATTATTGCCCGTGAACTGGGAATTCCGGCGGTTGTTGGCTGTGGCGATGCGACCGAACGCATGAAAGACGGTGAGAAGGTCACTGTCTCCTGTGCGGAAGGCGACACTGGCTACGTGTATGCCGACATGCTGGACTTCAGCGTGAAGAGCTCCAGCGTGGAAACCATGCCGGATCTGCCGTTGAAGGTGATGATGAACGTCGGTAACCCGGACCGTGCTTTTGACTTCGCTTGTCTGCCAAACGAAGGTGTCGGCCTGGCGCGCCTCGAATTTATTATCAACCGTATGATTGGCGTGCACCCGCGCGCTCTGCTGGAGTTCGATGACCAGACGCCTGAGCTGCAAAACGAAATCCGCGCCTTGATGAAAGGTTTCGATTCCCCACGTGAATTCTACGTGGGTCGTTTGACGGAAGGGATCGCGACGCTGGGTGCGGCGTTTTATCCAAAACGCGTCATCGTGCGTATGTCTGACTTTAAGTCCAACGAATATGCCAACCTCGTCGGCGGTGAGCGTTATGAACCGCATGAAGAGAACCCGATGCTGGGCTTCCGTGGGGCGGGCCGTTATGTTGCCGATAGCTTCCGCGACTGCTTCGCGCTGGAATGTGATGCCGTAAAACGTGTCCGTAACGACATGGGCCTGACTAACGTTGAAGTGATGGTACCGTTTGTACGTACCGTTGCCCAGGCGAAAGCGGTGGTGGAAGAGCTGGCACGCCAGGGGCTGAAGCGCGGTGAGAACGGGCTGAAGGTAATCATGATGTGTGAGATCCCATCCAACGCCTTGCTGGCTGAACAGTTCCTCGAATACTTCGATGGCTTCTCTATCGGGTCTAACGACATGACACAGCTGGCGCTGGGTCTGGACCGTGACTCTGGCGTGGTTTCTGAACTGTTTGATGAGCGTAACGATGCGGTGAAAGCACTGTTGTCGATGGCGATTCGTGCCGCTAAGAAACAGGGTAAATACGTGGGTATTTGTGGCCAGGGCCCATCTGACCACGAAGACTTCGCGGCCTGGTTGATGGAAGAAGGGATCGACAGCCTGTCGCTCAACCCGGACACCGTTGTGCAGACCTGGCTGAGTCTGGCTGAACTGAACAAGTAACATCATGCCTTATCCGGCCTATTCAACGTAGGCCGGATAAGATGCGCTAGCGTCGCCATCCGGCACTTTATCCTGCAACACTCTCCACGCTCAAACGCTGAATAATATCCTGGCGCAGTTGGTATTTTTGTACTTTACCGGACGCTGTGCGCGGTAATTTCTCTACGATCACAATGTGCTCAGGGTATTTGTACTTTGCCACCCGCTTGCGACTAAAAAAGGCTACCACTGACTCCAGCGACAGCGAATGGTGCGGAGGTTTTAGCACCACATACGCACACGATCTTTCGCCTAAACGATCGTCCGGCATTGCCACAACGCAGGCATCATGGATACGCGGATGCTGCAACAGAATATCCTCGACCTCGCGGCTACTGATATTTTCTCCACCGCGCACAATAATATCTTTCTTACGCCCGGTGATTTTGATGTATCCGGCATCGTCCATTCGGCATAAATCGCCGCTGTAATACCAGCCGTCTTGATCCAGCGCACGGGCGGTGAGTTCGGGTTCATCGAGATAGCCCATAAACACATTGGGCCCGCGGGAGGCCTCTTCTCCTTCCATACCCGCAGGCAACGTGTTACGTGCCTCATCGACGACTTTAATTTCCACGCCGGCTGCGGCATATCCGTCGGTGTTCATCATGCGGGAAAGCGAATCATCCAGATTGACCACCGCGTGCGGCGAGCTTTCTGTTGAGCCATAGACGCTTAAAAGTTTAATGCCGAGCTGCTGACAATCGCGGGCTATTTTTTTCGGAATAGTGGTGCCGCCGCATAAGAAAAAGCGTAATGACGAGAGATCGTAGGGATGTTTTTCCACGCTACACAGCATGTCATAGACGAACGGCGTGGCGCCGAGTACGCAGGTACAGCGCTGCTGTACCAGTAATTCGAGACAGGCTGCTGGAGTAAAAATATCCAGCAGTACGCTGCGTGCGCCAATTAAAAACGGTGCGGTCACGCCATGTAAAAAACCGGTAGCATGGCCAAGTGGCGCGGGCATTAAAAATACATCCAGCCAGGTAAGATTAAGACGGGCACAATAGGCGCGTTCACTGGCCAGGATGTTGTTGTGGGTCAGCATTACCCCTTTGGGCATCCCCTCTGTTCCGGAGGTAAACAGCACCGCAGCCAGCTCATCGGCATGCACACTAATTGGCTGGGTTAATGGTGGTGATAAAAGAAGCTGGCTGAGTGCCAGTGAGTCTGTCGCGGGTGCCAGCTTATCGACGGCAACAATCTGTTGCAGATGCGGCAGCTGGTTTTGCAAGGGCAGGATCAGATCTACCGGCCGGGTTTGTTTAAACAGCGTAGGTGCGAAAAAAATCTTTGCCTTGCATTTGTTCAGTACCCATACCAGCTCGGCTTCGCGCCAGGCAGGAAGTAGTGGTACGGAAACCGCTCCGGTTTTCAGACAGGCCAGATAGATAAGGGTAAATTCACACCAGCCGGGCAGTTGAAAGGCGACGCGGTCACCTGGCTGGATTCCGCAGGCTAACAACCAGGTCGCCAGACAGCTGGCCGCGCTGTCGAGCGCGGCGTAGGTGTATGAATCGCCGTGATTATCGACCACAGCGATTTTGTCCGGCATCGCCTGGGCTGTTTGGCTCCAGTAATCACCCAGCGATGCATCCCCCCAAAACCCTTGTTGTCGATAAGCTTCCCGACGTTCGGCATTAAACGTTAATGTGACACTCATGAGTTATTCCCTGGATAATTTCGGTACACGTCCTGCCGAATAACAGATGTGCTGTATCCGGCGTGCAACAGGCGATACGTGTTAGCCGTAACGGAAATCCACACCAAATGTCCCAACCGGGTATTCCCATTGTTCGAGGATAGTAGAGCCGCACAGAACCCGGCAGGTACCACATTCCAGGCAGCCTGCGGAATCAAAATGAATATTTCCACTTTCGTCCTGCTTATACAGTCCAGCAGGACAGGCTTTCAGCAGTTTGCGAAATTCTTTCATGTCAGGATGTTCGGTAAGGATGATGTGCGGATGCCCCTCATCGACATTGAATTTATTAACGCCCAGTTTGACGTCAACATTTACGGTGTTGTCCTGACTCATAGTGCGGTTGCTCCCTTGATGCCGTCTTTCAGTAGGTTCATCAGCCCAATCTGCTTCGCGTGGGATAAAATGGTCTTGCGAATTGGCTGGTTTGGGCTGCCATCAACGGTGAACATATCGCTCATGATATCGGCCACCATGCGCGGGTATTGGGTAAACAAACGGGGGTTTTCCATTAGCGCGGGGATCTTACGGAAATGCTGTAAATCACGCATCACACAACCCTGTGCAAGGGCGCGTTTGTAGTCCATCAGGCTGTTGGCGGAGAAATCCTGACGTTCTTTCGCTGCAATGGCGGTTTTGGCCGCAGCCTCTGCTGAAGCAATCGCCAAATCCATGCCACGCACGGTGTAACCCAGGTTCAGACAAAAACCGGCGGCGTCGCCGACTATCATCACACCGTCATCAACCAGCTTCGGTACCATCGCCAGGCCGCCTTCCGGCACCATGTGTGCGGAATACTCCAGCAATTCACCGCCGGCGATCAGTGGGCGAATAGTGGGGTGTTGTTTAAAATCTTCCAACATTTGCGGAATGCTTTTTGTCGCATGCCCGATATTGCCCAGACCACATACCAGTCCCAGAGAGACGGAGTCTTTGTTGGTATACAGGAAACCTCCGCCCATCAGGCCATTAGATGGCGAACCGGCAAACAACCAGGCGGCACCTTCATTTCCTGACAGATTAAAACGATCTGCAATGACTGCTGGCGGCAGGCCGATCAGTTCTTTTACGCCAACGGCATAATGATGTGCCGAAGAAGGCGGTACCATTCCCAGTGAACGTCCCAGCATGGAGTTGACGCCATCAGCAAGGATAACGATATTGGCTTCCAGGATATCGTCACCCGCCTGCACGCCAGTGACTTTGTTGCCTTCCCGGATCAGGGAATCGACGCGAACGCCCGGAATAAACTGAGCCCCGGCCTGTTCGGCTTTTTCCATCAACCAGGGATCGAGCCTGTTGCGCAATACGGTATATGAGTCCTGCGCTGGGGTATTGTCTTTTTCACGGTGGAAATCGAGAGTGACAGCACTTTCTTCCGTCAGGAAAGAGATTTTTTCGCGGGTCACTTTCCGTTCGACAGGGGCTTCCTCTGCAAAGCCGGGCATAATGTGCTCCAGGCTATGCGTGTAGAGTCGTCCTCCGGTCATGTTTTTGCTGCCGGCACTGTTTCCGCGCTCAATAACCAGCACGTCCAGCCCGGCCTGGGCCATCACGTAACCTGCTACCGCACCCGCCACGCCAGCACCGACCACAATGGCATCAAATTTTTCATCTGACATGTTCTTTGCTCCTTTCCCGCTGCGAATGCAGCGGGATATGTGCGTTAAATGTGGCCGTTAGCGACTGAGCTGTTCGATAAGGGCCGGGACGACTTTGTAAATGTCACCAACCAGACCGTAATCGGCGTAGTTGAAGATCGGGGCTTTTTTATCTTTATTGATGGCGACTATGATCTTCGCGCCGTTCCCGCCGACCATATGTTGAATTTGCCCTGAAATGCCCAACGTCAGGTACAGATCTGATTTCAACAGCACGCCGGAAACGCCAATATAGCGCTCGCGCTCCATCCAGTTTTCACCTTCGGCAATAGGGCGTGAACAACCCACTTCGGCACCCAGAACGGCGGCAAGATTGCGTACCATCTGCAGGTCGCTCTCGGCCACCAGGCCACGACCGACGCCAACCACGCGTTTGGCTTTGCTGAGATCGACACTGCTGAGAGATTTGGCGCGACGTTCCTGGCAAACAATCTCATGAAGTGGCGTGATATAAGGTGCTGAGATGACAGGGCAAGTGTGCGCAGGATTGGTTTCTGCTGGTTCAAACATACTAGGGGCAAGCGTGATAATCGCCAGCGCGCTATTCAGTTTTTCTTTACCGAATGCCAGACCGCCATACATACGGTGTTCTGCAAACAGCGCACCTGCATCGAGAGTGACCGATGTGGCGTCGTTTACCATCGCCGCATTGAGTTGCATGCTTAACCGCGCGCCCAGTGATTTTGTGCGTTTAGACGCAGGCATCAGCAACAGGCCGGTGTGCGTTTGCAGTAAGGCTGAGACAGTCTCGGCGTAGTTTTCAACACGCTGCAGTTCACTGGCGTGTTCGAGCACGATGATGTCATCGGCACCCAGCGCTTTCACCTGATCGGCCTGTTCGTTGCCCTGCACAATAAGGTGTACCTGCTCGCCCCACTGGCGGGCGGCGGTCATTAATTCCGCATAGCGTTCTACGTTATCGCTAAACACCCATACGTTGGCTAATTTACTCATGATGATTGTTCTCCGTTGGGCTTAGTTCAGGGCTTTTTTCAGATGTTCGGCCAGTTCGGCAATGGCTTCTGCTGAGTCATTTTCCAGAATGATGTGCTTACGTTCTGTCTGCGGTGGAACGCTAAGGCTGACTAATTCCGCCAGCGGTGACGCTGGCGTCCAGCCAATATCGCTGGCCTGCCAGGGGGTGACGGGTTTTTTGCCGGCACCAAGAATAGCTTTCATTGCCGGAATCCGCGGTGTATTGATATCCGAGGTCACGCAAATTACTGCCGGGAGCGGCAGGTCAATGACTTCGACTTCATCTTCAAGGGTTCGCTCAACCAGAATGCGGTCGCCGTTACGTTGGATGTTGCTTACCGCGTTAACCACAGGAAGCTGCAGGAGCTCACCTACCAGTAAACCGACCTGTTGTGCGTAGACATCGCCGGACCCTTCCCCGAACAGCAAAAGATCGAATTTAATGTTTTTAGCCGCACAAGCCAGCGCCTGGGCGGTATCGCGCGGCAGCGCATGCTCCAGCTGAGGGTCCTGCACCATAAACAGGCTATCCGGACCGCGGGATAGCACGTCTTTACGTACTTTAGAGTTTTGCAACAAGGAGCCGCCCACGGTTAAGGCGACAATCTCATCGCCTTCGGCGGTAAGTTGTGTGGCGGCTTCAATCGCATTCAGATCAAATTGACTGATTTTGGCATCGGCCCGATCAAAGTTAAGCGAGCGCTCTGGGGTAATAACAATGTCCTGTTCTTCAGGCACCAACTTAAAGCAGGTTATTATTTTCATGGCATCTCCAGTGAGTCACGTTCGGATGATGACGAAGTGCGTCATTATCGGCAGTAGGGAAAATTTGACTGAAAATAGTGTGCGGCAGAGTGGGGCCTGTTTTCGACGGGGCAATCTGTTTTCATTCCCAACAATCTTGCAGAAAAATGTGCAACGGCGATGCGGAGTTTCTAAGCGAGGAGTAAAAGTTGTGTACGCAAGGTTACACCGTGAAAACAGTAAACGAGGGTGTAATTGAGAAATGCATCCTATTTTTAAGCGATATCTGCCCGCATTTGTTTCTGATATGTAAATCGTTAATGTTGAATTAATAACATTTATTCTTTTCAATTAGTATAAAACGTAAATAACGCACGCTAACAGTGTTCCTGGACAAGAAGTGTCATCTTGCAGACGGCGCAAATAATTTTGTTTCGCTTGGATAGAATATCGTTGTATAACGTGGTTAATCGTTATCATTTAACACTATTAATTTTCCGCACATTTACCATCTAAAGGTGGAGGCTGTCATGTATCAACGATGTTTTGATAATGCCATGGAAACCCTTTTTGAGCAGGGGAAGACCCCCAGATTTTCGCGATTCGTCATCAGTGATGATCCTAACTGGGAGTCGGGCCACCATGTGCATGACAATGAAACCGAACTTATCTATGTCAAAAAAGGTGTCGCGCGCTTAATTATTGATTCTTCACTGTATGTCGCTCACGCCGGGGATATTGTGGTGATAGAACAAGGACGGTTACATGCTGTCGCCTCGGATAGCAACGCACCTGCCACGACCTACACCTGTGCACTGTACGGTTTTCGCTTCAATGGTTGGCAGGATAACCAGCTGTTGCAGTTACACTCGTGTCCGGTCATCAGCGTCGGCCAGGGAAAGGAGGTTATTAAGAGTATTTTTAATGAACTGAGTATTATGATACCGCAGTGTAAAAATAATCTGTCATCCTCTGCTTATGATGCCTTTGCCTACGCATTAACCGTCTTGTATTACGAAAACTTTAAAAATGCTTATCGTTCGGAGCAGGGGTATATTAAAAAAGACGTGTTAATTAAAGATGTTCTGGTGTATTTGAATAACAACTTTCGCGAAAAAATCACACTCGATCAGTTGTCGAAAAAATTTCGCGCCAGTGTGAGTTATATTTGTCACGAATTCACTAAAGAGTATCGTATTTCGCCGATTAATTATGTTATTCAGCGACGGATGACGGAGGCAAAATTTTCGCTGACGAATACGGAAGCGTCGTTAGCGGAAATCTCGTGGCGGGTGGGGTATGAAAATGTTGATCACTTTGCCAAACTCTTCCAGCGACACGTAGGCTGTACTCCCAGCGATTATCGTAAGCAGTTTAAAAATAATCTGACTGAGCAGGAATGCCTGCAGCCGGAAATCTGATTTTCTGGCGTAAGTCCGGATAGCGTTTATCCGCTATCCGGATGATAGTTCGGCTTACTTGTTTTGATAATCTTTCAGGATCTGACGTCCGGCGACGTAGATCATGATTTCATCGGTGCCACCGCCAATGCGTTCGCAGCGTACATCCCGCCAGAACCGGGATACCCGGGCTTCATCGGTATAACCCAGACCACCCATTATCTGAATCGCGTCGTCGATAACTTCCATTGCTGTGCGCGCGCAGTACAGTTTTGCCAGCGCCGCGCTGGTACGCAGTGATTGTTCCTGATCGGCCTGCCAGGCGACTTTCAATACCATATTGCGCATGTTTTCGATTTTAACCGCCATCAGCGCCAGTTTTTCCTGGATCATCTGGTTGTGGCCAATCGGTTTACCAAAGGCGATACGCTGGTTGGCGTAACGTGCGGCATCCTCGAAAGCGCATTCGGCAAAGCCGGTGCTGCGTGCTGCGTTGATCAGTCTCTCCATTTCGAAGTTGTACATCACGTTGAGGAAGCCCATACCCTCTTCGCCGACCATATCACTTTCGTCAACTTCAACGTCATCAAGATAGACTTCGCAGGTACTTAACATGTGCCAGCCGATTTTGTGCAGCGGATTAACTTTGATGCCGGGTTTCTTCGAATCCACCCACCACAGGGTAAAGGCTTTCTTCGGATCTTTCGGCTCGGGATCGCGAGCCAGAACCAGCATATACGGGTACTCTTTGGCACCGGTAATAAAGGTTTTTTGCCCGTTAAGGTACACCTTGCCGTTTTTGCGGGTGTAGCTGGTGGTGGCGCTGTTGTTATCTGAGCCAGCTCCCGGTTCGGTTAACGCCAGCGCATAGGCCGGATCGCCCGTTTCCATGGTGCTTTCAGCGGTTTTACGTAGCTGCTCCGCGGAGCCAAAACGGCGCATACTGTGGATACACTGGCCGTTAGTGATCAGAAAGGCAGGCGCACCGCATTTTGAGACTTCCATCAGCGCCAGCATTTGCGTGACGTAATCTGCCGGAATGCCACCGAACTCTTCCGGCACGCCCAGCATCGAAATACCGTTATCCGCAAGCGCGCGCATAAATTCTTTAGGGTAGGTGGAGGTCTGATCGCAGGTGCGGAAATATTCTTCCGGGAAATTACTGGTGATCAGTTCCCGAATGCTGGCAAGCAGCAGCTCTTGTTCTTCAGTTAATGAAAAGTCCATCAGGGTACTCCTTTTAATTGGCGGCGTCGGGCAAAACAAAACCCATCGTGGCATCGATAAATAATCTTTCGTCCATCAGTTTCAGGTCTGGAGAAATAACGGGGGTGAATTCCATTTTGTCCAGAATGTCTTCTTGTAAAGAAACACCTGGGGCAATTTCCACTAAATGGAGGCCATCTTCTTTTAACGTAAATACGGCGCGTTCGGTGATGTAACGCACATCCAGTCCACGTTCGAGGGCAATTTTTCCACTGAAGGTGATTTCAGGTAATTCGCTAACGAATTTCTTCACCCGACCTTCCTGCACGATATTCAATTTGCCTTCGGCAACATCTGTTTTCAGACTTCCGGCTGTCAGGGTGCCGCAGAAAATAATTTTCTTCGAGGTGGCGCTGATATCAATAAAACCGCCAGTGCCCATGATCTTGCCATTGAATTTATGCACACCGACGTTGCCGTGCTGATCGACTTCGGCGAAACTTAAATAGCACACATCCAGACCGCCACCGTGGTAGAAGTCAAACTGGGAGGTCATATCCAGAATAGCGCGGGTATTGACGTTGGCCCCAAAAGCGATGCCCTGCGAGGTAATACCGCCGATTGGCCCGGTTTCAACCGTCAGTATGAAGTCATCGGCGCAGCCTTCTTCACGCGCGACGAGACCAATACCATCGGCAATTCCTACGCCAACGTTACCCACTGCACCTTTGCGCATTTCGAACAGCGCACGTCTGGCCACCAGTTTACGTTGGTTAAGCGGCAGGGCAGTTTGCAGGCTGTCATCAAGGATGAAATCGCCTGAAATAAAACGGTTAACCGGCGCTCCGCCATACAACTGAGTCTGTTCTGGATCGATAACGACGATATCCACCAGATAGCCAGGGATCCGCACGGCTTTAGGGTGCAGTGTGGCTTTCTTCACCATTTTTTGTACCTGCATCATGACGATGCCGCCGTTGTTATGCACGGCCTGCGCGATGACCAGCGCATCGAGATACATCACTTCATCTTCAAAGGTGGCGTAGCCTTCGCTATCACAGGTTGTGGCGCGAATAAAGGCGATATTCGGCGCAATGGCTTTGTAGTAGAGATACTCTTTGTTATCAATTTCTACCAGTTTGATCAGATCTTCGGTGGTCACTTCATTGAGTTTGCCACCTTGTTGGCGGGGATCGACAAACGTGCCAATGCCGATATCACTCAAAATACCTGGCTGATGGGCCGCAGAGGCACGCAGGGTTTGAGTTAATACGCCTTGTGGATAGTTGTAGGCGGCTATTTTATTTTGTTCCGCGAGGTCGGATATCCGTGGGGATTGTCCCCAGTGACCGCACAACGCCCATTTAACTAAACCTTCCTGTGCCAGTGGACTAATACCCCGGTCTGCACGGTCGCCCAGTCCTGTCGGGCTAATTAGCGACAAATTACGTGGCGATTGGCTATTTTTATATTTCTCGGCTAGTGCATTAATTAATGTTGTGGCTTCAAGTATCCCACCGCCAGCGCCTAATACGCAGAGTGTGGCTTCATCCGGAATATAATCAATTGCGTCAGCTGCAGATAATACCGGTACCCGACCATTTAAGCGTGTTGGTCTTGAAAGTTTCATATAAACTCCAGGTTATATTCGTGCGAATGCCTATCGCTATATTCGATAATAGTATTTTGCGTTATTTGAAAATATTTAATCGTCTGCCAGATATTCGTGGTAAAACGAATATCTGGGGCAGGGCGTTATTTATTGCAATTTAAAAATATTGGGCTATTAAGCCTGGTGTAATATTGTCAGAACGGTACGTAGATCGGTTACGGAGATTTGTCCTGGGGCCGAGGCTTTTTTCACCGCACCAAACGTCGCCGCTGAGCCGAAAACTTCGCCGGACAGTCGTGAGATCACACCGGTTTTCGCCATTGACATGGTAATAATTGGGCGGTCGGCGTAGCGTTCCTGCATTTCCAGCGTTGCGCTAAGCAATGTCAGCACATCCGCTTTGCTTTGCGGCATCAACGCGATTTTGGGAATATCTGCACCAAGTTCCTGCATTTTACGCAGTCGCTGGACAATATCATCGGCTGCTGGTGTCTTGTGAAAATCATGATTCGACATAATAACGAAGACATTTTTTGCGTGCGCATGCTCGACGGTCGCTTTAACCAGTTCATCACCGGTGAAAAGCTCCAGGTCGATCATATCTACCAGACCGCTGTCCACTGCTGCGCGGTTTAATGCAATATAGTTTTCGACGGACAGAGCCTGTTCACCCCCTTCTTTGGCACTACGGAAGGTGAACAGCAACGGTTTATCCGCCATCACATCACGGATCGCACGTGCGGCTTCCAGTACTGCGTCAATGGAAGCGACATCTGCGAAATGGTCAACACGCCATTCCAGGATGTCGAAATCCGCTTCGCGATAGGCCAGTGCTTCGCTTTTTACCGTTGAGATGTCTTTACCCATCAGTGAGACAATGATCTTCGGCGCACCCTCGCCAATCACGAGGTTTCTTACGGTTACGGTTTTCATTGATTACCCTTTAACTATTCACAAATACTGCCCATCAGGCTGCAAAACCCATAACCTGTTTGACATACTCCAGCGGGAAATCTTTCCCGGTCCAGAGCTTGAACTGCTCAGCCCCTTGCCACAACAACATGCCGTAACCATCAATCGTTTTGCAACCGGCATGTTGTGCCTGTTGCAACAACCTGGTCATATGCGGGTTATACACGCATTCGGTCACCAGCAGTTCCGGGCGAAGCAGGGAAACGTCGGTCACAATAGATTCGTTATCCAGCGGTTTCATGCCGACTTTCGTGCCGTTGGTCAAAATATCCGCGCTGGCGAGTGCCTCGGCAAATGCCTGTCGATCGGCAAGGTCGATCACGGTGACAACGCAGTCGGTGTTTTCATTAACACGTTTAGCGAATGCCTGCGCCTTTTCAAAGAACTCATCTTTACGGTTAAAGATCTTAATTTCTTTGATGCCTTCAATGGCTGCCTGAGCGCCAATGGCTGTAGACGCGCCGCCCGCGCCCAACAGTACCATGGTTTTACCTTTAATATCGAAGCCGCTTTCTTTAATCGCGCGAATATGGCCGGTGCCGTCGGTGTTGTAACCACGCAGGTAGCCATCATCATTAACGATGGTGTTGATTGCGCCAACCAGTTTGGCGGCAGGTGTTAATTCATCAACATATTCACAGGCCAACTGTTTATTGGGCATTGATACCCCGGTGCCGCGCATTTTTAACGCTTTTAAACCAGCAATTGCATTAGCAAACGTTGAGTTATCGACTTCAAATGCCATGTAGGTAAAAGGCAGACCCGCTTTTTCTAATGCTTTATTTTGCATTTCAGGGGACAGACTGTGTCTGATAGGGTAGGCCATCAGACCAATCAGTTCATATTTTGCAGTTACGTCCATTTGATACTCCTTCTAAACAATTTATTGAAAATAACGTTCGCCCAACCGCACATCATTTTGGGGGATATCAAATACGCGGTAATAGCGAATAAAGACGATGATGGCGGTGATGAATGCCAGCAGAGCAAATGCAAGGTCCAGCAAAATGATGTATTGCAGGCCGATGTTAGAAAGGTATCCGGTGATCAGTGGGATAATAAAGTTGGCTACACCACCCATCATCATATAAACACTGGTGACTTTGGCTTTGCTCTTCGGGAAAAACTCTGACATCACCGAGACACCGAGCTGTAAAATACCGCCAGCAGCAGAAAAGCCAATCAGAAACGAACCTGCGTTACAAACCAGCGGAGAGGGATACAGATAAATGACCGCAGCGGTAATGCTTGCCAGACCAGCGTTAAAAACGTTAGCCCAAATGGGGCGAACCATTTTCTTCAGGAGGGCAGCAAAGATGAATACGCAGACCAGCGATCCCATGCTGTAGTAAGAGATGGTTTTTAGTGCGTCAGTTTCTGCCATGCCAGCAAATGCCATGGCATATTTCGGCATCCAGACCACGATGACATAAAAGGTTGAGAATGCGGCAACCCCAAACAGCACGGAAGCGACACCTTCCAGCCAGACCAGGGGTTTACTGTTCATCTGTGGCAGATCTTTGGCGAGACCCGCGTCCACCATCTGGCTGGGAAAGCGACTTTTTAACAGCATCAGGGTGATGACCACGAACAGTACACCCGGGATGATGACCGCATAGCCGTACCAGACATGGTTGAGCAGCATGGTGCTGACGACGATGGGGTAAATCATCTGACCAAACGACACCATGGCTTTAACCAGAATAACCGCCGAGCCGGATGCTTTAGGGAAACATTCCATTAACGCCGGATAACCGCCGGTATCCAGCGCTGAATTCGCTACGCCAACGCATACAGCCAGAATAAAGGCAATCATCAGATTGGGGCTGGCGGGAATACCGAAGAAGAACAGCATATATAGAATAACGCCTAACAGAATGATAGCCCGACGACCGAACTTATCTGAGAGAACGCCAAAGAATAAAATACTGACCAGTCGACCAAGACCAATGCCGGAAATTAGATAGGCAATCCCTGCATTATCGGTTGAAAACTTTTCAGCCAGAGAGGTCATGTTTTGCGCCAGTGTGATGACGCTAATGCCGTGTAAAAAATAACTTAAATAAATACAGGTTATCGCCAGAAGAAATGGCGTGTTAAAGGTCTTTTTCTGAGACATTTTTTCACAACTCCTTGCGGATTTTAAAATTATTCTGTGCTCGTCGGTGTAGTTTAAATTTCGGCGACCTTGTGATTAATATACCGGGCAGTAGTTATTGTACCTACATAGCATGGCGTTTAAGTTACCAGGTATATTGCATATCAAACTGTGAAATCTAATTCGTCAGACCGACGTTTTGCCGTTATTTTAAAAATACGTCCAATTATTTTGCAGAAGAGGGGAACAATATTGCACCCGCGTTATTGTGCGAGTGGTGCCATGTTTAACTGACGCTTTGCTGCAAGCCGGCTGCGATAACCAATAAACAGTGCCAACAGGAAACCGAACGCAGCGATACCCGCATCAAACCACATGATGTGCGCAATACTGGTTTCGGAGAGCCTGGCGGTAATCAGTGGGATCGTGAAGGTCGCGATACTGCCCGCGCTGTAGTAAATACCGGTAGCTTTACCTTTCGCCTGCGGGAAGCGAGCGGCCATTAGCGTTAGACCGATTTGCACGACGCCTCCGGCTGATGAGAACCCGATGACAAAGGCGAATGTAATCACGACCCAGGTCGTTGGATGCAGGCAAACTGCCAGCAGCGCGACAAAGGAGATAAAGGTGTACAGCATCAACAGAGACGTGGCACGACCCGCTTTTATCGCCAGGGGAGCAGTAATGAATACGCACAGCAGAGAACCACAGGTGTAAATACTTAACAGCTTGATAGATAACGTATACGGCATACCGGCGACAAACTGACCATACTGTGCCAGCCACTGGCTAACCAGATAAAATGTGGCCATCGAGATATAGCCATACAGGGTGTAACTCCCCAGATCGAGAAGGGAACAACCATGCTTCGGCTGAATAGGTTCCTGTAAAGAGGATGATGGCATGATGGAATGCTTCGGCCCCGGATGTGCAGGGAAGCGGCAGCGAAACAAAAATATGCCGTTGACCGCCATAATTCCCGCCGCCAGCAAGAAAGACCAGCCAAACCAGAGTTCAGCCCACACCAGCAGGCTGATAACCATCGGCAACAGAAACTGGCCGCTGGACACAAAGGCTTTAATCAGGATATTGGCGGTGCCGGGTGAACGGGGGAAGGCTTCCATCAGGCTGGGGTAGGTTCCGGCATCAAGAAAACTGTTTGCCATTCCCGCTAAAAAACCGAAGGCGTAGGCAATCACAATGCTGTGAGTATTGATGATGCCAAAAAAGAAGATGAGGTAGCAGATCATGCCAAAAATGATAAACGGTCTGCGGCCATAGCGATCGGAGAGCATGCCTGCAACTAATAAGACGCTTAACCGACCGATACCAAGGGAGGAGATGACAATCGAGACCCCAGCTGCATTGGTTTGCCACTGCTGTTCAAGTGAGGACATATTGAGG
Organism: Citrobacter sp. Cy070; assembly: GCF_030332245.1. NCBI lineage: Bacteria > Pseudomonadati > Pseudomonadota > Gammaproteobacteria > Enterobacterales > Enterobacteriaceae > Citrobacter > Citrobacter sp. Cy070. The sequence goes on from NZ_JAOWIG010000053.1 coordinate 191,298, forward strand.
GACATCAGAATGACCCCCATACCGTGTACCAGGTAATTAAGGTAGAGCCCTATCGCAGTAGAGAAATAGGTGTTTTTCATAATGTGTTACTCGGCGAAGAGGCTAAATGGATGTTGTATTTTGTGTCGCCTAGGGCGTGTTAGCCCAAATAGTATGCAGACTGCGCGTGAGCGAGGGCATAATGTCGGGTGCCCGTGTTGCAACGTAGTGCTGGCGTTATGACCGCCTAACACAAACGCTCGAGGTTGTGTGCATAGAGCTCCACTGCAGCAGATTGGTAGATTTTCCAGTCGAGAAAATTGTCGTGGTGATAAACTGCCTGAAAAGAAACCAGATCGGGGAAAAAACGCATTGTGTTATTACCAATACGATTATTTATTTTTTCGATGATCGCGTTAATTCTTAACTTTCTCTTTGCTTTCATTTCTGCACAAATGCGCGCGATGTTTTCCGGGATTTCTTTTTCCCCACTTTCCCATTGTTGCCAGGCAACAATGTCGCCATCACGCGCGATATACGCGGCGCTTTCTTCTACCGTCATAGCAAAAATATGGCGGATAGCCTGCAATTCTAATGCGTTCATTATTTCATCACTTAATAAAAGACGGTGGAATAGTAATAACATTGTTGTGGATATTTCGGCTTGAAGAGAGTCACAGTATCTTGTGCAATATTATTTGTTATTAATCTGTGAAGTTGGTGCATTTGGCGTGAGAGTGAAATAAAACAATTGGCTAGCTGATGTGATGTAGGCCGTGATGGGACGTGGAAATGCAGGATAAAAAAAAGCCCATCGTGGGAGATGGGCAAAGACTACACACAGCAATTCGTTGTTTCACTCAGGGGATTTCCATGCTTATAAATCAATGTGTTGATCTAAAGCCTTGAGGTAATAGTAGGCATGCTGGTTTTTCACGTCGATCAGATTCATCTCAATAGTTTAAAAACTGTAAAGAATTTGCGACATAAATGAGTACTCCCACAGGGCTGGGGCTGGGGTTGGTTCGGGGAGCTGCGATGTATTTATCAGCAATAGTAAACAATCAGGCGGCAATGTTGCCGCCTGATGTTGTATTACTTATTGCTTTCGATTTCAGCGATTTCTTCGAGAATTTTATCCGGGTCAGTGCCCGGTGCAGGGGCTTCATTGACCCATGCGGAGAACAGGCGCCATGAAACAGCCAGTACCACTGGGCCGATAAACAGACCAATCATACCGAATGCAATCAACCCGCCGATAACCCCGGAAAGAATAAGGATCAACGGCAAATCAGCCCCCATACGGATCAGCATGGGACGAATAACGTTATCCAGTGTTCCGACCACGCCACTCCACACCAACAGCACCGTGCCCCAGGTAGAATCACCTGTCCAGTAAAGCCAGATAATGGCCGGAATCAGCACCGGTAAAGGCCCCAGTTGCACCAGACAGGAGAGGATCATCAACACCGCCAGTAGCGTCGCGTAAGGTACCCCCGTTACCGCCAGACCAATACCGCCGAGGACGGCCTGTACCAGCGCGGTGACGACCACGCCTAATGCAACCGCACGAATGGCCTGTGCTGCCAACAGGATTGCCGCGTCACCGCGTTTTGATGCAAGACGGCAGGCGAAGTGGCGAATGCCTAGCGCCACCTGCTCACCGCGCCAGTACAGCAGGGCGCTGAATAGCAACATCAAGCCACAGTGCATCATAAAGCGGCCAATATGCGCGGCCTGACCAACAAACCAGGTGGTTGTGGTACCGATATAGGGACGAACCTTAGCCATGATAGCCGAACCGCCCATATCCAACAGGCTGTGCCATGCGCCATAGAGTTTGGCACCCACCAGAGGAATACTGTTTAACCACGCCAGATCCGGCAGCGTCATATCACCGGCGGTAACGGCATGAATCAGGGGACCACTGCCATCAACGATGCTGTTGACCAACAGAGCGATAGGAATAATAAATAACAGAACTAACAACAGGGTCATCACCAGCACGGCCAGCGAACGGCGTCCCCACAGCAATTTTTGTATACGTATCAGGATGGGCCAGGTCGCAATGACCACCGTACCTGCCCAGGCAAAACCGAGGATAAAGGGTTGCACAATCCAGAGACAGGCCACAATCATGATGGCTAAAAACAGCACCGATAGCAGCACTTGTGCAATATCCCTGGGCTGACGGAAATTTACCATAAATACTTTTCACCTTTGTCTTTGCGTCAGAACGTTGACGCGACGTGAACACGTTAATCACACTCTATAATGATGAGCAATTTCAGCGGTTTTGAACAGGCGGATTCTGCCTGTAAATCTGCTGAGCGTATTAGAAAAAAATGTGATACAACAAACAAAGCAACACGCAAACGATTAAATTCACAACACAGACCGCAGGAAAGGGTCACTATAATGATTCCACAAATTTCTCAGGCGCCAGGTGTCGTTCAACTGGTGCTCAATTTTTTGCAGGCGCTGGAGCAGCAAGGGTTCACGGGCGATACGGCAACGAGCTATGCCGATCGTCTGACAATGTCGACGGATAACAGTATCTATCAGCTTCTGCCTGATGCCGTGGTTTTCCCTCGTTCGACGGCTGATGTGGCGCTTATCGCCCGCCTGGCGTCAGAACCGCTCTTTTCGTCGTTGATTTTTACCCCTCGCGGCGGCGGCACAGGCACCAACGGGCAGGCGCTTAATCAGGGCATTATTGTTGATATGTCCCGTTACATGAGCCGCATCATTGAAATCAATGTGCAGGAAGGTTGGGTGCGGGTAGAGGCGGGGGTGATAAAAGATCAGCTTAACCAATATCTGAAACCCTACGGCTATTTCTTTGCGCCTGAATTGTCCACCAGTAACCGGGCGACGTTGGGGGGAATGATCAACACCGACGCTTCCGGGCAAGGTTCGCTGGTCTACGGTAAAACCTCCGATCACGTGCTGGGTATTCGCGCGGTATTGATGGGCGGGGATATTCTCGATACCCAGCCGATGCCGGTTGAATTTGCCGAAATGCTCGGTAAAAACAATACGGCGATTGGGCGCATCTATAAGACGGTTTATGAACGGTGTCGTGAGAACCGGCAGTTGATCATTGACAAGTTTCCAAAGCTCAATCGCTTTTTAACCGGCTACGACCTGCGGCACGTCTTCAATGATGAGATGACCGAGTTTGATTTAACCCGCATCCTTACGGGTTCCGAAGGTACGCTGGCATTTATCACCGAATCCCGCCTTGATATCACGCCGCTGCCTAAAGTTCGGCGACTGGTCAACGTCAAATACGATTCGTTTGACTCTGCATTGCGTAATGCGCCAGTGATGGTGGAAGCGCGCGCGCTGTCGGTCGAAACCGTCGATTCAAAAGTGCTTAATCTGGCGCGTGAAGATATTGTCTGGCACTCCGTCAGCGAATTGATTACCGATGTCCCGGATAAAGAGATGCTCGGGCTGAATATCGTCGAGTTTGCTGGTGACGATGAAGCATTAATTGATTCTCAGGTCAGTGCGCTGTGTGAACGTCTGGACGGGCTAATTGCCCGGCAGGAAGCCGGCGTAATTGGCTGGCAGCTGTGTACCGAACTGGCTGGTGTCGAGCGCATCTACGCCATGCGGAAAAAGGCCGTTGGTCTGCTGGGTAATGCCAAAGGCTCTGCGAAGCCGATTCCGTTTGCCGAAGATACCTGCGTACCGCCGGAACACCTGGCCGACTATATTGCCGAGTTCCGTGCGCTACTCGATAGTCATGGCCTGAGCTATGGCATGTTTGGTCACGTGGATGCCGGGGTGCTGCACGTCAGACCCGCGCTGGATATGTGCGATCCGCAACAAGAAGTGCTGATGAAACGCATCTCTGATGATGTGGTGGCGCTGACGGCCAAATACGGTGGTCTGCTATGGGGCGAACACGGGAAAGGTTTCCGTGCTGAGTACAGCCCGGCATTCTTTGGCGAGGAACTGTATCGCGAACTGCGCAAAGTGAAGTCGGCGTTTGATCCGCAAAACCGGCTCAATCCGGGGAAAATTTGCCCTCCGGAAGCCATCGATGCGCCAATGATGAAAGTGGATGCGGTTAAACGTGGAACTTACGATCGTCAAATCCAGCTGGCCGTTCGACAGGAGTGGCGTGGGGCAATGGAGTGTAACGGCAACGGGTTATGCTTTAACTTCGATGCCAAAAGCCCGATGTGTCCGTCGATGAAAATTAGCCTCAATCGCATTCACTCGCCAAAAGGGCGGGCAACGCTGGTACGGGAATGGTTGCGTCTGTTGGCCGATCGTGGGATCGACCCCGTGAAACTGGAAAAAGAGTTGCCAGAAAAACGTGCCAGTTTACGTACGCTAATCGCCCGAACCCGGAACAGCTGGCATGCACGTAAGGGCGAGTATGATTTCTCGCATGAAGTGAAAGAGGCGATGTCCGGGTGTTTGGCATGTAAAGCCTGTTCTACGCAGTGCCCGATAAAAATTGACGTTCCGGAATTCCGCTCGCGCTTCCTGCAGCTGTATCACACGCGCTATCTGCGCCCGCTTCGCGATCACATGGTCGCCACCGTTGAGAGTTATGCACCGCTGATGGCGCGCGCACCTAAAACGTTCAACTTTTTCATCAATCAACCACTGGTACGTAATCTGGCTAAAAAACACATCGGCATGGTGGATTTGCCGCTGTTGTCTGCACCATCATTACAACGACAGCTGGTCGGGCATCGTTCGGCCAATATGACGCTGGAACAGCTTGAAGCTCTCAGCCAGGAGCAAAAAGCACGTACGGTGCTGGTGGTGCAGGACCCTTTCACCAGCTATTACGATGCAAAGGTAGTGGCTGATTTCATCCGACTGGTAGAAAAATTGGGTTTGCAGCCGGTGTTGTTGCCATTCTCGCCTAACGGCAAAGCGCAGCATATAAAGGGCTTTTTAAACCGGTTTGCAAAAACGGCGAAAAAGACCGCTGAATTCCTCAACCGGGTGGCAAAGCTGAATATCCCAATGGTCGGTGTCGATCCGGCGCTGGTGCTATGTTATCGCGATGAATACACGCTGGCGCTCGGCGAGCAGCGCGGTGATTTCCATGTCTTACTGGTCAATGAGTGGTTATCGGCTGTACTAGCGTCACAACCGCCGGTCGCTATCGGTGGCGAACCGTGGTACTTCTTCGGACACTGTACCGAAGTGACCGCTCTGCCGGGAGCGCCTGCGCAGTGGGCCGCGATTTTTGCCCGGTTTGGGGCCAAACTGGAAAACGTCAGCGTGGGGTGCTGCGGGATGGCGGGCACCTATGGTCACGAAGTGAAGAATCATCAGAACTCACTGGGGATCTATGAGTTATCATGGCACCAGGCAATGCAACGATTGCCGCGTAACCGTTGTCTGGCTGCCGGGTATTCATGTCGAAGCCAGGTTAAACGCGTAGAAGGCACAGGCGTTCGCCACCCATTACAGGCATTACTGGAGATTATAGGATGATCTGGAAACGTGAAGTCACACTCGAGGCGCTCAACGCCATGGGTGAAGGAAATATGGTCGGGCTGCTCGATATTCGTTTTGTGCATATCGGTGACAATACTCTGGAAGCCACAATGCCCGTGGACCATCGCACCAAACAACCCTTTGGTTTGCTGCACGGCGGGGCGTCTGTCGTGCTGGCTGAGAGCATTGGCTCGGTGGCTGGATATCTGTGTACGATGGGCACTCAAAAAGTGGTGGGCCTTGAGATTAACGCCAACCACGTTCGTTCTGCACGTGAAGGGCTCGTCAGAGGGGTGTGCAGCCCTGTGCATACCGGTTCACGTCATCAGGTGTGGCAAATCGAGATCTTTGATGAGCAGGGGCGGTTATGCTGCACCTCGCGACTGACGACCGCTATTTTGTGAAGCATGTTGAGTTTGGTCATTATCTGCGCAGGTAATGGTGTTATACTGTGCAGGTTCTGAACACAAGCGAGGATGATATGTCTACCCAATTAGACCCGGCCCAACTGGCAATAGAATTTTTACGTCGTGATAAAACCGATCTTTCACCAGCTCAGTACCTGAAAAGATTGAAACAATTAGAGCTGGAGTTTGCCGATTTATTAACGCTCTCTTCGACTGAACTGAAAGAAGAGATCTATTTTGCCTGGCGCCTGGGCGTTCATTGATTCCGGTATGCCTGTCGTAATAAAAACCCCGACACATGTGTTCGGGGTTATTTTTTGCCTTAAACCTTGTTTACCACTTCATCTCACCGGTATTCACTTTCGCACTCAGCTCCAGAGAGCTTTCGTCTGCAAGGCCCGGCCATGCTGCGGTCATTGTTTTTATCACGTAGGCTGAACCTTTTTTCGCGCCCAGCGCCTGCTCAAACGACTGCAAATAATCCTGGGTGAAGTGAATCGCTTTATCACCCGTCGGGCGTTCACCAATATAATGACCGGGAATCACCTGAGTGGGATGTAATTGCTGCATTTCACTCAGCACGTTTCGCCATGCCGTGCGCTCTGCCGATGACTGCGTGTCCGCTGTCCAGACGTGAATACCTGAAGCGATACCGGTTCCGCCAATGATGGCGCGGTTCGCCGGGATCCAGACATACGCCGCATAGTCATTAGGATGGCGTAATTCCAGCGTTTCGCCATCAACCGTAAAGCGTGTTTGCGTGGTGGCCTGCGGTACAGTGAGCGATGTTGGCGCACCATCTTTCATCTGTGGGCCCCAGAACTGTAATTTGGCTTCTTTGGTGGCACGAATATGATCCACCACGTGCGGCGTAGCCAACACCTTGACACCGGGGAAGGCTTTGACAAGTGGCTCAAGGCCAAAGTAGAAATCCGGATCGCCAGACGTGATCACAATGGCTTTCAGCGTCTTACCGCTGGTGCGAATCAGTTGCACCAGTTTTTCACTGTCTTTGGTGCTGAATTGGGCATCAAACAAAATCGCTTCTTTCGGGCCGGACACCAGCGTAGAAGAGACCGGGAAAATAGCCTTTTCCTGCGGATTGTAGACATCCAGCTGTAGTGGAGCGGCAAATGCCGAAGAGGCAAACAGGGGTAACAGCATAGCCAGTGTATTGATTTTCATAACGGGGAACCTTGTGCAGGACATTGTCTTTTGATCGTTCCCGTATTTTAAGGAAATTCGGATCTGTTAGAATTCCCATATCAGGACATGCTGAGTTTCATAAAACGATCGGATGGGATGCAATGGACAGAGTCATGGCGGCAACAGTTTTTAACCATATCTGTGATTTAGGCAGTTTGAGTGCCGCCGCGCGCGCGCTGGGGCTTTCCCGGCCGATGGTCAGTCGCTATCTGGATGAGATGGAAAAGTGGACCGGGGCGCGGCTTATCCATCGTTCGTCACGGCGCTTGACAATCACGCCTGCCGGTGAAGAGGCATTGGTGAAAACCCGCACCCTGGCACAGCTTTCGCGAGATATCGGTGCCGCCGGGCTCGCGCAAACTCCATCGGGCACGCTACGTGTGGCGTGTGCACATTTTACCGCCATACATATTCTGGCGCCGGTGCTGCCCGCGTTTCTTGCTCGCTATCCTGACCTCCGCATTGAAGTTGAGATCAACAATCAACCGGTAAGCCTGGTTGGAGAGCGTATCGATGTGGCGATCCGCATCACGGAAAACCCCGAACCCGGAACGATTGCCCGGCGCTTAGGGGATTGTGAATCGGTGTTATGTGCCTCCGTGGATTATCTTAACCAGCATGGCATCCCAAAAAACGTCGACGATCTTACGCAGCATAATTGCCTTTATTACAGCGGATTCGCCGGAAAGTCATGGCATTTTCTGGATGCGCAAGGGCAAGCCGTCACTGTGGCCATTAAAGGTAATTTAAGCGCCGGTATCTCGTCACTGCTATGTGAATCCGCCCTGGCGGGGATGGGGATTGCGTTGGTACCTGAGCAGGAGGCGAGAGAAGGGCTGGCGCAGGGGAGATTAATACGACTTCTACCCCAACTACAGCCTAAACGCCTGCCGATTTATGGTTTATATCTTTCCCGCGATCACCAGCCTGCGGGGTTGCGACTGTTGCTGGACGCACTGAATGAGACACAGTGCTAACTATGTGATTGAGTGTGTTTATCAAATAGTCAAAGCGCAATTTGTGTTAAAAAAAATTTATCAGTGTATGAGATTCTTCTGATCGCCCCTTCAAGAGCTAAGCCATTGTGAGTGCCGGAGATAAGCGCCGGATGGGGCCGGAACCCTTAAGCCTGCCAGCAAGCAGACTTAAGGGTTTTTTATGGCCCACATGCGCTTTGGGCCGTATTGCTCCCCCGTAGTCATCCCCACCTATCCCTTAAATAGACATTATCTATACATCTTTTAGCATTTGACCTGCCGGAACGATTACACATTCATAATCTATTATTAATCAATGTATTGAATAAAAAAATCCATCCCTGTTAACCCTCGCCGCAGGGTCTATGCTTAATAAAAGTCGTCAAAAAGGGCGGTTAACCCGAATGCCCCTGCTGTTGAGGGGTTGAAGTGATAATCATTATCACTAACATGGTGTTATAGCTTAAAAGCTAGTGACTCGAGGTAACCCTATGGAATTGCATTCAGGAACATTTAATCCCAACGATTTTGCGTGGCGCGGGCTGACGTTAACGCCAGCGGCAGCGGCGCATATCCGTGAACTGGTGGCAAGGCAACCCGATATGTTGGGTGTGCGGTTAGGCGTGAAACAAACCGGGTGCGCGGGATTCGGCTATGTGCTGGACACCGTCAAGCAACCTGAGAAAGACGATCTTCTGTTTGAAACGGATGGCGCCAGACTGTATGTGCCTTTACAGGCGATGCCGTTTATCGATGGAACTGAAGTCGATTTCGTGCGTGAAGGATTAAATCAGTTATTTAAATTTCATAACCCGAAAGCCCAGAACGAATGTGGCTGTGGCGAAAGCTTTGGGGTATAGGCGGTACTATGTCTCGTAATACTGAAGCAACTGACGATGTCAACACCTGGGCTGGCGGGCACCTCAATTACAAAGAGGGGTTCTTTACCCAACTCAAAACCGATGAGCTGGCCAAAGGGATCAACGAAGAGGTCGTGCGCGCGATTTCGGCAAAACGAAATGAACCGGACTGGATGCTGGAATTCCGTCTGAATGCGTTTAACGCGTGGCTGACGATGGAAGAACCACACTGGCTAAAAGCGCACTATGACAAACTGAACTACCAGGATTACAGCTATTACTCTGCACCGTCCTGCGGTAATTGTGATGAAACCTGCGCCTCTGAACCGGGCGCGGTGCAACAAACGGGCGCGAATGCATTTTTAAGCAAAGAGGTTGAGGACGCGTTCGAGCAGCTTGGCGTACCGGTCCGTGAAGGCAAAGAGGTGGCGGTGGATGCCATTTTCGATTCGGTGTCAGTCGCAACGACCTACCGCGATAAGCTGGCGGAACAGGGTATTATTTTCTGCTCGTTCGGCGAAGCCATCCACGATCATCCTGAACTGGTAAAAAAATACCTCGGTACCGTCGTCCCGGGGAATGACAATTTCTTTGCCGCGCTGAATGCGGCGGTAGCATCAGACGGCACGTTTATTTATGTGCCGAAAGGCGTGCGTTGCCCAATGGAACTGTCGACCTATTTCCGTATCAATGCAGAAAAAACCGGACAGTTTGAACGCACGATTCTGGTGGCGGATGAGGGGAGTTACGTCAGCTATATCGAAGGTTGTTCGGCGCCGGTGCGTGACAGTTACCAGCTGCATGCGGCGGTGGTTGAGGTGATCATCCATAAAGATGCTGAGGTGAAGTATTCAACGGTACAAAACTGGTTCCCCGGCGATGGCAATACTGGCGGCATCCTGAATTTCGTGACCAAACGTGCGCTGTGTGAAGGCGAAAACAGCAAAATGTCATGGACGCAGTCAGAGACCGGTTCTGCCATTACCTGGAAGTACCCGAGCTGCATTTTGCGTGGTGATAATTCGATCGGCGAATTCTACTCCGTTGCGCTGACCAGCGGTCATCAGCAGGCCGATACCGGCACCAAAATGATCCACATTGGCAAGAACACGAAATCGACCATTATCTCGAAAGGGATTTCTGCCGGACATAGCCAGAACAGCTACCGCGGCTTAGTGAAAATTATGCCTACCGCCACTAACGCCCGCAACTATACCCAATGTGATTCGATGCTGATCGGGGCGGACTGTGGGGCGCATACTTTCCCGTATGTGGAGTGCCGTAACAACAGCGCTCAGCTTGAACATGAAGCGACGACCTCGCGCATTGGCGAAGATCAGCTGTTTTACTGCCTGCAACGTGGCATCAGCGAAGAAGATGCTATCTCGATGATCGTCAATGGTTTCTGTAAAGACGTGTTCTCTGAGCTGCCGCTGGAATTTGCTGTGGAAGCGCAAAAACTTCTCGCCATAAGTCTTGAACACAGCGTCGGCTAAAATTTAAGGAAAGCACATGTTAAGCATTAAAGATTTACAGGTCAGTGTGGAAGATAAGGCGATACTGCGTGGGCTGAGTCTTGAGATTCGCCCCGGAGAAGTCCACGCCATTATGGGGCCGAACGGTTCCGGGAAAAGCACGTTGTCTGCGACACTCGCCGGACGAGAAGATTATGCAGTCACTGGCGGGACGGTAGAATTCAACGGTAAGGATTTACTGGAACTGTCACCGGAAGACCGTGCCGGTGAAGGCATCTTTATGGCATTTCAGTATCCGGTAGAAATCCCCGGCGTCAGTAATCAGTTTTTCCTGCAAACGGCACTGAATGCTGTGCGCAGCTACCGTGGCGAAGAGTCGCTGGACAGGTTTGACTTCCAGGATCTGATGGAAGAAAAAATTGCGTTGCTGAAGATGCCGGAAGATTTGCTCACCCGTTCGGTCAACGTGGGCTTCTCCGGCGGAGAGAAAAAGCGTAATGACATTTTGCAAATGGCGGTACTGGAGCCTCAGTTGTGCATTCTTGATGAGTCTGACTCTGGTCTGGATATCGACGCGCTGAAAATCGTCGCAGACGGCGTGAACTCGCTACGCGACGGGCAACGCTCATTTATTATCGTCACCCACTACCAGCGAATCCTCGACTATATCAAACCCGATTACGTCCACGTTCTCTACCAGGGGCGCATTGTGAAGTCCGGTGATTTTACGTTGGTTAAACAGCTGGAGGAGCAAGGGTATGGCTGGCTTAGTGAACAGCAGTAACGTGCTCCAGCAGTGGCATCATCTGTTTGAAGCGCAGGGTGAGCGTCGCTCACAGCATGCGCAACAACACCTGCAACAGATGTTGCGGCTGGGGTTGCCGACGCGTAAACATGAGGACTGGAAATACACGCCGCTGGAAGGGTTAACCAACAGCCAGTTTGTCAGTGATGTTGCTGAGATAACGTCAGCCCAGTGTGAAGCGTTGGCACCGGCTATTGATGCCATACGACTGGTATTTGTCGACGGGCAATTCTCTCCAACGCTAAGCGACAGCATGGACGACAGCGGCTTTGACATTACCGTTGATGATGCGCGTCAGGCGCTCCCTGCGGCTATCCAGCCAGAAGTGTTCCTGCATCTGACCGAAAGCCTCTCACGCAGCGTCACGCACATTCAGGTCAAACGATATCAACGTCCAGCGAAACCGCTGCTGTTGATGCACATCACCCAGGGGCTGGCAGGTGATGAGGTGAATACCGCGCACTATCGTCACCATCTTGAACTGGCCGAAGGTGCAGAGGCTACCGTCATTGAGCACTATGTTAGCCTGAATGCGCATCGACATTTTACCGGTGCGCGCTTAACGATGAACGTGGCGGCAAATGCCCATTTGCACCATATTAAACTGGCGTTTGAGAATCCGGTTAGCCACCATTTCGCGCATAACGATATCCAGTTAGGGGCAGATGCCACGGCGGTGAGCTACAGCTTCTTACTCGGTGGTGCGGTATTACGCCATAACACCAGTACCCAGCTTAATGGGGAGAACAGCACACTGCGCCTTAACAGCCTGGCGATGCCGGTGAAAAATGAAGTTTGCGATACCCGAACCTGGCTTGAGCATAACAAAGGATATTGCAACAGCCGGCAACTGCATAAAACCATCGTCAGCGATAAAGGCCGGGCGGTGTTCAATGGCTTGATCAACGTGGCGCAGCACGCGATTAAAACCGACGGTCAGATGACCAACAATAATTTGCTGCTCGGTAAACTGGCGGAAGTGGATACTAAGCCGCAGCTTGAAATCTATGCCGACGACGTGAAATGCAGCCACGGAGCGACGGTAGGGCGGATCGACGACGAGCAGATGTTCTATCTGCGTTCGCGCGGGATCGGCCAGCAGGATGCCCAACAAATGATTCTCTATGCGTTTGCCGCTGAGCTAACGGAAGCCCTGGGTGAGGAAACGCTGAAACAACAGGTACTGGCGCGGATAGCCCAACGTCTGCCGGGAGGCGTAGCATGACATTTCCCATTGAAAAAGTACGGGCGGACTTTCCGGTCCTGACGCGTGAGGTCAACGGCTTACCGCTGGCTTACCTCGACAGTGCTGCCAGTGCGCAAAAGCCCAACCAGGTGATTGATGCCGAGGCAGAGTTTTATCGGCATGGCTATGCGGCTGTCCATCGGGGGATTCATACGCTCAGCGCTCAGGCGACGGAAAAAATGGAGAATGTCCGTAAGCTGGCGTCATTGTTTATTAACGCGCGTTCAGCCGAAGAGCTGGTGTTTGTCCGCGGTACGACGGAGGGCATCAACCTGGTGGCGAACAGCTGGGGCAATAGCAATGTTCGGGCGGGTGATAACATCATCATCAGTGAAATGGAACACCACGCCAATATTGTCCCCTGGCAGATGCTGTGCGCCCGTGTAGGTGCGGAACTGCGTGTTATCCCACTGAATGCCGACGGGACGTTGCAACTGGAAACGCTATCGACGCTGTTTGATGACCGTACGCAACTGTTGGCCATTACCCACGTATCTAATGTGCTGGGCACTGAAAATCCGCTGCCGGAGATGATCGCGCTGGCGCATCAGTACGGCGCAAAAGTGCTGGTAGACGGCGCGCAGGCGGTCATGCACCACCCGGTGGACGTGCAGGCGCTGGATTGCGACTTTTATGTCTTCTCCGGACATAAGCTGTATGGACCCACCGGCATTGGCGTGTTGTATGCCAGAGAGTCGCTGCTGCAGGAAATGCCACCGTGGGAAGGCGGTGGCTCGATGATAGCAACCGTCAGTCTGAGCCAGGGAACGACGTGGGCTAAAGCCCCCTGGCGGTTTGAAGCCGGAACGCCGAACACCGGAGGGATTATCGGTCTGGGAGCGGCCATTGAATATGTTAGCGCGTTGGGTCTTAGTGAAATCAGCGAATATGAACAGTTCATGATGCGCTATGCGCTGGAGCAACTGGCGGAGGTACCTGATCTGACGCTCTACGGCCCGGAAAACCGTCTGGGCGTGATTGCGTTTAACCTCGGCAAACATCACGCGTATGACGTCGGTAGCTTTCTTGATAACTATGGAATTGCAGTGCGGACTGGGCATCACTGCGCTATGCCATTGATGGCTTATTATCACGTTCCCGCGATGTGCCGGGCTTCCATTGCCATGTATAACACCCATGAAGAAGTGGATCGCCTGGTAACGGGCCTCAAGCGTATTCATCACTTGCTGGGATAACAGGGAGGCATTATGGCTGCGCTACCGGATAAAGAAAAACTGTTGCGTAATTTTCTGCGTTGCGCTAATTGGGAAGAGAAATACCTGTACATCATTGAACTGGGTCAGCGCCTGCCGGAATTAACTGCCGACGATCGCTGCCCGGAAAATAGCATTCAGGGATGTCAAAGTCAGGTATGGATTGTTATGCGTCAGAATGACGAAGGGATTATTGAATTACAGGGCGACAGTGATGCGGCAATTGTGAAAGGACTTATCGCCGTCGTCTTCATTTTGTATGACCGGATGACGGCTCAGGATATTGTGAATTTTGATGTGCGTCCGTGGTTCGAAAAAATGGCGCTCGCACAGCATCTCACACCTTCACGTTCACAGGGACTGGAAGCGATGATTCGGGCGATCCGCACCAAAGCCGCAACTCTTAGCTAAACTGATAAAACACGTCATCTTTCAGGCTGACTGGAATGATTCCGTGCAAGGCATCGCAATGACTCGTAGGCCGGATCGGACGTTTGCCGTCATCCGGCAATAACGCCAGGGGGGTGAGTGAGTATGAAACGCGCGTCTGTTATTACGTTAATGCTGATCGGCGCCTACAGCGCTATTCAGGCCGCCTGGGCGGTCGATTATCCTTTGCCACAGGCTAACAGCCGTCTTGTCGGGCAAAATCAAACCTACACCGTGCAGGAAGGCGATAAAAACCTACAGGCGATTGCCCGTAAGTTTGATACCGCCGCAATGCTGATCCTTGAAGCCAACAATACTATTGCCCCCGTCCCTAAACCCGGAACGCTGATCACTATTCCCTCGCAATTATTGCTGCCAGATGCGCCACGCGAAGGCATTATTGTGAATCTGGCGGAATTGCGTCTGTATTACTTCCCGCCGGGAGAGAATAGTGTTCAGGTATTCCCGATTGGTATCGGTTTGCAGGGGCTGGAAACGCCGGTAATGGAAACGCGGGTTGGTCAGAAAATCCCCAATCCGACCTGGACCCCTACACCGGGCATCCGTAAACGCTCTCTGGAGCGCGGCATAACATTACCGCCGGTAGTGCCTGCGGGGCCAAATAATCCGTTAGGGCGCTTTGCACTGCGTCTGGCGCATGGAAACGGTGAATACCTGATCCATGGCACCAGCGCGCCGGACAGCGTGGGCCTGCGTGTGAGTTCCGGCTGTATTCGCATGAATGCACCGGACATCAAAGCGTTGTTCGAGCAGGTGCGACCAGGTACGCCTGTCAGGGTGATTAATGAGCCGATAAAGTACGCCGTCGAGCTAAATGGTATGCGCTATGTTGAGGTGCACAGGCCATTGTCACCGGAAGAGGAACAAAACGTCCAGACCATGCCATATGTACTACCAGCCGGTTTTACCTCGTTTAAAGACGACAAAGCCGTGGATAATAGCCTGGTGGAACGAGCGTTGTATCGCCGTGCGGGCTATCCTGTCACCGTGACAGCCGGGCAAGCCTCGGTCGTGAGCAATGGTGCGGATGTGAAGTCTGCGCGTAATGGTGTACCAGGAGGGGATGCAGAGGTGCGCGTAACGCAATAGCAGGGAAGGGAAATTCAGAGCAAAAAAAATGGCGCACAATGTGCGCCATTTCTATTACACAGATACTATTACTTACGGTATTTAGTAGCTGCGTTGTCCAGACGCTGGTTAGCGCGAGCTGCGTCATCTTTAGCAGCCTGAACGTCGGAACGCATTGCGTTCACGTCGTTGCTCAGCTGGTCAACTTTAGCGTTCAGAGTCTGAACGTCAGAAGACAGCTGATCGATTTTAGCGTTGCTGGAGCAACCTGCCAGCAGAGTAGAACCCAGGATTACCGCGCCCAGTACCAGTTTAGTACGATTCATTATTAATACCCTCTAGATTGAGTTAATCTCCATGTAGCGTTACAAGTATTACACAAAGTTTTTTATGTTGAGAATATTTTTTTGATGGGAATGCACTTATTTTTGATCGTTCGCTCAAAGAAGCATCGAATTGTGCAAAAACAGCTAAAAACTCGTGAGAAAACAGAAAGCTTCCATCGGATTCATCTTAGATAATCTCGGATTGGATAGTGAAATCCGATTTGATTTTTTATTAATCGTGGCTATCAAGAAAATTAAAAAGCGCCGCAAGGGCGCTTTTTAAGCAAATTAATTCGCGATGGAATTATTACAGCACGTGAACAGATGCCGTATTGGTGGTGCCGCTCGGAACCAGCGCACCGGAAACCATCACCACAACGTCACCTTTCTGTGCCAGACCGCTTTCCAGAGCCACTTCTTTGCCCAGACGGTAGAAATCATCGGTAGAGCTGATTTCTTTAACCACCTGTGCAACAACGCCTTTGCTCAGCACCAGCTGACGCGCGGTAGTTTCGTTGGTGGTCAGCGCCAGGATGGTGGCATCCGGGAAGTATTTACGTACTGCGCGAGCAGATTTACCGCCCTGGGTTGCGACGACGATCAGCGGAGCATCCAGTTTTTCTGCAGTTTCAACCGCGCCACGGCAAACGGCTTCGGTGATGCGCAGTTTGCGGCTGTCGTTGTTGAAGTCCAGACGGCTGGTCATCACGCGGTCAGTACGCTCACAGATGGTCGCCATGATGGTAACGGCTTCCAGCGGGTATTTACCTTTTGCAGACTCACCAGACAGCATGACTGCGTCGGTACCGTCGAGGATGGCGTTAGCAACGTCACCAGCTTCAGCACGGGTCGGACGCGGGTTTTTGATCATGGAGTCCAGCATCTGGGTCGCAGTGATAACGACTTTACGTGCGCGGATACATTTTTCGATGATCATTTTCTGCGCGAAGATAACTTCTTCAACCGGGATCTCAACGCCCATATCGCCACGAGCAACCATGATGCCGTCAGACGCTTCGAGGATTTCGTCGAAGTTGTTCAGGCCTTCCTGGTTTTCGATTTTGGAGATGATCTGGATGTTTTCGCCGCCGTGCGCTTTCAGGTGCTCGCGGATTTCAACGACGTCAGAACGTTTACGGATAAAGGAGGCTGCAACGAAGTCAACGCCTTGTTCGCAACCGAAGATCAGGTCTTGTTTGTCTTTTTCAGCCAGTGCTGGCAGGGCAATGGAAACGCCCGGCAGGTTAACGCCTTTGTTTTCGCCCAGGTCGCCGTTGTTCAGCACTTTACAAATAACTTTGTTACCTTCGATAGCGGTAACTTCCATGCCGATCAAACCATCGTCGACCAGAACGGTGTTACCGACGGACAGGTCTTTAGTGAAGCCTTCATAGGTAACAGCAACGATTTCATTGTTGCCCACAACAGATTTGTCGGTAGTGAAAGTGAAGGTCTGGCCCGCTTTCAGAGAAACGTCGTTGCCGCCTTCCAGCTTAATGGTACGGATTTCCGGACCTTTGGTGTCGAGCAGAATAGCGGCTTTTTTACCGGTTTTGCTCATGACGTTGCGCAAATTCTTGATGCGCTGACCGTGTTCTGCGTAATCACCGTGGGAGAAGTTCAGACGCATGACGTTCATGCCCGCGTCCAGCATTTTGGTTAACATCTCTTCGGATTCGGTTTTCGGACCGATGGTGCAAACAATTTTCGTCTTTTTCATGACAGTCTTAGTCTTTAAGTTGAGAAGGATATGGAAATCTGGCTTCCATCGCGCACGGATGGAAAGCTAAACCTGAGTTACGAAAGTTGTGATGCCTCGCTCTAAGAATAGGTGACATCGATAAAGCGTGCAGAGGAATGTGTGCTTGCGTTTCAGCCCAACGGGATGGTGAGTTTTGTAGTCGTTGAGTTTTACAGGTCAATGTGCTGAAACCATTCAAGAGACAATTGGCGCGCATTATACGCTGAAAATTATCAAAAAGGAAAATGGAAACAGCGTTTCAAAAGAGTTCTGTGCAGTTTCACAAGAAATATTCACTAATTTGTTCATAGGTATGGATAAAGAGGTTGTCCACCGTCGAGGTTTGTTGCGCAACAACCTGCATTTGTCCTCTCAGATGAGGGTTATCCTGTCATCCCGGCTCGAATGTCTTCATATTTCTAAAAGTTATATCAAATTCTTTTTAATTCATTTTAAAAGTCAATCTCGCTGATTACACTCATTTGGACATCCATACTGCTAAACAGCCAAAAGCACTAGCAGGATAACAATAAGCAGCAGCGGATACCCAAACGACATGATTGTCCTGAAAAATATTTCGAAAGTGTTTACGCCAGGCAGGCTTTCTATTACCGCTGTCGATGATGTCAACCTGACGGTTGAGCAGGGGCAGATTTACGGGATCATTGGTTACAGCGGGGCGGGAAAAAGCACCTTAATACGTTTGCTCAATGGTCTGGAAAAACCGTCCTCCGGTAGCGTGACGATTAACGGCCAGGATATTTCCGCCGCCCGCGGGGAATCGTTGCGTCAGGCACGGTTGAAAATCAGCATGGTGTTTCAGCACTTTAATTTACTGTGGTCACGCACCGTCAGTGAAAATATCGCTTTCTCTATGCAAATTGCCGGTGCGCCGAAAGCGATGATTAAGGCGCGAGTGGCCGAGCTGATTACCCTTGTCGGTCTGAGCGGTCGCGAAAATGCGTATCCATCGCAGCTCAGTGGCGGCCAAAAGCAGCGCGTAGGGATCGCCCGCGCGCTGGCGAATAATCCTGATGTACTGCTCTGTGACGAGGCTACGTCAGCCCTGGATCCGCAAACTACCGATCAGATTCTGGAGTTACTGCTCGATATTAACCGTCGCTTCAAATTAACCATCGTGCTGATCACCCATGAAATGCACGTGGTACGCAAGATCTGCGATCGCGTCGCGGTAATGGAAAACGGCAGGGTGGTTGAAGAGGGCGATGTACTTACTGTCTTTACCCATCCACAGCAACCGATCACCCGACAGTTCGTTCGTCAGGTGAGTCAATATGCCGAGGAAGACGAATTCAACCCGCAGCTGGCCAGCGAACTTGGCGGCGTGGTGATCAGGCTTACGTTTACCGGGCAACGTACGCATCGCCCAGTGGTCGGCGAATTGACCTTACGCTATGGCCTGCCGTTTAACATTTTACACGGCAAGATGACGCAAACCGCGCACGGTGTGTTTGGTCAGCTCTGGGTGCACGTTGTGGCCTCTGAGGAACAATTGAACAATATTTTGGCCGACCTGCGCCAGAGCGACATTGAAGGCGAGGTGATTCAACATGCCTGAAGATCTGTTTCCCCATCTGAAGTGGGACCAACTGCTGGCAGCAACCCAGGAAACGCTCTATATGACGGCACTTTCTGGTGCGGCAACGTTTGTCCTTGGGATTGCACTCGGGCTGGCGCTGTTCCTGACCGCTCGCGGTGGACTATTCCAGAACCGCGCCTTGTATAGCGCGATCTCGCTGGTGGTCAATATTTTCCGCTCGATCCCGTTCATCATTCTGATCGTATTGCTAATACCGTTTACCAAAACGATCGTTGGCACCATTCTCGGCGCCAATGCCGCGTTGCCCGCGTTGATTGTGGGGGCTGCACCTTTTTACGCACGCCTGGTCGAAATCGCCCTGCGTGAAGTCGATAAAGGCGTTATTGAAGCGACGCGCTCGATGGGCGCACGTCTGACGACGCTTGTTTTTCGGGTTTTACTGCCGGAATCCTCACCCGCTCTGGTGTCCGGGATCACCGTGACGCTGATTGCACTGGTTAGCTACAGCGCGATGGCGGGGGTGATTGGTGCAGGTGGTTTAGGGAACCTGGCTTATCTGGAAGGATTCCAGCGCAACCACAGCGACGTCACGCTGGTGGCGACGGTAACGATTCTGCTCATCGTCTTCATCATTCAGCTTTGCGGCGATGTGATCACCTCTCTGTTAGATAAACGCTAATAAAATACGGAAACCATCATCATGAAAAAATCACTGACATTACTCGCAGCTGCAACCTTAAGCGCCCTGAGCTTTGCCTCGTGGGCAGATACGCTGACCGTTGGCGCGTCCAACGTGCCGCATGCAGAGATCCTCGAGCAGGCTAAGCCTATACTGGCGAAGCAAGGGATAGACCTGGAGATTAAACCATTCCAGGACTACATTCTGCCGAACACCGCGCTGGCGGGTCGTGAGATTGACGCTAACTACTTCCAGCATATCCCGTACCTGAATAGCGTGATTAAAGATCATGCTGGCGACAAATCCTATGATTTCGTCAGCGCAGGGGCGATTCATATTGAGCCGATTGGTATCTATTCGAAAAAGGTGAAGTCACTGAAGGATCTGCCGGAAGGTGGCAAGGTGATCATGCGTGATGCGGTATCTGAAGAAGGTCGTATTCTGTCGATTTTTGAAAAAGAGGGCGTGATCAAGCTGAAGCCGGGTGTGGATAAAGTGACGGCGCGCATTAGCGACATCGTAGAGAACCCGAAAAAGTTGAAGTTCTTACCTAACGTGGAAGCGGCGCTGTTACCGCAGATGTATAACAATGAAGAAGGGGATGCGGTGGTGATTAACGCCAACTACGCAATCGACGCCGGACTGGATCCAGTGAAAGATCCGATTGCCGTAGAAAGCGGTGAAAACAACCCGTATGCCAATATCATTACCGTGCATCGCGGTGACGAGAAGAAAAAGGATATCGTGGCGCTGGTTGATGTGCTGCACTCCAAAGAGATCCAGGACTGGATCCGTACCAAATATAAAGGCGCGGTGATCCCGGTTAATAACTGATCCGCTTTTTGCTGAGTGGCGTATGAACGGTAACACATTGATGATGTCAACGATTGGTGTGTTGACCAGTTCATACCAGATGGACCGGAACGCTGATGTCTATCGATCCGGTTAACCATATGGCTGGATAGTTGATCAGATATATGGGGCATTGAAATAAAAACTATAAAGGGACTCTGATGGAGTCCCTTTATTTATTCAAGTATGCCATTATCACCAATGCAATAAATGAAATTGCTACGGATATATTAAAATAATGAGTTATCACATAAATTCTTGTTAATTTTTTCGGTAATGATTTTATAAACTTCACATCGCAAGGGTTGGAACTATCTAAGGCCTTTTTATTGAGTATCAAGGGGCTTGTGATAAAATTCGTTTTTATATTATAACCAGTTAAAAAAAATGGTGATGATTTATAAAATAGTATGGTGTTAAATGGCAATTCGCCAAATTCTTTCTTATATAAACCACATATTACATAAAAATTCTTATTGCCAATAAACATTAATATATACATGATTATGACACTGAAAACAACTATTCCAGTTAAAATTAATATGATTAATCCATTGTTAGTCATATACTTCCTTATTATTTAACCATGGCAGAGGAAGCTAATTAATTGCTTCTGATTGGGTACTAATTAGTAGTGTTATATATTGATTCACCTATAAATGTCCCTCCTTCTTCGCCAGCCTTACCAACTCCAAATGATGTTATTGCTGGTACAACAATTTGGCAAGCTAAAGCTCCCACGCCTCCCTCTGTAGCACTTATAGCAGCCAGTACAATTGAACAGACGGCTGTCGATGTTCGTTTAATGGCAAAGTTAAATGCTACCGGAGCAGCTAACCCGCCAGTAAATTTACCAATTTCAGTGTAAGCCATTTTTTCACAATCTCTACCAATTGTACAGGCATCATAAATAGAATTAGCACCATTCAATGCTGACAAGACAATACCAACTTTATTGAATGTTTTCATCAACTTTACCAGTTTTGCTGATTTTTCTATATAAGTTGCGTAACCTTCAATATCGTCAACCCCGGTCTGATTCCATTTATGAATAATAGACGATGACGACAATCTCAGTGCTTTTTTTATATCATCATACTGAGCAAGACCAATATGCTCTCTAAATATTTTTAAAAATATCCCATCCAGCTTTTTGAATAATCGCCTACGTTCTACAAAAAATTGCTCGCCAATTAACATACCACGCGTTGCATATTGATTTTTATATGCATCCTGAATTTGCTTTAACGTACTTTCAATTTCACCAAAATATTTTTCTGACATATCACTAAGAATACCACCATAGTCAGAACCATATGAAGTAAACATGTCTATTGCATGTCTGTTTTGATACAAAAACCTTGCTTCATCTAATGTTAATGGTTCCAGCGCATTATCAATTTTATCTCTGGCTTTCTCGATATGTTTGATTTGATCTGCATCCTGTTTTTCTGGATCTGCAATAATTAAAATTGAACCCGGTTTTTTCTTCATGTCTGGATTTAATTTTTTATATAGTTCGCGCGTTCCCTCTGGCGGATTAATAAAAATATAAGGTTCATATGATGATGGTGTGGCCCCGTAAGGTAATACGCAAAATCCAGCATCTACAGGTTCGCGTGACGGTTCATCTTCATCTTCATCTTCTTCTACTGGACAGGATGGCCCCGGTCTCATAGTTAGCGGGGGTGGTGCGTTCTGTGGCGCTACAGACGCTACTCTGGTTACTGGTTGAGGAGCGGAGACAATTTTGCTTTCGTAATCGTATGACGCATAAATATACGAGTTAATAAATCGACATCTACACAAGCATGTTCCAACACTATGCGCAGTTCCGGCAGCACTTCTGCCATGAATAAAGTAACCAGGTTGTCCCCCCACTATTTGGTAAAGTTGTTTATCTGAGCCACATATATAGTGATCACCTTCACAAGCGGTTGGTTGCCCATTAATAATATGATTTGCACAACCAGTAACAATAGTTCCTCCACACGTTGTTTTATCGCCAACGATTAAAAAATATGCGCGTCCCATTTGCGTACTCCTTATTTTATTAAATTTAAATTCTCTGGGTTACAAAAAATCCATGAGTTTTCCCAGGTTGCCATATAAACACAATTATCTATTCTACTGGACTCCTTTAGTTTTATTCTATTGTATGCAATTAAACTTTGTTCTTTCAAATAATCAATATCATAACTACACAGTGATTTAGGGAAGGTGCGAATAAGCGGGGAAATTCTTCTCGGCTGACTCAGTCATTTCATTTCTTCATGTTTGAGCCGATTTTT
>NZ_JAOWIG010000054.1:0-40545 GCF_030332245.1 Citrobacter sp. Cy070
ATGGCTCATGATGTCCCTCTGGGATGCGCTCCGGATGAATATGATGATCTCATATCAGGAACTTGTTCGCACCTTCCCTAGCGGTCACACGGCGGGCGCACCATTGATACGCTGCCTGACGTGATTCGAAAAACTCATAATCCGCGTGCAGGTAAACTGATGTGCCGTAGGAGACGGACATACGGTAACCCTTCGGCGTTTCATTGATGACTTCCCGTTCTTCTACACAGTTTTCAAACTCAGGGACATAATCCACGAATCGACGACGCAGAATGCAAAACAGCACCTTTATTTGGTTTTCATCAGTCATTTGTTATCCTCGTTATTCTTCTTATTTATCATCAACCTTTCTTAATTGTCGATGCTGAATACGGCGGAGCGGATTTCACGCTTGGCCTGCTGACGGGCGCGGTGTTTGCTTACACGAAGAGATCTATCGTATGCATTGTTTTTACGATAGCCACGCGAGCGGCACAGTGAACAAGTGCAGCCTTCTACTGAATAGAAAATCCCAAACGGTTTCATAAGTATCACCTTTAAGCTTGATAATAATGTTTATCATAGCTGGAGTTATTCAGGTGACGAATAGTTAAGGGGCGCGTTTTGCTTGGGTTTTTACACTATCGTTTATTGAGTCGATGAGGTCGGAAATAGAAAGGAGTTTTCTGCCAAAGAATAGTTTTCGTCTGGCTTCTATTTCGTAGCGGAAGGGTTCAATAATTTCATCTTCATGCATGATTACGAAACGATAGCCGTTATTAAGGAGTTTATGCAGCTTGTTTGTTTTTTTTCTTATGGGACTTAGCTTAAACATTGTTATCAACTTCTCATCATGATCACCTGAATTGTTATAACACAGTTATTTCCGACACGCTGCTGCTTTTGCTGAAGAACTCGGATTGCTTTGGGCTGGGCCAGCAGGTTGTATGCCGGGCGAACCCGGCATCGTTATCACAGGGCTTTTTCTTTTCCCTTTCGTTCTATCCCACGAAACATCGCGCATTTCCGCACAATATCCAGTGTCGGGATGCTACCACTCCCCTGCTCTTTCACGCTCATTCGCAACGTGAGCCGTAGCAACATCTTGATGTCACGTGGTGGAAGTTCTGGGTAAGTGTTTACAAGTGATCTGACCAGTTCATCAGGAATGTTCACGCCAAAGTTCTCACCCATAATCTTCCAGATCTTTTGGGCATCTGATTTCTCCGGCACATCATAGTGAATGATTGCAGCGCATCTTGGTATGATAGCCTCATCGATGTCACTACCCCGGTTGCTTGTCATGAACATCAACCCATCGAAATACTCCAGTGTACGGAGGAACTCCGCAACGATGGCATTTTGAGTCAGTGATGCTCCACGCTGCATGACAAACACATCGGCTTCGTCCAGAAGCAGGACACAGTTCCAGCGTTTAGCCCGGGTCAGAATCGTCCGCAGATTTTTCTCAATGTCATCGGCGTTGGTTCCCAGTGCGCCAGCATGAATTGAGTACAGGGGCCGTTCAATGACCTCTGCATACACTTCAGCAGTTAATGTCTTCCCAAGTCCGGGTGAGCCCACGCACATGATGATGTTACCCGCGCTTTTCCCTTCAACAATATCGCTGGTGAAAGCGCTGATATCCGTGGTCAGTATATCGAGTAAATCACGGTGGTCTTCCGGCAAAACCATCTTTTTTGGCAGTTCTTTATCATACTTGTATGGTTCTACGTTATTGGCATGTATCCAGATAAAGTCTTGCAGCGAGAGATCAAAATAACGCTGCACAGGAATTTCGGGTAAAAGGCCAAACTGGTCATCTTCAAAAAGAGGCGACTCCACTTCTGCACCGTAGGCATCGCACTCACTATCAGGCAAATCGTGTATCAGTTTATGCCCTGCTATTTCCAGATTCCGGTCGCTGTAGCTATACGATTCCATTCTGACAGCCCTGCCGGTTGCTTTAAACTGATTGCCAAATTGCCCGTCGACCACTTCCTTAAACCGCGTTAGTTGTTCCAGGTACTCTTGTTTCAGCTCATGCGTTT
Organism: Citrobacter sp. Cy070; assembly: GCF_030332245.1. Lineage (NCBI taxonomy): Bacteria > Pseudomonadati > Pseudomonadota > Gammaproteobacteria > Enterobacterales > Enterobacteriaceae > Citrobacter > Citrobacter sp. Cy070. Next base: position 2,031 of record NZ_JAOWIG010000054.1, read on the forward strand.
CATGGTAGATATCACGGTCGGCCAGTGTCTTAGCGACACTGCGCCGCGCCACCTCATTAGGCTCGAAATTCAGGGCGGTAAGCTGGGTTCCGTAAACCTTTTTGGAGTGCGAATATTCGCCGAACCCATACCAGCTGATTTGTAACAATAGTGATGGGGGACGGTCAGAGTTTTTTTCTGATTTTACTTCTTTTATTGCTGTAACAAGACCGGGGTACAGGTTGCCGTCATGACCGCGTCGGTATATCCAGCCATCAATTCGATTTGACTTCAGATACTGTAGTAACACACGACCGAATGCCGGAAAACTGCTCACAGGCTTATCGAAATCACCTTCCAGTGCAGTGATGATCGATTCAAGAGCTCGTCGATTTTTTGACTCTCCATCACCACGACATGCCTGTAAAAGTTCATTCAGATCATCCCGAGATAAACATAGCGGATCGACGGCAATCTCATCGTCAGAACTACGGTGGCTATAACGATTACGTAAAGCCTCAAATGTTGGGCTTGTGGTAGCTTTTAGTGTTTCTGTTTTTATCGTGAGTGCCATAGCCGTCCTCGTCAGTAATTTACTTTGATATGCCTTAAGTTCACATGGAAGGGGCAACTTCGAACGCATTAGGAACTCTGATCCGCGAGCCTATTTCCAGTTTAATGGTTGCCTTTACGTATTCACCCTCCTTCAGATAGGTGATGTCTTGGTTATGAAATGTTGACTTTTCATGTGTAGCCCACCATTCCATAGAGCTTGGGATTTTTAACGTTAGCCCAAGATGTTCAGTGAGATAGCATACTCCCATGTTTGAGTAGGTCTTAACGGGGTTCGGGTAGAATTGAAAGTTACCCTCTACGAGACAATCAGTACGAGGATCGATGAACGAAAGGAAAACGCTAAAAGTACCCTGACGTTTTAGCTCGGCGTAAGCCTCAAGAATCGTGAAACGCTTTAATGCGTCATTTGAAAACAGGGTTACAATTTTTTCCGAAAGCATAGCCACCTCATGAGCTGTTTTTTTCCTATTATCAACCGGTGTCTCCTCCTGACGAATAGGTTTGCGGCCAAAAAAAAACTGCACCAGGAGGTGCAGTTTCGATAATCAAGCAATGGCGAATTGTTATTTTTCGCTACTCAGTTTATCCGTAATAAATGCTTCAATTTCTGCCATGAGCTCGGTACTCATTCGGTTAAATTCAAAGCGAACTTTACGGCCTGATGCATTTTTGCTGATACGGGCGTATTTGTCCTTATTAGCAAAATTAGCCAGATCACGGGTTTCCCAACTTTTTGCAGGTGGCTTTTGATCGAGTAATTCAACCGCCTTTGTGATCTGCGCCATGACAATTTTCTGCGCTTCCGGGATGTCACTGATGTCCAGATTAGCAATTTCTTCTTTCACCCTATCAACTACATCTGCAAGAATGAAAAGGTTGCTCTCTACGTATTTCTGAAGTTTGGACAACCGGCTGTAGAAGGAGTTTGGTATACCTTCATAATCCGGGAACAGAGCTATCAACGAACCGTCAATACGCGCCGCCTGAATACGTTTAAAGACTGACACATGGCTTATGCCAAGAAAGAGGGCAAGCTCTTCATTTTTGGTGAATCCTTTTTCCTGCATTAGTTCCAGATACTGAAGCCCAACCTCTCGGTATGAGAATCGGCGTGATGTTTGTGCAGCGGTAATAATCGCCTTGATGTCCTCAGCTGATAGATCATCTGGTAGCACCCATAAAGGCAGATCTTTTTGAGCCGCAATACAGCAAAAACGTCTGCGGCTACCTTCAATAAGCAGGTACACGCCATCACGTTTAACGGCAACACCTTCAGTATCAACACCCCTTGACTCAATTTGTTGCAGGATATCTCGTACTGCGTTTGTGGTAAGCGCTTCCTGATTTCGCGGGTTCATTGGGTGAACGGCGGTCTCAGTAGCGACATTTTCAGCTGCTACAGTGACGTGCTCAGCTTCAAGTTTTCGCCCGTTATGAAGGGTAAAGAGTTTCTTAATGCGAGGGGGACTCTTAAGGTTAGCTAACCCGGAACGGTGGCCTACATCGGTTCGCTTTGGCGTATTTAGATAACGCGATTTATCGTTTCCGATATGCTGTTCATCACTCATGCGTTAACTCCTTCCTTCGCTGAAAAACTCTTTATCTCATTAATAAACTGTTGATATACGGACATTACGGATTCTTCGGCAATATCCAGCTGCTTTGGTGAACATAACTCTTCAGATTTCTTAATATCGAGAACCGACCTACCCCGTGACGCAGCTGCTTTGAATGCTTCAGAGTTTTTGATATTGGTTGCCATAAACAGGTCTTGAACGGTTCGAATTAACTTATCGAGGACTATTTTTTCGTATGGGCTTTTATCATCGACGTTAACGGCCAGTACTTTAAACCATTTAATATTTTCACCTTTATTGGGAGACTGACGGAATCGCTCACTGATCGTCAGCATAAAATCAGTTGTGGATGCATAGTCGTATTCTCGCGGAGAAACTGCGACAAGAATACCGTCAGCGGCCTCATCAGCGGCCCAGATAATTGGCGAGTCTTCTGGAGGGGTATCGAAGATAATAAGGTCATACTTAGCTTTCAGGACTGGCATTATCACTTCTTTGAATCGTAGCAACAACTGAGTGCGCTCTTCTTTACTGCACTGCCAGTATTTATCTTTGAATCTCGCATCGGTTGGGAACGCAGTAATTACATCAAGATTTGGCAGATGGGTTGAGAACGGCATATTCTCAATGATTTCAGCCTCAGAGTAACCCATGTCGAGGTATTTTTTATATTCAGAACCTTCTTCATACACGCCCAGGATTGCGTCGATTGCAGTCAGGAATACGTCGTCTTCAGATACGCTTTGAATCATACCGCTACCAATAGAGCCTTGCGGATCCCATTCAATTACTAAAACTCTGGCATTCAACTGGAGATCAAGTGCTGCTGCTACAGCCAGAGCCACTGAGGTCGTGCTTTTTCCTGTCCCACCTTTATGATTCTGAACAATGATTGTTCGGCTCTGGTAGTAATCTCTATAGCGCGGATAACCCAGGGCATCCATAATATTCTGGACATCCCAGCGGGTATAAAGGTGGTTTTTGTTCTGATAAATAGGTTGACCCACCAGCCTTTTTTCTTCGAGATCAGCGAGAATTTTATTGAAGGTAACTCGAGATTTTCCAAAGAAGTCGGAGAGATTTTTTTTATTCAGGCAGTGGTTATAGATAAGGCGATCTACCCCCTCCACACTGTCATCTGATACAGATACCCGGGAAGAAGCCAGTAACGATTCTTTCAATGAAATTTGTTCGGACTTCATGCGTTGCCCGACAAGGGCAATTTTATCTATTAGATTCATTCTCGTCATACCCTCAAACCTGAATTATGAATTTAAACGCATATGCGTATACTTTACGTATAATGCGTAAAATGACGCTCTATGCGTATAATTGTAACGGCAATCAGATTGAGACGCTAACATTCTATTTTGTTTTTTCTTCATTTTGCGATCTCGAAATGCAGTTCAATGACACATCATCTTTCTCTTCTGGCGATTAAGGGGGTTAAGTAATCCACGGGGCGGGCAGAACCCGGAGAGACTGACTGGCGATTAAGGGGGTTAAGTAACCCACGGGTCGGGCAGAACCCGGAGATGCTGGCTGGCGATTAAGGGGGTTAAGTGACCCACTGTACGGGCAGAAACCGGAGAGGCTGGCTGGCGATTAAGGGGGTTAAGTGACCCACTGTACGGGCAGAAACCGGAGAGGCTGGCTGGCGATTAAGGGGGTTAAGTGACCCACGGTACGGGCAGAACCCGGAGAGGCTGACTGGCGATTAAGGGTGTTAAGTAATCCACGGGTCGGGCAGAACCCGGAGATGCTGGCTGGCGATTAAGGGGGTTAAGTGACTTAGCGCTGGAGGATACGCCCTGCAACTATTGGTAAATGAATGACAAGGTTTCCCGTAAGACCCATCAAATAAAAAAGCCTCTGAAGTAGAGGCTCTTGGGTATTCGATATAGTTAGGCTAATTCGTCCGGGTCGTTGATGGCACTAACGAAGAACTCCGTGCGGTAATCATTCCCCCATCCCAACCAGACAGAAGGTGAACCCTCCTTTGCCAACGAACGGTCACCCGTCATGCTGTCCGCTTGGACAGGAACTGTCACGCATTCTTTAATAGTATCGGCCTCGGCAACCAGTCCAGTACTCTGGGTTTCAAATCCGGCAATTACGACAACAGCATCAGGGTCGTGTAGCTGAAGCTGGGCGATAAGCTCTTTAACTTTCATAGTGATCCTCTGCGCTAGAATTATCCAATTCTACCACGCTTGATGGTCAGGCGTATAAGTGCTTACTGTACAGCTCGAAAGCTTCATCATGTTCCAAATCGTCCAGGATAACGATATCAGGGCCATGTTCTTTTTTGATTTGTGCGATGTATGAAGCGTATTGAGCCTGGCTTTTGTAGCCCACTGTCCAAAGTCTACCTTCGCGTAAGACGCAGATTTTCTTGCGGTAAACCTTCTTGAAACTTGATTTAGTTTTCCGGTTACGCTCCTCGTCACTGACAAGCTGGTCGATTACTTCAATCAGGTTTGAGTCTATGAGAAATGGCTTGCCATTGTGTTCGCCAAGGCAGATTGGCAGAAGACCCTTCGCATATGATTCGGCCTGGCGGAACAGCTCTTTTTTTCCTGGTTCGAACAGTACGCGAGTTTCGCCACCATGCCCATCATTATCAGCTGTACCTATGCTCAGCCCGTCGAAGAGGACAGTAGCGTTAAAGCAGACTGTTTCCTGGCTCATGCCAGTATAGATTTTGAGGCCTTTCAATTTGATTCTTGTCTGAGTGTTCATTGTGTGTTCCCCGCTTTCTAATTGTGATTCTATTTTCAATCACCTTGAGCAGGTGACGAAGTGATACGGAGAAATAATTGTTGGGTCGCCTGATAGCCGGGCTGGTGGCAGCCGCAACCCTTAGTCAGTACTTCGGGATCGTAGTTCCGAAAAGCCACAACAGTCTCCACAGCGTTTTGGGGGTGTTAACCTCCATACGCTTTGAGACTTTGCCCTAGCGGGCCGCGAATTCGCCTAATCGCCCCGTGAGGGCTCTATTCGAATTTACATGTCGTGCCTGCTTCGCTTGAGAGCGAAGCTTTTGGACGGCGATTGCCCGCGTGGCGGGCAGACATTTTTACGTGCGCATTGCGCACGATTTTCTTCGGTTACATTACAGGGCTGGCTGGGGATTGGCTTATTGCAATATTCTACAACGAAGCTGGGAACGGCTGGCTGGAACGCGAAGATTTAAATCATACTCTATATCGACTGATATCAACGACGGTATCAGCGGGGTCTGTTGCCAGCTTACAGGTCACTTGACCTTCCTGATCCAGCATCAGTGTCGCGGTTAACGGTTCATTTTGAGCATCGATTACAGTGACATTCACGCGTAACCGTGTTGGAAGCATCATCAGAATTCGCGTAGGGCTCTCTGATAATGACACGTTTCTGGCTTGCAGAACCGCTAAAACACTCTTCATTAACTCTGCTTGGTCGATCATATAGTCACATGCCACTGGATGTATTGGGATGAAATCGTGCCTACCGCAGGGCTACACGAAAGATATAAATCAGTATGACATGCGGGCCGGACTCAAACCATCAATTACTGGAACCAGTCCGAAGATAGCGCTCTGGTTTTTATGCTGTTGAATTTACATAGTTGTTATTTAGTGAATTATTCGTACCTTATCATTCACTGATATCACTTAAATTCAAAGTGAACAGGAGAGGATTGGATTAAAAGTCCATAAAATGTGAATTAAAAGTGCGCTAGGAAATGCGATAAACTGATTGATTTGTTTTGATATGGTTTTTATGTGAATTATCGGTGAGTTACTTGTGTGCTACTTATCTCCATGCTGCTATGCCTTTCCAATAAATAGATTGGATAGGGCAGGGAGATGGAAGAGGGGAGAGGGCTTACTCCGCAGGTGATTTCACTTTAAATTCAAGCCATCTTGCCCCGAGCCTGTTTTTATCCAGATTGTAGAACAACGGTTTTATACAGACCCCTTCATACTCAGGGAACTCTATACCGCTGGCGAAGTGAATCTGTAGTGTATCAGGATCAATACCCATCATGTTTGTGTCAAACAGCCTGTGGAATGTTGGTGATAGCAAAATGCCGTTACTGGCGTTATAGCAGCCTGCTACGGATGTTGGTTCAATATGTGCTGCCTCCAGCACACCGTTGAGGTGTTTGCCCGATACCGCGCACAGGCTTCCGAAATTCTTATCCACCAACTCACGGAACTGAGACTGGACATGCACATCGCGAACGCTAACCTCTCGGCGGAAGCTCGGGGAGCGCATACGGATATCTGCATGGGGGAGGTGACCGCGTGGTAATGGCAATACAGCCGGTTGCTCATCCATTACTGGATTCTGCTCCTCGCAGTAGGTGTCCACGGACTCAATCAAACGGGATGTGTCATTACCAAATCGGCGAGTGAACCAGAGCCTGAAGTGAGCCAACCGTGATGCCGGAATTTTGTTACGTGCGTACTCCTGAGCATTCTCCTTTTCGATTTCAGTATTTAGTAAAGCCAGACGGGCCTGAGAAGCACGAATTTCTTCCTGGACTCTGAGATATCCTGCCAGTAGACAAACTTTGGATTCCTGATGTTCAGGCCGTCGCGGATAACCAGATCCTGTTTCAACCACGCCAAAGGCTTTGTACCGGAACATTCGGGGAAAAAGCGTTAATGCCACCCGGTTGTTACGACGAACGAGGGAACGAATCAGATTGGTTATCTTCCTCATGTTCTGAATAGTGCGGGGAGAAAAGAACGCGGCGTATTACCTCTGCTCTATCTATTCCCGACATTATCCCTCTGCGAATGACACCACGGAGGTGAGCATTATGTCTTGCCCCGCTTACTAGGCCGAACTCACGGGACAAACTGACATACTCTTTCAGGAGGTGATGCTTAGGGTCGGTAAACGCCTCTGGAGGAATCACCTGATATGCAACTGACGAAAGTATACGGAAAGTCAGTTCAGATGCTGTCCAGCCCTCACGCCGAAGCCGAATAATTGTTATAACGAGATCATCGATACCAGGCATATCCGGTTCGATATATAGGGACATCAGAGTGTCGTTCATTCCGGGAGGAAGGCTAGCAGAGTGTGACGGGTTGCTCATAGGGTAAGGTACTGATCGGACGTAGAAGAAGCGCTTATGTTACGGAATTCGCTCTGGTGGGTTTTAGCTCCAGTGGCGAACGCTGGAACTACGGGTAAAAAAATCCCCGGTTTACCGGGGAAGTTAACAACTACCTCCAGAAGGGTTGGAGGCAAAGCCGATTGGGCGACCGGCCACAGGGAATGCTACGGCTTAATGCCGAGTACTACACCGCCATAGACCAGGTACATCACGATGGCGAACAGCATGAAGAAATGGGTTACCGGGTGCGCCAGCGCGGCTGCTGCCGCATTGCTTGCGCTGAGCTTCAGTGAGCCAAAAGAGTGATTACGAACAGCTTGTGCTTTCATGGGTCGCTCCTGATAACGGGTTACATGTTGTGGCTTCTGTATCCAGTATCTGGTGAGTGACTCAGGTGACGAAGAAAACCAGGGCATAAAAAGCCCTGTATTTTCAGAAAGATAATATCGGTTTCGTTTTGTGTTGTGCTTGCTATTCCGGGCATAAAAAAACCGCCTGGTGAACCAGACGGCTTTGGGATAAACAGGCTTTACACAGACAGGTCAGTGGATCATTTAAGTCACTTAACCCCCTTAATCGCCAGTGTATTGCCACCAGCAGTACGTGGTCTAACGCTTAAATATCGTAGCGACCTTCTTTGATTTGCTGGAGCTGTTCAGCCAGCACCTTCGCCAGTGGTTCGGCTTCTTCTTCATCATCAAGATTGTCGATGAGCGTCAGATTCGACTCACCCGCACGGCGGGCATAAACCCCATACGCTCGCTGGCCGGAGATATCGGTGACCGAAGTCTGAGAGTGATCGCAGATGATATTGCCGTGACGGTCTACCGGCCCGAAGCTGATGGCTTCATAATCCGCATCGTGGCCCAATGGTAAATCGCGCAAAACAAACAGGCGTAATGGGAGAACGTCGTACTCAGCACCACATTTTGCTGCCACATCCAGATCGTTAATTTCACGGAGAAAATCTTTCGCTACCACCGAGTCAGAATGCATCCGGTAAATGGTCGATGCGGCCCAGATTGCACCAGCATAAAATTGTGATTCTTCTTTTGTCATTTAGCACCTGCTCTTATTGTCATGGGTATGCCGGTCGAACGGTATCCCCGTGCAGACCGTCAGTAAACGGTTATTTCCTTTGCGCAGCAGTCGCATTGGTATTCGTTGATACCACCAGTTGCGACCCAGTTTATTGCGCCGCAGCGGCAACTCAACAGCTGGCGCATACCAGGAGCAAGTGCCCGCTCTGAAAACGACTCAACCGGGACTTCGCCCGGGTAGTAGTAACCTTTTATCAGCTTGCTGCGTGAATGCCCGTCAGTGTCGGTGTAATGCAGATACACCTTCCGGGTATAAATCATACCCGAGTCAGTGCCGAACTGCGTTTTCAGAAGCATACATATCCTCCAGACGCTGAATACATTGTTGTGCGGCCTTATCAAGTAGTTCAGCCGTGGGTTCATCATAGATGCCACGTACCAGCAGACCAAATATTTCCGGGTCTACAGACAAATCGTACATGCATACGCGAACGCCAAGCGCTGTACGTAGCGCATAGACATGGCGGTTAGGCTTTCCGCCGATACCGGTGACTGACGCGACATTTTCAAAATTACCAGGGTTAACCAGGTTAATCACGGGGCACGATATACACTCAGGGATCCGCTTCAGAGCCACAGCATCCAGATACAGGCTGTGGCCCACTTTCAGGTTTTTTGGCAACGCTTGCAACGGCATGGCTTCGAGGGCCAGATTTTCTTCAAGATGCAGGTTATCCGGCAAAGTGGTAATACGGGTGTTTGACAGCATCATACTGCCAGCTACTTTCAGCGTATCCGGCAGATAGGCGATATCAGTACACATGATGTCCAGAACGCGGCCCACCGTCAGATTTTCCGGCAGATACTTAAGACGTGAAGAATTCGCCATGAGCGTACCGGTAATGGTCAGGTTGTCAGGGAGAGATTCCAGCTCAGAGTAGCTGATAAACAGATTGCGGGCCACCAGCCCGGCAGGGATGCTATGAATGCCCGACAGAATGGTCAGGGTGTTCGTCACGGTCAGATTCGCGGGAATATAGTCGCAGGGAATTGCCGGATCTTCTGGCTCAAGCGTAAACCCGACACGAAGATCGCCTTCAACGATGATTCGTCCGTCCTGAAGGGTAAAGGCCACACCATTCGCTGCCAGTTTATCAATGAAGTCTGTCATATCGGTTTCCTTTTAATGGCCCGACGAGCCGGGCCGGAGGTTCAGAGTTTGCTGACAAAGTTCTGCTGCGTGAACAGGTACATATCGCCCTGCTCATTGAACATGCACAGATTTTCGAGGATGCGCTTTTCAATCCAGACGACCGGCTTTTCACGCATATCCTTCGCGAGCGAAAAGGTGTTTCGCAGCCGGGTAATGCGGTGCTGATCATTGATTGCCTGGTGAATTGCGGCCTTTGACGCTGCCGCCTGCTTTTTTACGTTGTTGCGGGCACACCATAATTCGCCACTAGCGGCTGATGCCCGCGCTGCTGGCTGACGTGAGGAGTCCAGTTGGTCATAACGTAAGAGATTCGGCATGATGCCCCCTGTCATAGTTTTGTCGTTATTGACCTATTATCTGGCAGGTGGGGCTGGTGACGAAGGGCGCTGAGGTTGTCTGATGGTTAAAAGATTGCCGTTAGTGTTCCATATGGTATAATTGAATTACCAAATGGGAGGGCTAGTTATGACGATGAAAGTTTTTTCTCCAGACGTTACCAAAACGAATCAGCACTGCTTATGGCAGGTTGCTGGGCTGGATAATGACGGTATCGCGCTGATGGATAAAATCAATCACGGTCTCGATGGCACAGTAGCTAAGCACATTTCTGAATGGGCTAACATCACGCCGTCTGAGCTGCGCAAAATGTCGGGTATACCTAATACGACGTTTAATCGTAGCATCAAAGACCGTTTCACTGCCGATCAGAGCGAACGTCTGGTGCGCATTATCCGCGTAATTGAACGCGCTGTAGAGCTGTTTGAAGGTGACAAAGAAGCGGCGCACAAATGGCTGAACGAAGCGAACCGTGGTCTGAGCTGGAAATCACCGGCAGAGCTTGTTTCTTCTGAGACAGGTGCGCTTGAAGTGATGCGCCTGATTACGCGTATTGAGCACGGGGTATACTCGTGATCCTTTACCGACTGACCAAGACCCGTTATCTGATGACTGCGTGGTCTGGTCTGGGTGCGAAAGAAGCGGGGGGCCGCTGGAACAGCGTAGGCACTGCAATGGTCTACCTGTCTGAAACGGCCAGCCTTACCATGCTTGAAACGCTGGTACACATTCACGCGCCGCAGTTACTGGACGACTTTACACTGCTGAGTCTTGATGTACCGGATGATCAGATCCAGACCTTCGACATGAGCCGTCTCCCTGATAACTGGGCGAGTGAGGATGCTCCTGCTGAGCTGGCGCTCTACGGTGATAACTGGGCTGAAAGCGGTTCTTCTATCGCGCTGCGTATTCCAAGTGCGTTGTCTCCGGTTGAATTTAACTACTTGCTGAATCCGGCACACCCTGAACTCTTTGACCTGATGGCTACGGTTAAGAAAATTCCGTTCCGGTTTGATTCCCGCCTGAAATAACACACAGGCAACTCCCCGGCATTGACGAACTGAGGTGTCTCTGATGATTCAGAAAGCGAAAGTCGCTAAAGCGTTTATCTCTGTAATTGCCTTGTTCGCCTTTGTCTACTGGGGACTTGATCCCGATTCAATTTGTCAGGCAGTTGGTGACGCATCTCAAACCTGCGGTTACTCCGGCAAGAATGGCGATGCGAGTCTGGTTGGTTCCGTGTTTGCTCTGATGCTGACGGTGTTGGCGGGTGCGATGCTTTGGGCGTGGGTCAGGAAAGGCTAATCAGAACTCTTGCAACTCCCTCCGTGATGCCGGGTGACGCTCCTCACTGAGCGCCACCAGTCAGTCATTACAAACGGGTTGATGATTCAATCGCGGGCGGAAGGCTACTATTCAGCGCGTCGAACCCGCCAAATGCCCGGCCCTCTTTTGTCAGCACCAGATGCATCGGCGTTTCGTTGATATTACGGGCGATGTAATCGTTGATGAATGCCCGCGCCTGATCGGCATTTTTAACCTCTGCTGTTTCCGGCATGGAGTTATGGGAACGATTAAAGACGACAGAGACATAATTCCCTTCAATTCTTACCGGGCGAGTCGATACGGTGAGTTTCATGGTCATTTTCCTGTAGTGAGTGTTGTGTGTATTGGTGTTCTGCCACTATCTACTGCAACGTTGCGGCCACAGGGCGAAGAATTGCTATCGCCTTTGATAACGCCTGCCGCTCACCACCATCAAGGATTCTGACTGCTTCTACGCAAGCCGCTTCTGCTGTATCAGCACGTTCTACCAACGTCCTGACGGTATTTTCATATGATCCGCAATCAGGCTCCTGATTGCTGTCTTCGCTCAGCGTGTTCCATGACTCAGTGAGGTTAACTGCAACAGCGACCAATTGGTCAGTGCTGATATCACCTTTTACGCAACGGCAGGCCACTTCAGCGCCCAGACGTTCAGCAATGTCGTAGTACCAGACTCCCGGTTCTTCAGATGCCTGATACGCAGGTTCGCAGGCTTTACAGATCTGCTCTGCGGCATCCAACATCCAGTGAGCACATTCAATTTCGCCACCAGCCAGCGTTTCACAGATCATTGTCTGTACGCTGTCACAGTTGAAGGTGAGGGGGATAGGATTAGCCACTGATAATGCGGTCAGACGGGAGACTTCATGCTGGAAGCCCTGAAACATGAACATGGCGCAGATAGCTGGATTTAACATGGTAGACCCCTGTAGTTATGTGTGTTGTTCGTTTTGTTTACATAACCAGTTAACCACGCTCCCCGCAGGTGACGAAGGCTTTCGGGGCAGAAAATTCACAAAAAAAACCGACCATTAAGGCCGGTTATGATCTGGAGTATATGGGGCTGAAAACCGCGTTATGCCTTCACTTTCGCCATAAACAGCTGCATGGTTTCTTCAGCAAGCGGAGTGCCAACCTGCTCAAGAACATACTCCGCGACATGCGGGGTGAGAATGAAGTCGATAAACTCCGGCAAGGACATGCTGTTCAGGCTCGGTAGCTGTCTGGACAGTGCATTCTGGTAATTTTCCACTTCACCCAGTTTGCGCTCGGGCCAGCCCACCAGCTCAGGGTGCTTTTCCTTAAGTGCGAGGCCGCGCTCCGGGAAACTGTTACTGATGGGGTGTCTGGCGAGGGTGGGGATCAGGAGATTCGCCAGAAAATCCACTTTCTCGTAATCAAGACAGACAGAATTCATATAGGTTTACCTCTTGCCACTGGCTATGATGTTCGCTTGCTATCTGGAAAACTCTACCAAAGCGGCTGGCGATATCTCATTGAAAACGCCAGCAGAATGCGGTCATTTCCAGCAGGAGTTACCCCATCTGATAACTGTCATAAGATGCCCCGCAGGCTTCCACCAGCGCATCCAGATCACCGGTAAACTCTCTGGCCCGCTTCATCAATGCACGGTGTAATTCCGCTGGTGGAATGTCATCGCTACTCTTCGCCGGGTATTCAACACTGAACGCGATGGTAAACGCATGGCTATACCACGGCCCGGCATTCTGGTTTTCAAAGCGGGCCATCAGCTGGCTTTCGGTTGTATCGGTAGCAAATGTATCGAGGTGGACGACATCGACCGGCACGTTGAGTGCCCCGGCAGTGGTTGATGCCAGCTGCCGGGCTTCGTCTCCTCGCTCTGGTGGTGCGCAGTAGAGACATTTCCCGTTCAGTACCACCAGCGTCTGACCGTAGGTCGTACTGACGATACTCACGGTGTTAGCCGGTTGCGGGTGTGTGGTTGCAGTGTGCTGCATGGTGTTCTCCATTAGGTCACTCACATGGCAACCAGCTTACCCGGCACAATTCAGCTGACGAAATCAGGACGGACTGGTGTATATCGTTCGCAAAATAAAGATATTTTTTATCATCAGCACCGGTAGTTACGGGGCAAATTGCAGGTATCCGGTACAATGGTGATATGAAGGGCATTACATGCAGAATCGTGTGGCCCGGCAGACGGATACCGAATATCAGCAGAAGGAACCAGGACAATGCAGGAACTCGACTTTGACCATATCCAGATAAACCTGAACCCGCGAGCGTGTGCTGTCACACCTATCCCGGAAGACCTGAAAAGGGAGCTGGCTTATCTGGGCGCTATCGCAGAGAGAAAGAAATTCGCGGCAAGCCTGATTGTTAATCTCTACAACCCGGACGTTTGCGGGGCGAATATGTACAAACTCACGGCCTATTGCCGTAACGAGTCATGCGATACCCTTCGCGATGGCATGATGACCCTGATACAGCTTTGTGCATACATGGAGTCACATGAGATCTATGGCGAGACGTTTGTCAAAAAGCTGATTAAACAATGGGAGTTTCGTAAGTAGTCTGCTGCTTCAAAATACCTTTCTGACAGGGCGCTATGTGCGCCCTTTTATTTTAAAAAAACGGGAAGGTCTTGCCCGGGTATTACCTGCTATTTTCAACTACCAAACCACAACGGCAGAAGAAAATTGACCAGTCGAAGCAATTCGACCAGGAGTTCGACATACAGGAAATGGAAGTCTTTCATAACAGTCTCTTCATATAATTGGCTCGACAAAATCGTTGCATCACGACGATCGCAGGTGTGAGGTTTGTTTTCTTCGTGGGGGTTGTCAGCTATCACGACATTGAGGCAGGCAAGCGCAGGTGTCACAGTTTCGGGTATATTTTATGCTGGTGGGGTGACCACCAGCTGCGGGTATAGTTACTTAATGGTTTTCAGGAGGGTGAACTTGGTTTTGCACCGGGTGCATTGCGCTTTCAGAGACCCGGAGCGCACCTGTTTCAGTTTCCCGGCGCACTGGGTACAGGCTACGTCCTTCACACGTTGTGCCATTCGCTCATCCACAGCGAGTGTTTTGGTCGGGTTATGCTTACGCTTGGGAGCCTTCAAAAGCCCCAGCGCCCGCAACGTGGCTTTGTACTCCCGGGTGATCCATTGACCGTCGCGCTCATAGTGCAGGCCATCCCCCATCATATCGCCAAGCTGTATCAGCCGCTGATGCAGCACTTTTTCTTCTTCAGGACTCATATACCGTGCTCTCTTTAAATTATTGAGACGGAACCGAGCCGATTGATACCTCATATGAGGCCACCAGCGTCTTTACTGGCGTTTCAACGAAGCTGACGCTCTGCTGAGTAGAGTCGAATGAGAATCGCGTCCAGCGCCCCACAGAGCGCGATCCTGAAGCTTTCGCTATGACCGTCCCGTTCGCGCATCTCCAGAAGGGCATCCAGCTCGTTATCGTCAATCGGCAGTGGCCCGGAACAGAAGGTTTTCACCATGTCAGAGGTGTCAGGGTTTATACCTGCAATGCGCAGGATATCGGGAACCTCAGACCGGTAGATCACCGGTCGGCCTGATGGCGGTGTCCACGTTATCGGCTCTATCTTCAGTTGCGGTAAGCCAGCACCGGCGAGGGCGTTATTCAGATCGTCTATAAGCACGACATCCGCTCCTGAAGGAGGATGTACGCCGAGGGCCGCAGGGATTTCGACAGAGATATTGTGCATGGCGTTTACCTCAGTGAAGGACGTGATTAACCAGCGACGGGGGGATATCGAGTGACCCGACACTCCAGCCATTGGCAGTTGTCGCAATAAGATCTGGCCGGAACCCACCCCAACCCGTCACACGGCCCGAATCGTTGACCACCACCACCAGCGGCGCACCGGTATTTTGTGTCAGGCGAACGAGATCTGCGTTGTCCACCAGCGGGATCTCATTCACGTCCACCCCAGCCAGAGAAAAGCGGGTAAGCGTCATGCGACATTTCGGACAATCAGGGGCAGTAAACACAGTAATTTTCATTGGGATAGCCTGGTGTATACGGGATATATTCATTATCCCAGCTTTCCGCTTCTGACGAAGCGTTGCGCGGGTAATCAGAGCGTAAGCAGGTAAGATATTGTTGGGGCCATCCTGCAACATCAGTTGCGCCAGTTGCCTGGCTATTCGTCGCTCTCTCCATTAGAGAAAATAAACCAAATAAGCAGAACGCCTCCGACCCACATTCCAACAAAGAGGCAAATACCGATCAGGTCATAGACGTATTGTGGGATTTCATTCATAACGCATCCTCATTAATAATTTGTATTCAGCCTTAAACCGGTCATTTCATTAACCGAATCCGGTCTATCAAAGCGCTACCCTGCGTTGCATTCAGCCCCTCGTGCCGGTGAGTCAGGAACAGGGCAGGGCAGTCAGTTGGAAAGAGTCGAGCGGTATCGTCCACGAAGGTGTAATGCTGTAGGCCGAACCGTTTAACGACCGCCATGCATTCGTGATAACGCACGTGGTTATTCACCAGCCCATCCAGATCGGGATTGAGTCCAGCAATCCGATCGCGTATACCCGCAGGGAAATGACTCAGCACCATCTCCCGGGGTACGCCGGTACGCCAGTTTGTGGAAAGGATAATTCCCGTCTGCGGGCATTGCGTCAGCACGTGATCCAGCACAGGCATAAACTCCAGTGACCCGTTTTCCGCCCGGTGGAGTACACCGTCGATGTCCAGGAAAATCCAGTGACGACGGGCATCTATTTCCAGCCAGAACTCGCCCGCAGAGCGCCGGGTCGACATACAATCTATATCGTCCTGACAGGTAAACCTGACTAACCACTTCTGTAATAATCGGAACATAGAGGCCTCTCGCGGTAGTTGACTATATGCAGAACCGGCAACCATCAAAATCATACGGATTCTGTTGCCATGAAATACGGCCACACCCGGGGCAATTCCAGCGAGTCAGCCCCTTTGACTGTCGGCGATTTTGGCGTTTCAGCCAGGCAGGCATCAGCAGACCGGCCCCCTGCGTCATTTTACGGCGGTCTATCCGCTCAACACTGAAGGTAGGGCGCTTTGCAGCGTCAGGGATGTGATGGGGTAACCAGACGACATCAGGTCTATCTGCCTGTGGTGAGTCAAAAACTCTGGCAAGGGAAAAATCCGTGGTAGTACCCGCATCAGCCAGCCAGAACAGATCGTTTCCGTCCCATTGGCCATTAACGAAGCCGACATATTTGGTGGCGCTTTCGGAGAGAATGGTTTTTCCCGGTACAAACTGATGATCAACATGAAACACGAGATGGCGGTCGACTGCATCGGCATCAACCGGCAGGTCAAACTCCCGTCCCGTATTCCATGCGCGTTGTGCTTCCTCGCGGGTGTAAACCCGGGCATTACGCTGATCGGTGCTGTAACCTCTGCCGTGATGGCTATGAAAAGCGGTATTGCTACCAACGGTGTCACGCAAGCTGACCAGATAAAAACGGTCTTTCATGAAACACTCCAGAGGATGATGGCAGGAAAATAGCCCGGCGCGGCGGATACCGACACCGGGGAGGAGGGGTTAGCTTTCGATTTTGCTGACGTTTACGGTGTCATCGTCGTTACGCTTTACACCCAGCATGGTATCGCCATCGACTTCGATAATGCCGTCAAAGTAGTCGGTCATTTCGTCATAGCTGACTTCATCAAGGTCATCCAGCCGGTAGGAAGAGCCATCCGGCAGAACAAACTGACCATCCAGCGTGGCAAGGTCATACGCCAGCGGGGTAACCGTGAAGTAATACTCATCGGTGAACCAGACCGCGCCAACCACCAGTGGGTGAGAAATGTGGAATTCGACGGTGTTATAGCCCTGCGCTGCGATTGCATCCAGCAAATCAATGAAGCCGGGCATCGTATCGCCATCCCAGCCATCAGCCGATAAGGAAGGCTTGAGGTTATCCCAGTCGCTCAGACTGAAAAACACTGTGCCCTCACCGTCATCGCTGATATGGGATGAAATGTACGTCGCGCTTGCTTTTGAAGCCATTGCAAACAGGAAGTCCTCATCGAGCACGTGTTTGAGGGAGGTTTTAAAAACCTTGTCAGTGCCTGCTGCCGGGATAATCGCTAACATGAAACACCTCAGTGGTTGTGTTGGTCTGTTTTTATTATCGAACGACTGAGTCTGCTGACGAAGGAAAAAAGGGGACAAAAAGAGGCTGTTTTCTCAATAAAATCAGAAAGATTGTGACGGCCCGAATTCAGATGAAACGGGCGCAGACGGGGGGTTATTTGCTGGCGGATTCGGCTTCGTAAATGACTTCGTCGGCCCAGTCTCGATCAAATCCCGGCATCACCGGTAATGCTGCAACGACATCGGTAGGGAGGGCATCAATATAATCGCGCATGGCTTTTGCCACTTCCAGCAGTTCATTTTGCTTCATCATTTTCTCGCTCATTATCTCTGTCAGAAACCATCCAGCAGGAAGTCCACCGCACTTTTGATAGTGTGCCGGAACGGAGATGCGTCCATGACCGCCTGACCGAGCTGCTTCACGCGGACTGAAGCCATTTCATGCGTCATCAGGATAACGTCATTCCCTTCCACCTGTATGACCGGAGTTAATCGCGCAACCGGGGCCGAGGCTCCTTTTTTAAGCCGATGAAGGGGGATCACCAGGCGGGTATTTAACTCGCCAATGATGTCGCTCTGTATATCCAGCAGGTAAGGGTATGCCTGGCTGTTGCCGGGATTGCGGTAAACGGTATATTGCATTATCAGAACGTCCTGTATTCGTCAGACAGTAACCCATGCTCTTCAGTGATGCGGTTCAACTCCTGAATACCAGCACGATTCTGTCGTTTCCATTCTTCCGCTGCACTGGCCTTCAGTTTGCTCTGAAGCGCTTCTGCCAGCGTGGCGGACAAGTTAATCCCAGCGTCTTTTGCCTGCTGTACGAGCATTGGCTCAAGGGTGACACTGACGGTTTTTTTCTGGCGAGCAGCTGTAGCCTGCATGTGTCCTCCAATAAAAAAGCACGTGTCGATTACACGTGCTTTAAGTATGCGCCCATTTTATCCCACCAGCAAATTTGTTTGCCTCCGAGAGAGTCTACTGCGTCAGTTCAGCAGGTCAGATGGCCTAGACCGCAGAGGCTACGTTTTTCCAATCATGATAAGCAACACACGCCTGTTTGGCAGGTTGGCTGCAACTTTAGCTGCTTTATCAATGCTTTGTGCTGTATACACTACCCCTCTTTCTTTCAGGTTCTCCGCGTTCTGACGCAGCGTTTCCTCTGAAAAGCTGGACGACTCATCAATGCCAACTGGGCCGGGCTTTGCACCGCGCAAACTGAATGGCACAGGGCCATGCCAATCATTCTTTACCAGTAACAGTCGGGCATCAATGATCCGTCCTGGTAGCGTTCTTTCGATGAGGTAACTTTTTCCGGTTCCAGTGCTGCCAATCAGGCAAACGGTGTAACCGAAACGCAATGCCCATCGAATGATTAGAGCCCAATACCGCGCCCGGAACGCGGAAATGACAGGCATTTCACCTGGTCTAAATACCGCTGCGAAAAGACATGAATAGCTATATTTCTCAGCGTTACAATCTTTCATAAAACTTTATCCAGTGATGTGTTTTTGGGGAATTTTCTGCCCGCCCAGCAGGTAGCTGGTGTATCTGAAGTACATAACATCTTGTAGTTGCCTCTGACTATCTCTCTGGATATAGACTTATCAAATTCATTTCTATCCATATCAAATAGCCAGTAGAACCCATCAGCATAGATAATTGTGGTTCGATTGGGATCCGAAGCTACGACGCGAGCATCCGTAATCAAATTCTCCTCATAGCGCAAAGGCGAAGCGGAGAAAAAGAATATTATTAATACGAACCAACTCCCTATGAAACACGGTAAAACATGTTTTTTGCAATCCTTTAAACCATCTTTGTTGCCTTTCATTTTGTAGTCATAAAGACCAAGCAAAAAAAGTAAGAAAGAAAAAGCAAACCCCAGAAAAACGTGAGTATAAAACTGATGGATGCCGTCACTCCATGTAATACTGATACTTCCAGCATTTGTTCTTTTTGTTGTTATTTCTAATACGGAAATGAAAATGGCTGTTAACTGACTAAAACAAAATATTTTTATGCTTAATTCAGACTTAAACGCTTTGTTATATACTAATACAATCACAAAAAGTATTACGATTACAAAAGCTGTAATCATAAACTCACTCATCAT
This sequence comes from Citrobacter sp. Cy070, assembly GCF_030332245.1. NCBI lineage: Bacteria > Pseudomonadati > Pseudomonadota > Gammaproteobacteria > Enterobacterales > Enterobacteriaceae > Citrobacter > Citrobacter sp. Cy070. The sequence goes on from NZ_JAOWIG010000054.1 coordinate 21,430, forward strand.
CATGAGCACACTGTTATTAATACTGTAATTTATGTTCATCATCACTCCTTAATTTCACAACTTTTCATCATTTTATTTGAGAATTGACAGGCTTATCGAGTAGGGGGTTTAGCGTCCTTGAATATGTTCGCTCGTGTGGCGCTCACTAGACACCAGATAACAGAAGAAAGCAGAGCAAGCATTGCGTAAACCATTCGGAAGTTTGAATCCCACTTCGCGGTTACTATTGATTCATCGACCGCCTCGCGAACGCAGGGAGATTCGATAAGTGTCGGGGGAGTCGTGGATTGTGGCTCTTCGGTACATACCATTAGTTTGCCGACCGGAGCACCATCAATGACAGCCCTGGCTGCACTAACCAGATGCGCTGAAGGTGAACCTGAATAGTTCATGCAGATGAACGTGATAAATAAAGCAATCGCCGGGCCGGAGACCAGAGTGAAGAATGCGAAGCTGCGGCAGGCCGTAGTATGGCGATGCAAATTAGCGAGAAATGTCATCATGATTTGTCACTCTGGGTTTTAGTCGTATCCGACTCGGTGTCACATCGCTGGAAAGCTACTTGAGGAGGAATTTGATCAACCCCGGTAAAGCAATATTTCAGGGATAGTTGCTTTTTTCCCTCATCCAGTCCAACAAAAAAGATATCGACCGGATCTTCATGAAGTAGCTCTTTTGAGAGCCGGTTGTAGGCCATCCAGCTCCCAACCATATCGACCATTGGCTTAAATTTATCAGTTGCGTTATCTGTAGGTTTAAATGGAATTACACGGAAAACATTCCATCGTGAGCAACGAACCAGCAATTGAGCATCACTCTGAAAGACGTCCAGATCAGTGTTATTTGTCAGGACTTTACACAGCGACTTGAGATCGTTACCCCTGACCTCCAGTTGGCTGAAGCTTCTATAATACTTTTCACATCCAGTTAAGTGCTGAGCGTAGCACTGCTTCAACAGTGTTGTGTCGTTACTGGCCTGCAATTGAGTATCTTTCGCCACATAGGCATCACTGATAAGAAAATCGGGATAGAGGTGTCCCTCCCATAGCAGTTTCTCGGCGATAGCGCCCCCCAGCACCACCACCAATAAGATAAAAAAAATTGGGAACGTCTTACCCAGAGGTATTTTCATAAATCTCACCAGTCGTTAATTTGAGGTAAATTTGCTTTCCAGATTCAGAATGCATTTTTCATGTGCATACATGACGGCGGAATCATGGCCGTAATAGAGTTCGCCATTTTCACGCTGCCACTCACGCGCTTTTCGGGTACGGAATGCTTCTGACATATGTTTTCCACACAACTCACATGGCCCGAAAAAGTCGCTGCTGCGGCCTGTTGATTTTGTGAGTCTGACGATATTGCCTGTAGGTCTACCCATACTGCCCCCTGTGCTGCTGGCATTGACCGGCTGTCTGCCGTGCTAAATGAGTGGTTATTTATCCGCGTCATCATCGGATTCTTTCGGCACGAGTTTTGTATAGCTAAATGTCATATCAGAGGGACGGATCCCATAGCGCCACGGCTTTCTGCGGTAGTTAACTGCCTCGCTTACCATCCAGCAGATAAGAGCGATACCCGCCACTATCAGGTAGCCTTTGAGCAACAGCGAGTCCCATTGTTTAATGGCATCATCGGCATTCACCACGTGTCGCTGGCATTCTGAGGAGCGGAACGCGGCAAACACTGCTTTCTCTTTAGGGCAAACCATGACCGAGGTGCTGGTGGCATTTCCAACCAGACTACGGGCCTGATCGAGGAAGACCTTGGATGGTGAACTGGTAAGAACTGTGCAGAACAGAATGAGCAGTAACGCAACTGCCGGAGCAGTGACAAACGAGAAAATGAATGCCTGCCCGGATTTCCATAAAACGTCGCTGATGTAAAATTTCATGTCGGTGTTTCCTCTTATCGGTATTCAGGCCCAGAGCAGCCCGGGGCTTAATTTATGCTGACTGGAGTCCGCCAGATTGTTTCTCTTCAGCGCGGGTATTCCAGCGCGTCACAGCGGCTTGTTCGGAGTCCTGAAACGCCACCGTGGCCTCACATGAATTGCAGCAGGCGCGAAAATTATTCGAAATCTCCCGAACCCGGATAGATGAACAACCGCAGAAAGGGCAGGGCTTGACGTTATCGTGTCTCATCGTATTTCCTCGCTGGTGGGCTTTATCCACCGAAGCTATTGAGCCGAATTTCAGGTTCATCACCGAGCTCGTACATGTGTCCCATTTCGTTCATGATGGTGCTACTGCCATTGAACCAGGTAACCATGCATCGCCAGTGCTGACTGCCGTTTTCACCCCAGCGGCTCACGCCCGCAGCATCCATTTCGTCTTCAGTGATAAAGAAATCCGCGCCCGGCAGTTTCTCGGCATCAAGGCAGATCTCAGGCTCAACGACGAAGCAGATACCGTTGCTGTTCATGACGTACATACGCCGCTCAAGGGTTTCAGTACTGACAATGACCTGCTTATCAGAAGTAAGGTGTGATTTAGTGACTTCCATGCGAATCAGGTTCTTTGCATTAGCCTGTCCACTCGCAAAAACCATTGACGCATTGCGAACCATTAACTCAGCAGCTTCTTCACCGAAGCTACGAAGGCCCATCAGTGCAAGCAACTCACTACATTCGGCTTTACCGAGGTTGCCAGTAGTCAGATTAACCACGCCTTGTAGAGTGCTCAGTTCAACCGGTTGTGACCGGAGGATGTCGCGAAGCAGTGTATTACCCGCCGTGCCCGGGTCGCTCCAACTGGAGGATTCGGGACGCTGATTTTCAAGAAATAGGGCGCTTTGCAGTAAAGCCGCTGGTGGCTTTCCGGCAAAACTCAGTTTTACTCTGACCGAATCGAATGGGTGCATGACGGCGGTTTCTCCATAATATCGTGAAGCTAAAAACTGTTTTAATCCTATTATCCCACCGGTCGACAATTGACGAAGTAATCGGGTATGAAATGGACACCCCTTCGATAATTCACATATAGCGAAGCCTTTACGCCTTTGTCTTATCCGCAGGCTGGGGAATGCAATAACTTAAGATGGTGATAGTTTCCCCACGCTTTGCTTTAGGCGCGGCACTCTGGCATTCATCATAGGTTTTGTAGTCAGGTATTTTCTGAGAGGTGACACCACTTGGATTAAGACCACTTGAATAAAGCCCAATCACGAGAACTAAAGTAAACATGTTATTACTCCAGAATGTATTGATGGAAAGTAAGTGAGAATGCCATTATCCATTTCTCCTAAAATCCCGAAAAAACTTTTCAAGAAAGGTACTTTTCGGTTACTTCAGCGTAAGCATACTTAGATCGCAAAATGAGTGAATAAATAACTTTGCTCTGCAATTGTTTTTGCTGAACTTCAAATTAATCAGTCATCGATTTCATCAGGCAAGTGAAAAGCTGAGACGTAAAGCTTGCCATCATGAAAATCCAAACCATCTTGGCAGTGATAATCGGAAATTCGAGAGTGCCAATATAATAAATAATAATTATCAATCCCCCCAAGGCCAGACATCCAAGGAGACCTGCTGCTGCCTTTAGGAAATCACTGCCTTCAGGATTCTGGAATGTGAATCCAGTTATAATCAGCGAGGAAAAACAAGCGAACAAACAAGTTCTATACAAAGGCCAGTCCCCGGATATAACATTTTCTCGAATAAGCACTGCCCATATCAAAAATTCAATGCTGAAAATAATCAGCGGAACTGCGAGCACACGAAATGAAAGTTTTTCATATAAAGTGGTAATAATTGATGTCATAGCAAACCCCGCTTGCAATATTCAAATTAATTTTCGTGGTTTTTACCTGCTTTTAACAAACGCGTTATTTCATCAGTAAGGCAGAAACTTTTCCCAGATGATGGTTTCCCGATAACCACAACGTGACCAGTACTTGGAGTTCCCTCTACTTTAAAAAATGCAAGTTTTGCATCGATAATTTTATTTTTCATTGCATCGGTAACCTTGTATGACGTGGGGGTAAATTTTGTGCGTTAATGTTCAATGATAATATTAATCGCGAAATACTGTATCTATAGGGTCTGTTGATTAAGACTATCCCTCTTGAAGTAAAATACAATCATCATTCCTATCTGTATGGAATAGGAAGCCAATTCAGCATATGTTACATAATTGCTTGTGATGAAGGAAAAACCTCGCGCGATTACAAGTAGGAGTATTGATGCAATAAACACTAAAACCCAAACGGTAAGCATTCCCAGCACTGAAAGAAAGTACTCATATTCATTTGGGTCGTAAAATACAAATGCTGTTGAGAATATTGCAATAATACATAACGGAAGTGATGTAGCGAGTTCCGACCATTGAAGGTCAATTTTTCCAACCACCAGCAATGTAGAAATGACAGCGTACTGTATAGCCGATAGAACTGTTACCGGAATCGCAGCTCGAATGAACTTAAAAACAGAATGTTGTGTTTTAGCCTGGTTTTTCATGTGTTACCACCTGTCATTTGTTTCGAAACCAATCATAACCAGAGTGATAGATTTCAGAGTGAATAAACCACTACAAAACGCCCCCATTTATTGCTGGACATCATCCGCAGGAGTGGCATAAAACTCACGACCTGACGCGCCGAGTTTTTTCTGAAGCTTCTTTGTTGCTTCAGCCTGACTTCGGGCCTTGAAATAGAACGTCCTGATAAAATCCCCATTGTTGTAGTTAACGTCCTCTGGATTTGCCCATTTCTGCATAGCAACAAACCGGATAGAAGGCTTCGGGATGGTTTTCACCTCGACATACCCCCGGCCCTTGCAGCGAAAACACACACCGCCTTGAACGTGCCGGAACGCTCGGATCTCACCCTTACCACCCAGACAGCGTGGGCATTCAATTTTATGCATAGCAACCTCTCGACTGTTGATTAACGAATTTCGCGCCTGAAAGGGGGCAGGGATGCGAGGATGTCTTTCCCGTAGGCTTTTGTCTTCAGGCGTTTATCCAGGATAGTCACCGCGCCGGTATCGCTCTCTGTGCGGATAAGCCGACCAACGGACTGGGTCAGTTTGAGGCAGGCCTCCGGTATCGAGATTTCCCGGAAAGCATCACGCCCGTTTTTCTCCAGCCACTCCGTCAGGGTCTGGCCCACCGGGTCGGTCGGAACGCTAAAAGGCAGCTTGGCAATGATGACGTTGTTGCAGTACACGCCAGGCAGATCCACCCCTTCACTGAAAGAAGCCATACCAAAGATAATGCTCGGCTCACCACGGTCGATTCTGAGCTTATGGCGCTGCAGTATTTCCCGTTTTGGAAGTGCCCCCTGTATCAGCAGAAGCGGTGAAATGTGTTGAGGCATCGCCTTGCTGACTTCTTCCATCTGCCTGCGGGAGGCGAACAGCACGAGGCAACCCTGAAGCCGAAGCACCAGTTTGGGAAGGAGTTCGATGATCTCCGCCGTATGTTCTTCATGATTGGTCGGAACCGAGCGCATACGGGGGATGAACAACACGCCGTTGTTCTGGTAATCAAACGGGCTGCGGGCCAGCAGGGTAGGTGTATCGACTGGAAGACCGGCCTGCTCCAGGAATGCGTCAAACTTGCTAAGGGAGCGGATTGTTGCCGAGGTCACAATGGTGGCATAAGCCTTCGACCAGAGCTCGGATTTCAGGTGTTCGCCCGCATAGACCGGACTGCAATTAATCACCACTTCGGTGCTGCGTTTAGTACGACGGACGTTAATCCACCGGGCCATAGGCATACCAGAGACGGTTTTATTCCCGCAGTATGAGGCCAGAGCCTGATGCATACCCGCCAGGCGATTTGCCAGCTCGCCGACAGCCATCTTTTGAAGGGCCAGTTCTTCCTCGCTGATATCCCGCCCGGCCTCATCTACAATCGCCGTCATTTTCACAACGATATTCTGCATCTCGTTTACTGTCTTTAACCCAGGCTTAAACAGGGCCGCAATATCTTCAGGAACGAAACCTTCCGGGAAGCGATAGATGTCCGATTCCGTGCCATTTGGCATTTCGTGATCGTTTCGCCAGTTCAGGGAGCGTAAAAGTGTCCCCCGCAGCTCACCGAGCTCATCACCGGCATGGCCCGCAAGCTCCACCAGCTGCTGCACGTGCTTTTCCATAGTCCCGCCGTAGGACTCTGGCATGGTCATTACCATGTCGAAGATTTCGCTCATGAAATGCCTGCTGGCATCGAGAGAGGCGGAGGTCGCAAAGTGGTTAATTGCTTTCTGCGGAACGTGGTGACCTTCGTCGAACACATAAATGGACTCTTCCTGCGGGGGAAGGATAATACCGCCTCCCAGTGACAGGTCAGACAATACGATGTCATGGTTGGCGATAACCACATCCACCGACTCCAGCAGGGCGCGGGCGAGGAAGAACGGACAACGGTGATAATGTGGGCAACGCTTTTTAGGGCACTGACTGCCAATAGCATTGACCCGACCCCATACCGCCTCATTGATCTCATCAGGATAGGAATCACGCTCTCCTGTCCAGTGACCACCAGCAAAGGCCTTGCTGATATCCTCCACATCATCGCGGATGTAGCCATAGGCATTCATCTCGCTTTCCATATGAACGTCACAGCGCATCTGGCAGAAGTAACGGCTACGGCCCTTCGCCATCGCATAGGAGAAGCTCAGGCCCGCTCTCGCCTGTATTTCTGGCAGATCCTTGGAGATGATTTGTTCCTGAAGCGCAACGGTTGCCGTGGAGATGATCAGCGTCTTATGCTTTTCCATCGCCAGGGGGATCAGCGGCAGACAATACCCGAGTGTTTTCCCTGTCCCCGTACCGGCCTCAATAACCCCGACGCGATACTGCTCCTCAGCGGGGGTAGCGTTAACGACTGCGCTGCAAAACGCCATCATGTCTACCTGCCCGGCACGAGGGGACAGACCCTTTGCGTCCAGGAAGAAGTGATAGGCTCGCTCAGTCATTTCAGCGGCAGTCATCCGGGGTTTATTGTCTGGCATATCCGTACCTTGTCCTCTGCTGCTCAGGAGGCACAGCCCGGCAGCGGCTATCGAAGTCAGGTACATCCTCATGCTGGTGGATGTACCGGGTTCATCAGTCTTCCAGTGAATGGCCTTTAAAGCGTCTCACATAGCGTTTAATTTCAGTTTCGGCCTGTTCCAGTACAGCTCGGTTGCAGTGCTCAAGAACACAGTAAGGCCCATGTGCTGGCCCGCCATCGCTGGTTTCGCAGGCATCAAGCTTGAGCCGAACGGAGGCATCGAAGATAAATTGGGTGATTTTCGCAATGGAGATCTGGTCTTTGTCTTCCTGCTCTTTGGTGTCGATGACATCGCCGTTATACACGTCGAAATCGAGCCGCAGGCGGTAAACTGTGTCGATTGCCATAATCGGATCCCTTCAGAGGATGTCGTAGATGACTGGGACGCGGCCACGTTCTACCTGTTGATTCAGGGTGCGGAAACCACCGTGATCAACGATGTAGAATTCACCCGCCACGGCGGAGCGATGGAAGTCGGCGAGCTCTTCAGTGCCAAAGACGAAAACCGGGGTTCCAGAGGGGACGGTCATGCAGGCAGTTTTTCCGCCATAGCCGCGAACCGTAAAGGTGATTACCCCATCCGCGCTGGTGGGCAGGAAATCGGCGAAAATCGAATGAAAGGCTTTATTCGCCTTATCGCTGAATACGTCGGTCAGTGTCTGCATGATGCGCCCCGTGATCTCGTTTTATGTTGTACTGATACCAGTACAACACGGGCCCGGCAGGTGACGAAGGCGATACGTCGGGTATTATCAGAATGAATATGTCGGTCTGAAATGGTTTATCAGTGAGCCATCAGCTCCGGCCCCGGGACGCGAATCAACGGTCGTTATGCTGTAGCACCTCCACGAACTGTCCGCAGCTGTCGCAGCAGTACTCATTGGCGAACCTGCCATCGTCTTTCCAGTTGTTTGCCCCGCAGCGGCAGAGCAGTACACGTACCTGAGAAGGGCGGATGCGAGCTTGACCGAATTTGGTTGTCCACTGAGGCTCGCCATCAAAGCGAAAAGAGTCAATGCGAAACCTGCTTTCGCGTTCGTAGGTGTTGAGGTATTTGAAGTACAGCTCTTCAGAGAGAATGGCATCGGTCATCGTGTATTCCCTGTCTGGCCCCGTGGAGGGTGATTTGCGGCAGAGTGTTGCGTTGCGAAAACTGCCAGGTTGTCGGAGCCATTACACCACGGGTCATACAGGTCACGAAGGGGGTTACTTACCAGCCAGCGCTTTCTCTTCCCTGGTAGCCAGGCGCATTTGCCCGAAACCTTCACGGATCAGCAACGGCTTTTCTTTCTTCCAGCCCTTAACGACGGACTCACCGAAACGACGCGGGGCGTTACCATTCCAGGTGGCTATGACGTGGTTATCATGGACTTCGACAATCACGACCGGGTGGACGACAACTGTTTTAAGTGTGGTGTTGCCCATATTTACCCGGCTAACCGACCAGACACTCATCCCGACTTCCAGCTGGCTTATTTTCATCTTCATTTCCTTCTAAACGAACGTAGTGCGCCACGGCGTAATGTCGTGACGCACATTACCATGCCCGGGGCTTATCAGAACATAAGCCAGGTGGCGTTACCGGCAGTATTTCTGGACTGGTAGGCTTTTGCCTGCGCGTGAAGCAGCTTCCACAGCTGACGAAGTGTAGCAGCATGATTTTCACCACCAGCATTAACCCGCAGTTCGCCGATCTCGCGGGTAACAGTGAAACAATTCCGGCTCTCATCCCAGCCTGAATGTTCACGCGCTTGCACCACCAGATCATTAGACGTATCAGGGCCGGTCTTTGCTGCATTCAGCACGAACTCCGTTTTAACAGTAATACGGCTGGCGTTATCCGGCGCATCCAGAAAGACGGTGAACCCCTCAGTTCGGCGGTCAGTTATACGACGGCTCCCCCAGGAGGTGATCCCCCTCTGGACACGCATCATTGAAAGAGCGTGGGACTCGGTTGCCTGCACTGTGCGATACAGGTCGGTCAGGGAAGAAAGGCTGAAGCTTTCAGGGGCAGTCTGGATAGCGTCGGTCATGGTAGATCCTCGGTTATATGGTGTGTTTTCTGGCTTCAGTAGCTGTCGTTTGCCACGTAATAGGACGTGCCTGGATAGAAGTAGCGGTAATCCGGCTGCATGTCATTGGTGATGACGGATGCTTCTTCCCAGACCCCGCTGGTGGACATAAACTCATCTGTCGTTTCATTCTCCAGCCGCATATAGCGTTCAGGAGCGCATTCCGCCCAGGCGCGTTTCACCGTATCCCAGTTAGCGTACTGGCTGATTTCAATATTCAGGGGCGCATTCTTCTCAGGCTGGTTACGGCGGGAACTCAGCACGAAATTCAGCTTCAGGACGATACGACTGTCGTTGTCAGGAGTATCCATCCAGATCTGGTATTCAGCCGTAGGCCGGGATGACTGGTTTTTGCGGCCCCACGAGGTGACACCGGTTTTAACCTGGACTATCGAGACTTTATGCGCATCAGTCTTGCCAACGCTGGTCATCAATTCAGACAGACTTTTAAACATGGTGCATCCCCAGTGATTATTGGTATGTTCGTTTTGTTTACTTATTAAATCACTGGTTACCCGGGTGACGAAGTCAGAGCCGGGTAAAAAAAGGACAAAATTTGCGGATTAGTGGCTGGTGGTGGTATTGGCCTGCGGGACAGGGCCATCGAACAATTTGTCAAAAAATTCCACGCCACGCTGGTACACATCGCGCAGCTCCATATCTTCACGCTCGGTCAGGCCCATCTTATTGAGCACGGCAAGGCCGGTACGAAGGCGAGGAATCAATACGGTTTCCAGATAGATCCTGCGGCCCGCAATAATTTCCGGGGATGCTTCATTGATGTAAAAATCAACGGTTTTCGTGATGCTGAAGTGCTTTACTTCGCTCATCGTCTGGTACTCCTCAGAATGATGTCATGATACTCGGTTTGATTCAGGGGAGGGGAGCAACCCGGGCAAACAAGCCCGGGCGCAGGCAGCAGTTATTCGAGACCCAGTGCAACGTGATCGCCATCATCAGAAAGGCGAATGAATAGCATCTGCGTACCGCCGCTCAAGCCGAACTGGAGATCCCAGCCTGGGACAGAAGATGTCTCGCATTCACGCACATCGATGACCTGGTCACGGTAGAGCAAGAAGCGTGTATCAGACTTGTCATCTTCAGCGACGTGGGCCATCTGATCAGCAAATTTGTCTTCGAGGTCGAACCAGCTTTCCAGCCAGACCTTATCAGAGACCAGGCTGATACCGCAGGCGGATTCCGCCGTGCCGGTCACAGCCTCAGCGACTGGTTCTACAGAAGTCATATTAAATACCGCATCAACTACCAGTGCCTGCTCTGAGGTCGCCGGGTAGATACCTTGCAGATAAACGCTATTGCCGTTCACTTCGAAGCCGTCTTCAAGACTGATGTCGTCATGATCAACGTCATAAACATCCGCGAGGTTGCGAAGACAGATCAGGTTGGCTTCATCTTCGTTCTCCGCTTCAATGCGCATCAGTGGCAGTTCGCCACCACTGGAGTCGGATTCATAGTAGTGAACGTAGAATACATTTTTCTCTTTGCTGGTGGTCATGGCGTTGCCCCGTATTGTTCGTTTTGTTTACTTATAGTCTCACGGGGTATTCAGGTGACGAAGGAAATCGGGCATAAAAAAGCGGGGATTTAACCCCGCCAGTTTTGATATTTATAATTATGCCAACATGTAGTTCCAGCGCAGTTATTACTTAGGCCTTGGGCCTTTTCGTGTATTACTTTTTTCTGGCTCTTCCACCGACTCTTCTGCTGGTTTTTCCACCGACTCTTGTGTTGGCGTTGTAGTGGCTGCGGCTGCTGCTGCGGCAGTAGCGGTTGAATCGTCATAATCAGTGGTAGCAGTAACATCACCCGATTCAGTCATATGGAGAGTGACAGTGACAGGTTTGCCATCAACAGCAAAATTGAGACTAACTGAACCTTTCATCTTCAGTAAGAGTGCGGCCCGGGTATATCCATCGGAAAGTTTTAAACCAACAGAAGCTAAAGCATCAGCAATTTTGTTATGAATATCGTTGCTCATTTTCATTCCTTAATGTGTGTGTATTAGCGGAATATCAAATCATAAGACTTCAACTGAAAAAGGGTCAGAAGTGAAAAGTTATTTTCTATACGTATGATGGCACAGGAAGGTGGGGTGACGAAGAAGAATAAGCAAAAAAAAAGCGGGGTATTATCCCCGCAAAACTACACACAGCAATTCAATAAAACAACTTCCAGGGGGGCGATGCACACATCACAACTTCGGTCTGTCAGACGGGAACCGGCCTTGGGCGCTTGTATCCCATTTGACGAAAATTTGGTTTTAAAACCGGTAAATCGTTACTCTTTCTTCCTGCTACCCCGGTCTATCACCGGGGTAGCGGAGTCCGCCATTCTCGGCAGCGCCAGCTGATCAGATTACATAGACTCAGATTTAAAGTTACGCGTTCGCATATAACCTCCTTAGTGTGGGCCGGTTCACTGGATTGTGAATTGTCAGTAACGCTAAATTTGTAGACTTCAGGTCTACAGCCTGGCTTATATAGGCAGGCGCGGCAGTTTTTTAAGAGTTTGAACGTAACGAGAGCATTTACATAAATCCTCCTTTCTGTAGCTGACCAGATTTAACGTCTTTGTCTATTCAGTGAACCATACCCTATTCATGTGACGAAGGTTTCTGAGTGTAAAAATACGTAATAAGCAACGCTATTATCGCTAATTCTAAAAATAGGGCGAATTAAAATACCGGCAAAACGCGGACGTTTATACCGGTATTATTTCTGAGCTGCTGGTGCAATATCGCGAGGTAAGCTGTAGTCAGCGCGGCAGGTACTTAACGGCTAGGCTTGCTGGTGGTTAAGGCCTCATCCTGCGCCAGCAACGTGATCACATCCCCGGCAATCTCCGGGCGGATACCAGGCGATTTATGCGCGGCATGGGCCGCGACAGCCAGCGGTCTCCAGTTGAGTGATGCTGCAATACGTCTGATCTCTTCAATAACCCGGAATGTATCGCTCTCCAGCGCCAGACCCGCACGGGCGGTATCGAAAGATACGCGCTGCGCCGAAGTGAGCGGCGAGTGCTTCTTCAGTTCTGCGGTGATGATACGCTGCGCTTCAGCACCGATTGACGCGCCACCTTCGACGACCCCGGTTAAACCGACGAGCTTACCTCCATCACTGCGGCTATTATCGTCTTTAACCCTGGGTGGCGGGGCCAGGGCGGTCAGATCCACGTCCTGCTGTAAGAGCTCCAGCAGGTCAGCCAGCATATCGGGTTTAATCACACCTTTTAAACCCGCTGCGCGTTTCGCTAGGCTGACAGGAGAACGGCCCAGGCGGGCGGACATCGCAATAAGGCAATTAGCCAGAACAAAGAGGTCATCAACCCCAATCAGTGGCGCACACTCTTGCCTGAACGTCTGATCATCCCGGAATGCAGGAGCTGGTGGGGCCGGTTTAGGCGTTTTGGCCTTTGCCTGCGGCTTGTCATAACCACGTAGGGCTTTTTCTGCACTGTCTGAAACCTTACGGATGCTTTGCGTCAGATCATCACCACCTGCCAGGCCTGCGGTCAACTGAAGCATATAATCGAGCCTGCCGAGCATGTCAGGGGAAGCAAGCCCGGTCGCTATCTTCTGGCTGATGTCGTTAAGGTTGCTGAGTATACCACCGGCGATTTTAGACGGAGGAGTAACAACCGCCTGGACATTATGGCTGGTATGAATTTCCCGCGACACCAGGGTGAGGACTTTGCGCCAGTCAGGTTGTACACCAGCATCAAGCGTCTCAAGGTGGCTTATTGCATTTCTCAGGCTATCCCATCTGGATAGCTGTAGAGGGTCACCGTTCTGCTTTCCTGATTTCAGCCACTGAACGAGGTAGACGAAGTCAGATGTAGCTGAGGCCACCAGCCCGGCAATAACGCGCTCTCTTGCTTGAGGCGTTGTAGGGTTAGATCTTCGCACCGGCAGACGGTCATTTTTATGTGCCGTTGGTCTTTTCATTTCGAATATCTCAACTTGGTTCCATCAACGATAACTCCGCGCCCGGGAGCCAGACAGCATGAAACAATGTATTTACCATGTTTGATAAAAGCGCAACCGGCAGCGCCGTCAAAAAAATGCTATATGACAGCGCTGGTTAGAGCAGAAAGATTCAGGGAGGTTTTACATCTACTCTCGATCATCTGTGAGGAAGAGATGCAGTTGAGTCACAAAGGCATCGAGATAAGGGGTATTTCTGGCATTGTCTGCAAAGTTCATTTTGGCATTGGTGTCGTCGTATACATGCATCCAGCCGCTGTTTCTGGCAATACGACGTACATCAGTATTTGCCGGGTAGAGTTTCCCAATAGCTTCACGCAGACCTTCAATTTCTGAGATCAACTGCCGGGCATTCGCAGCAGGCTCAGGAGCCGATGGGACGAGAACCCGGAATTCAGCGGTTTCCGGCTGCATCTTAATCACTTCAATGACTTTGTCCCGGGCAACGGAATTCCATTCAGTAGTCATGCCGTTGTACTGGTTTCGGATGCGGAACTGGTAAACCGGCTGCTGTTCGTTAACAAGCAACCAGGCATCGGCAAGTGCAAGATAGAACGAGACAGGCCGGTTTATCATCTGGTGTTCCTGAAGGGCTTTTTTATAGCTATGGACATCTTCAGGAAGGACATCAGTGATACTGGAGGTGAATTTTAGCGGATCCAGTGGACAGACCGGGCCGATAACCCTAAGCACAGCAACAGGATTATTACCATCATCAGTAAACCAGAAGTCATTTTCTGGGCCGATATTGAGCCTTACATCTGCGGTCTGATTCTCTGCGAGAACGGCCTGCACCCGACGACCGTTCTGCCACCAGCGTGGTGTACCTTGCATACATACCTCGTACAGGAAATTAGCCCGAAGCCCACCTGCTGGTGGGCGGTCGGAACACAAGTCTACTGAAGGTACTGCTCTGCCTGAGCAATACGAGAAAGAGTACCGGCATTCGGTTCAATCATCTGGATACGTCGGCTGTCCTCCAGTAAACCGGCAATAAGGTGCTTGTCGGTATATGGGGCATCGTCATCCCCGAGCATACGGCGGATAGCAGATAAATCGCCGGATGGAACCGGGTATACCGACTCAATAAAGAGCTGGTCACCGTGAGGATTCTCCCACTCATATGGGGTTTGGGCGGAAGCAGCAAAACCCGAATCATTCAGACGTGCGAAATCTTCAAGCGCCTGGAGGCGGGCCGCAGATTCATCGGTAGCGTAGATTAGGATCATTCGCGCCGTCTCAGGCGATGAGCAGAACAGCAAAATGAGAAATGGCAGCATGTTATAGACTCCTTCAGTTTGCGACTTGTTGAGCTGGCGGTGTGGCTACGCTAGTGAGTTGCTTAAGGCGAATGTTCAGCTCATGAATTACATCATCGCGTTTGCGCCAGCTGGTGGATGGTAGAGCCAGGAGCGCTTCAGCTTCGGACACGGAGAGACCGGCCAGGTGAGCTTTCGATGAAATCTCTGCGTTATATAATTGCTTCAGCACAATCAATGAGTGCTGGGAGGATGCAGCCATCATCATGAAATGGCGAAGCACCGCACAATAGATTTGAGTAGACATATTAAGCCGCCTCGTTCAATGCGTGAGGTAATGATTAATGGCATGTTCAACATAGCCAACAGATTTACCCACCAGGTGTGCAAGCTGCTGCACATGATGATGGTGAACTTCACGGCACGGGCCAAATGAAGTGGTGTAGCGATACCAGAGGCTGCGGCCTACAGAAAAAAGTTCTTTCTCTGTCTGCGGGCGAACTGGATAACAAACAGGACGTGCAGATGTAGTGCGACGAACGTTATTTCGTACTTGATGAATTGCAGTATTCATAAATCACCCCGCGTATGTTTTTCGTTTTGTTTACTAACTTCAGTTAAACACACGCTGGGTGGCTGACGAATAGAAAATCCATAAATAAATGAGCTAAAGATTTAAGCTCTTTATGAAAGAATTATTCTGGGGTTGGAAACCAGATAATGTCCGAAATAGGCTTATTGCCCGTCAGTAAAGCGAGGCTGGAATGCAGTTCTTTAACGACCTGCTTATTATCCTGCGTTTGCTCAAGTGCGGTTATAGCCTTTAGCAGGGTATTTGCCACAGATGCTTTAGCATATGCCTGCGGTGAGCCGATTAGCACCTGACGCATTAGCTCCGCATTGTTAGAAGCCAAATAGCCTTGCTCCTCGGAAATTCTTTCTGCATCGGGTGCTGAAATAACCAATGCGGCAAGTTCGTGATCGTTTGCATAGTTGATAACATCAGATAGCATTTCGAGAGCTGTGGTATCTGTCATGATAAAGCCGTCAGCTACCCACTGAGGAGCAACATCGAAGCGAACTACCCAGGAATAAGGTTTAACGTTTGACATACAGAGACCTCATTAAAGAGAGATATAAGCGTCGGGATTTTCTTCAACAGAAAGAAACTCAATATCTTCGAGATGCATTCCTGCATTACGAATGCCTACCTCGGATAACCACGACAGTATTGTTTCATGATCCGGTTCACCAGAAAAATCAACAAAGGCTGGAAGAGCCCAGTCGGGTGTATAGCCAGCGCTATACATTACAGTGGCAGTAAAGCGCCCAATGTGGGGAATTTTGAAAAGGATGGATGCCTGCTCAGGGGTATTAATTACCATGCCGTGATGATAGACGACATCCCAGTTTACCCCATGCTCCCCTGTATTTCCTCGATAGAGATGGTGGCGGTCAACGGCCCAAAGGACACCTTCGCTATCCAACCAGCAGAAATAATTATTATCTGGGGATAACGTGATCCCAAGGTTCATTAACTCCGCCACCAGCAAGCAAGGGTTAATATCAGTTACAGTTTTAATAATCGTCAGCCCCATCTCGGTTCCGGTAGTAACTGTCAGTACCTTGGAGGCACTGATCCAGAATTGATAACCTGCTTCTTTAGCCTTCGCGATTAAATTAAACATTGTTGCTTCCCATTGAATGGCAGTTAGGTCAATAACAACATGAGGCTGGTGGGTGACAAACAGGGAATCTGACGATATTTCAAGAAAGAATTTAGCGATGAGAAATGCAGGGGGAACAATATGGTCTGTACTTGCCAGCGCTTCGCTCGGCCAACCCCTCGACAGCCCGAAAACAAGTTTCGGTCTGCCTCACGGTTATCTACTGACAAAGGCGGGGATTATTCGGGGTACTGTATGAACTACACAATTTCAATCGGAACAAAAGAAAGCAGCAACCCCTAAACAAATGATTGAGAGTAACCAGAAAAAGGCGAGTACTACTACAGCGCTTAAAGATAGTGGAACGGTTTTTGATAGCATAACGCCCATACCTACACCAAATGAACATAGTGCGATAGATCCTAATTTCAATTTGCTCTTATACGAAATTAACATTGGCTTCTCCTCAAAATAGGTGTGGTGCTTGCCAGCGCTTCGCTCGGCCAACCCCGAGACAACCCGAAAGCAAGTTTCGGTCTGTCCCGGGGTTCCGGGTAACGGCCAGACTTACCGCAGATCTTCTTTAGCGTTAATCATATGACATATGAATAAGAATTAATCACGATACAACTGGATAAAACTCTCCACACGGGTTCCATCACAATAGCTCGGCCAGGCGTTCATCACAGGTAGTTCTTCTGTTGTGAATCTTCCCAGTGCGAGAGCTACAGAATACCAGACCGGGAAAATCGTATTGGCTGATGTCATATTCCCATTGTTGATTAACTCATAGAGTCCGCGTCCATTAGCCCATGCACTTTCTGGTGTATCACCGGCAAGGTAGTTATCCACCCAGATGGATGGTGACAGAGCCTGACCTTTCGCCAGTCTCGCTAACAACTCGTACCACTTCAGATATTCCGTGGTTCGCAGTGAGAGAATCGGGATTCCGCCACGTCTTAACAGTGCTGCCGCAGAACGTGAGTCTACCGGTGCGGCAATTCTATCCAGGTGGTTACGGGCTTGCTTTATCCGTGCTGATATTCCCGCAGGGCTCACTCGGGAGATGTATTTCTCCACCGTCTCAGTAGCTTCAGCGATATCCGGGGCCAACGAACCATCAACATGGAGGGGACATAAAACAAGGCCGGTATCATCGTGAGTCACCCAGGCAGAATTGTCAGTCGGGTTCCTGACGATAGACAACGACTCACTTTGACCCAAGATCGTTAACCTGAATGACTTAAGCCTTTCGGCTATCCAGCTGCCTCCATCACCAAAAACCTCAATGCGCTCGTGACTCATACCGCATCACCTCTACAAGTGCTTTACATTCAGACCTAATCATAACGGCTTCCCCGTTCGGAACAAAATCAGGGCATAGCCAAACCATACTCAGGAAATTTACAGATATGTCGATCTACAAAACGCGCTCAAAACGCTCAGGCGCGTTTTAATCAATCCGATCGTGAAAATACCAGGGGGATAAGCTCAGAATCGTTCTGAGGCGATTCTGGCGTGGTTTTATCCCAATAACGGATCCTTTTGCGAATACAGATCGGTTTACAAGGGAATTTGGCTGGTATGAGACGGAGATGATCCACTTTGATAATCTGAGCGATAATTTGTTAATGGTTTCGTTTTGTTTACGCGTGTATCGGGAGGGAAGTTATTCCGAACGAGGGTATCGACTTCATATTGTCCGTTTCGATAGCCGATCACAATTTCTAAGCGGTACTCGCCGCGACAAAAACCCCCGGAGGAAAACCATGTTGGTTATTCACTTTTGGTTTTCCCCGGCGATTAAAACCAGGGCAACCTCCGGTTGCCCATAAAAACCCCCGGAGGAAATTCATCTTTCCTCCGACATCGTGCGGTTTGATTATTACCATGCTCAACCTCCCGATGTAAAAATAGAGAAAACCGACGCTATCGCTTCCGCTTTGTTTACCTTCCATATTCGCGCCCGCGAAATAGTCCGCTGCATTCCCACCCGATCATACCCGGGCGAAAACACTCGCGATCATATTGCGATCATCCTGATTCATTTCCGCCGCGATAAGTCCGCTATCGCCTGAAGGCTCACTAACAGATCGCCTGAAGGCTCACTAACAAAAATACCAGGTCATCGCCTGGTATTCATGTATATCCGTTATGTTTACTCCAGAGCGGTTTGTATTTCTAAAGCTGTTTTCTTAGGTGAGTTATTCGAAGTGAAAGTGCCTGCCGAATTGCACGGTTTTTTCGTAACTCATCACGCAACCAAATAAGCTGACCTTCATACAGTTCGATAAGCGCAAGTTCTCGCTGGCTTGCATCCTTAAATTTCGCTGGTGGATATGATTCGCCTTTGTTGAGAGGTAGGTATTTGGGAACGACACGATCAATGCCTCCACCAGCTTTGCGCAAAGGTGTCAATCTGGCCCAGCGGATCCTGATAGTTGTTCCTTGCCTGGTTACGTTAAAGCTGTACCGTGCCTTCTCGTCATCAGCAATAGCTTTGTCCCAGTATTCCTCCCGAAGACTATTGGCCTCGTTAAACAGAAGTTCTGCGGCTGAATCAACCGCATCACGAGCCTTTTCCAGATCATTGATGTACCCGACGAGTTGCATAAAACCACCTCGATGTTTTTTGATTAGGGAAGGTGCGAATAAGCAGGTCATTTCTTCCCAAGCTGACTCGCTGATTAAAATTTCGCGGATCTGGGCCGATTTTTTTCCCGCAAACACATCGAATCAGCCTATTTAGGCTATTTTTTCCACCATTTCTGGCGTTATTTCCGGTTTTTACTGAGATCTCTCCCACTGACGTATCATTTGGTCCACCCGAAACAGGTTGGCCAGGGTGAATAACATCGCCAGTTGGTTATCGTTTTTCAGCAGCCCCTTGTATCTGGCTTTCACGAAGCCGAACTGCCGCTTGATGATGCGAAACGGGTGCTCCACCCTGGCACGGATGCTGGCTTTCATGTATTCGATGTTGATGGCCGTTTTGTTCTTGCGCGGATGCTGCTTCAAGGTTTTTACCCTGCCGGGACGCTCGGCGATCAGCCAGTCCACATCCACCTCGGCCAGCTCCTCGCGCTGTGGCGCTCCTTGGTAGCCGGCATCGGCTGA
>NZ_JAOWIG010000055.1:0-15311 GCF_030332245.1 Citrobacter sp. Cy070
GTCGGGGCTAAATCGCGCCAGCGCTGGCTGTTTTACGCGTATGACAGGCTCCGGAAGACGGTTGTTGCGCACGTATTCGGTGAACGCACTATGGCGACGCTGGGGCGTCTTATGAGCCTGCTGTCACCCTTTGACGTGGTGATATGGATGACGGATGGCTGGCCGCTGTATGAATCCCGCCTGAAGGGAAAGCTGCACGTAATCAGCAAGCGATATACGCAGCGAATTGAGCGGCATAACCTGAATCTGAGGCAGCACCTGGCACGGCTGGGACGGAAGTCGCTGTCGTTCTCAAAATCGGTGGAGCTGCATGACAAAGTCATCGGGCATTATCTGAACATAAAACACTATCAATAAGTTGGAGTCATTACCCGTTCTCTGGATGATATTTCCTCCAGCTGCATTGTTTTACTGGATATGATGGAGGCAGATAAAAAACTGATCCATTACTGGCAAGATAATTTGAGCAGAAAAAACAACAATATAAAGACGTTATTGTTGAATACCCCTGATGACTACCCTTATCGGGATATCGAAAACTGGCCACATATCAATGGCGTGTTTTACGCAACTGAAGACGAACAGCGTGTTGTTAGCGGCTTGCAGGGTGTCTTACGCGGTGAATGTTACTTCACGCAAAAGCTTGCCAGTTATCTGATCACGCATTCTGGAAATTATCGTTATAACAGCACGGAATCAGCGCTGCTGACACACCGTGAAAAAGAGATACTTAATAAATTGCGTATCGGCGCCTCAAATATTGAAATCGCTCGCTCACTATTTATCAGTGAAAATACGGTAAAAACACATCTTTATAATCTTTTCAAAAAGATAGCTGTCAAAAATCGTACGCAGGCGGTCTCATGGGCCAATGATAACCTCAGGCGATAAAGCCATGAAACGCTATTTGACCTGGATTGTGGCAGCAAATTTATTCTTTGCTGCCGGGAATTTGCACGCGGCTACAAGCGTAGAAGTGGAGGTTCCCGGACTGTTAACTGACCACACTGTCTCTTCAATCGGGCATGATTTTTATCGTGCATTTAGTGACAAGTGGGAAAGTGAGTACACAGGAAATTTAACTATCAATGAAAGACCCAGTGCGCGTTGGGGAAGTTGGATCACCATAACGGTCAATCAGGACGTTATCTTCCAGACTTTTTTATTCCCCACGAAAAGAGACTTCGACAAAATTGTCGTCTTCGCATTGGCACAAACTGAGGAAGCATTAAATCGCCGGCAAATAGATCAAACACTATTAAGCACGAGCGATTTAGCGCGCGATGAATTCTAAAACATGATTTTGTCCGGAGGCTTTCATGCGTGTCAAACATGCAGTGGTTTTGCTCATGCTAATTTCACCATTAAGTTGGGCCGGAAACATGACGTTCCAGTTCCGAAATCCAAACTTTGGTGGCAACCCGAATAACGGCGCTTTTTTGTTGAACAGCGCTCAGGCGCAGAACTCCTATAAAGATCCGAGCTATAGCGATTACGGAATTGAAACACCGTCAGCGCTGGATAACTTTACTCAGGCGATTCAGTCACAAATTCTCGGCGGCCTGCTCACCAACATTAATACCGGTAAGCCGGGAAGAATGGTGACCAATGATTTTATCATTGATATCGCTAACCGGGACGGGCAGCTGCAATTGAATGTTACCGACAGGAAATCGGGAAAAACATCAACGATCGAAGTGTCGGGTTTACAAACACAGTCAACCGATTTCTAAGCCATAGCCACGAAAGGAAAAAATCATGCAGCGCTTACTTATAATGGTTGCAGTATTTTTACTCAGCGGATGCTTAACGTCCCCACCGCAAGAAGCCGCTAAACCGACATTAATGCCTCGCGCCCAAAGTTACAAAGACTTGACGCATCTCCCGATGCCTACGGGTAAAATCTTTGTATCGGTTTACAATATCCAGGATGAAACTGGTCAGTTTAAACCTTATCCGGCAAGTAACTTCTCCACTGCCGTACCGCAAAGTGCCACGGCAATGCTGGTTACCGCACTGAAAGATTCGCGTTGGTTCGTCCCGCTGGAGCGTCAGGGATTACAGAACTTACTGAACGAACGAAAAATCATCCGTGCGGCACAGGAAAACGGCACGGTTGCCATTAACAACCGAATTCCGCTGCAATCATTAACCGCAGCTAACGTGATGGTGGAAGGTTCAATCATCGGCTATGAAAGCAACGTTAAATCAGGTGGTGTCGGCGCGCGTTATTTCGGTATTGGTGCCGATACGCAATATCAACTCGACCAGATAGCGGTAAACCTGCGCGTAGTTAACGTCAGTACCGGTGAGATCCTTTCTTCGGTCAATACCAGTAAAACCATCCTGTCTTATGAAGTGCAGGCAGGGGTATTCCGTTTCATTGACTACCAACGGCTTCTGGAAGGGGAAATTGGTTATACCTCTAACGAACCGGTCATGCTTTGCCTGATGTCAGCCATTGAAACTGGCGTTATCTTCCTGATAAATGACGGTATCGATCGCGGCTTGTGGGATTTGCAGGATAAGAAACAAGTTGATAACGACATTCTGGTCAAATACCGCCATATGTCGGTACCTCCAGAGTCCTGATACTAAAGAGAGAATAAAAAGCGTGAGGAAGCCCTCACGCTTTTTTTATTTACTGGTCAGCGTGGATGAAGCCGGGTTTTCGCGACGTGATGCCAGCCACAATCCGCTGTTTTTCATCGCATAGCCGAATACCAGACCTAGCGCCAGAGACGGCACAACCAGTTGCCAATCCCCTTGCCCTGCAAACGTTGCGCATGCGCCAATAAACGTGCCTGGCACAAATGAAAGCAGCCATTGCTTTGCCTGTATACACATCATAAATGCGACAATTCCCGTCATGACATAGCCAAGGATGTCCATATGTGGGGCAAGTGCACTACCATTAATAATCACCAACGCCCACACCACACCGCTTAGCAGC
Organism: Citrobacter sp. Cy070; assembly: GCF_030332245.1. NCBI lineage: Bacteria > Pseudomonadati > Pseudomonadota > Gammaproteobacteria > Enterobacterales > Enterobacteriaceae > Citrobacter > Citrobacter sp. Cy070. The sequence continues at coordinate 2,954 of NZ_JAOWIG010000055.1, forward strand.
GTACACGCCGAGATCCACAGCCCTTTCAGTCCACCTTGTGGGCAGGCAAAATAGGCTGTACAGCCCAGGAAGCCAGCCCAACTGAGTAAACCAAGAGAAACGGCCACCCATCCCCAGAGTCCGGAGAGAATGCCCGTTGTGATTGCAATAGAGAGAAGTATGTTCATGCCGCGCATCTTAGCAGAAAAACGGCATGGTAATGAGATCGTGCACACAATTCATGCAAGATGATGAATTGCGTTGCAGTATATAGTGACTTAAATCACATTTATTCGTCTGTATCTTCCTGTAATTCATCCCACATTGCACTAATTGCATCGCGCGTCAGTGGCGCCATAGTTCGCCAGAAAGCGGTATTCGCATGCGCCTCAACTTTACCAAGGAACGTGTCGCACCAGGGAAGCAGGTAGTCAACAAACAAGGTTTCCAGTGCTTCACTCTCATCTTCTGCGGACTGGTCTTCAAGCCAGGATGCCGCCAGCAACAAGGTACCAATATGATCGGCTGGTGTATCCGCCAGCGGCATTCCACGCGCAGACAGGAATGCACGAACATCCGCTTCCTTCGCCCCTTCTACCCAGGCGCTACGATAAGGCGGCACTGAACACTCTTTCCCGACAAACAGCGCGTTGTAATCTGCAGCAAGCTGGGGCATATCACAGCTTTTCTGCAAACGGGCCAACAGCTCATCCTGTTCCAGTGGCCAGTTAGCAGACAGTTTACCTTCGCTAATCAAGGTAAACAGGGGAACCAGTAAAGGGTCCTGCGGTTGGCGGTAAAACAGCGAGCCCAGTACACGGCACAGGATAGAAAACTCGTTCATTGATATATTCCAGTTAGTAACAATTAAAGTTCAGCAAATTCCGCGATAGGCTCTATGCCCCGCGATTCCAGAAACGACAGCAAGCGTTTTGGTGAAACGTTCAGAATTCGGTCTTCCGGGAAGCCCACATCATCCAGAATCTTACGGCATTCACCGAACTCTCCCAACGTGAATGCGGTATGGGAATCTGAACCCAGGGCCACCCAGCCACCTGCATCACGTACTGCCGCAGCCACAGCTCGACAGTTATCTTCACTGCCCTTACGCGAATGCAAAAACGAGGAATTATTGATTTCCAGCGCGACCTGATATTTTGCCGCCGCCTGTGCAATTGCGGTGATATCGACGGGATATTTGGGATTTCCTGGATGGCTGATAATATGCACATTGCCGCTCGCCATCGTGGCGATCATCGCCTGGGTATTCGTGTCTTTATCGTGAGGTGCAAAAACCGGCTCATGGAAGCCTGCAATAATCAGATCGAGTGAGTCAAACATCGGCCCTGAGCAGTCAATTTCACCTTCTATATTCTTAATATTCGCCTCAATGCCGCGCAGGATCCCTACGCCATCTACAACACGCGGCCAAATACGCATGTTAATAAAGTGCCAGTGATGAGGCGCATCCGCCATGTCCGGTCCATGATCGGTAATGGCAAACAGCTTGATGCCTTTGCGATGAGCTTCAGCGATGTAATCACTTAAGGTGCTGTAGGCATGGGTGCTGGCAACGGTATGCATATGCAGGTCAACGGGATACATAACTCTCTCCTGTAGTCGTTTTCCGTCAAGGATAGCAGGTATCGCCGCCATTAATACCCTAAATAATTCGGGTTGTATTTAGTCGAAACCCGGCGCTGGCCGGGTTGACATTGATATCAGTAACCCCGAACGCGATCGACCTGACCGGTAACCGCTTTTCCACTTTCCAGGCTCAGGATTGTACGAGAAATATAATCCACCGCTTCCGCTGGGCGCGTTACCGCAGCAATGTGCGGCGTCATCGCCACACGCGGGTGTTTCCACAATGGGTTGTCTTCTGGTAGCGGTTCTCGGCTATAGACATCCAGCATCGCACCTTTCAGTTTTCCGCTATCCAACGATGCCAGAAGATCGTCTTCATTGAGATGAACACCACGCGCCAGGTTCAGCACATAGGCTCCATCCTGTAATTGATTCAACAGTCCGGCATTAATAATGCCTACCGTTTCTGCCGTATTGGGCAGAAGATTAACCAGCACACGCGTCTGGCTTAAAAATGCACTCAATTCTTCGGTGCCCGCAAAACTTTCCACACCAGGCCAGGATTTACGGGTACGGCTCCAACAACGCAGTGGGAACCCCCATGCCTGCAGGCTCTCTGCCACTTTAGCCCCTAATACACCAGCTCCCATGATGCCGATGGTAAATTCATCACGGGTGTACTCTTGCAACGGCTGCCACTTCGCCTGGGATTTTAATGCCTGATAGTCATCAAAGCGGCGGAACCAGTGCAACACCTGACTCACCGCATACTCCTGCATTTGCAGACCCATACCGGTATCTTCCAGACGGAAAAGTGGAATCGAGGTATCCAGCATCTCCGGGTGTGCTTTAAGCTTACTGAGGATGGAGTCCACTCCGGCTCCCAATGCAAAGACAGCTTTTAACTTTCGCCCTGCCAGCATTTCAACCGGAGGATGCCAGACCAGCGCATAGTCGGCATGGGCATTATCACCCGCTTTCCACTCGCGAACGTTAGCGCCAGGGATGGCTTTCGTCAGCGCCTTTACCCACCAGGCCGTATCAAATGTAGGGTGATAGAAAATTATTTCCATATTGTCTCCTGAACATTGTTATGCGGAACATTCTCGCACTTATTATCATCATTTTCCGAGGGAACATCAGATTAGCAAATTTCAGAGTGCTGGCAAAAAAAACAATTCCCGCTCATTTAAGCCCCATGTTGCTTGAAGTTTGTGTAAATGCACGTTTTTTTGAAAAAGTAGATTGACGCCGGGGCGGTATTTCCCCTACATTAGCGCCCGTTCCAGCAGTACAGGAACAACAATATGGTGAGGTGTCCGAGTGGCTGAAGGAGCACGCCTGGAAAGTGTGTATACGGCAACGTATCCGGGGTTCGAATCCCCGCCTCACCGCCATATTTAAAGAAGAGCTCGTACGCAAGTACGGGCTTTTTTTTCGCATGTTGCACAGTCTGGCGGGGATGAGAAGCCCGGACCGGAGTACGGGCTTTTTTTTCGCCTCTGTCCCATACAGACTATCAACCGCCCTCAGAACCCGTCGATGGATCTTCGCTTTCAGTCAGTTCCTACGCCATATATGCATTCCTGACATACACTAGTTAAAACGATAAAAGTGAGGCAACAGGATGATAGCATTCCCGGCCAGCTTACTGATCCTGAATGGAAAAAGTGCTGATAACCTTCCCCTGCGTGACGCTATTGCTCAACTGCGCAATGAGAGTGTCGAAATCCATGTTCGCGTGACCTGGGAAAAAGGCGATGCACAACGTTACGTTGATGAAGCGCTCCGGTTGGGCGTAGCAACGGTGATTGCCGGCGGTGGTGACGGTACCATCAACGAAGTATCCACTGCGCTGATCCACTGTCAGGGGGAGAATGTTCCGGCGCTCGGGATTTTGCCATTGGGAACGGCAAATGATTTTGCTACCAGCGTTGGCATTCCTGAAGCGCTGGACAAGGCATTAAAGCTGGCCATTGCCGGGAATTCGGTAGAGATTGATATGGCGCAGGTCAACGATAAAACCTGCTTTATCAATATGGCGACCGGAGGGTTCGGTACTCGGATCACTACCGAAACACCGGAGAAACTCAAAGCCGCCCTTGGCGGTGTGTCGTACTTTATTCACGGGTTAATGCGCATGGATACGCTGAAGCCAGACAGTTGCGAAATTCGCGGCGAAAACTTTCACTGGCAGGGGGACGCGCTGGTGATTGGTATTGGCAATGGGCGTCAGGCCGGTGGTGGACAGCAACTTTGCCCGACAGCGCTCATTAATGACGGCCTGCTGCAACTGCGAATCTTTACCGGTGAGGAGCTGATTCCGGCACTGCTATCGGCGATAACTCAGTCCGAAGACAATCCGAATATCATTGATGGCACATCATCATGGTTTGATATCCGTGCGCCACATGAAATTACCTTCAATCTGGATGGAGAACCGCTCAGCGGGCAAGAGTTTCATGTTGAAATCCTGCCTGCAGCCCTGCGCTGCAGGCTACCGCCGGGTTGCCCATTATTGCGCTAATCCGACGGCACTCTACTGACATCAGGCAATCGTGACTTTGTTATCCAGATAAACATCCTGGACGGCATTAATCAGCTTCACGCCGTCAGCCATGGTTTTCTTGAACGCTTTACGTCCAAGAATTAACCCCATGCCACCGGCACGCTTGTTAATCACCGCGGTACGTACCGCATCGCTGAGATCGGTTTCTCCGCCGGCCGCACCACCGGAGTTAATGAGTCCGGCGCGTCCCATATAGCAGTTCGCCAGTTGATAACGCACCAGGTCAATCGGGTTATCACTGGTCAGCTTGCTATAGACACGATCGTCGGTATAGCCGAAGTTAACCGCTTTATACCCGCCGTTATTCTCCGCCATTTTCTGTTTAACGATATCCGCGCCGATAGTTGCCGCCAGATGGTTTGCCTGCCCGGTCAAATCAGCCGAAACATGATAATCCACACCGTCTTTCTTAAACGCAGAGTTGCGCAAATAGGCCCACAGTACCGTCACCATGCCCAGCTCATGGGCGCGCTCAAAGGCTGCAGAGATCTCTTCAATCTGGCGGCGCGACTCCTCTGAACCAAAATAAATGGTTGCCCCCACCGCGACCGCGCCCATATTGAACGCTTGCTCCACGCTGGCATACAGCGTCTGGTCAAAGGTATTCGGGTAGCTAAGCGTTTCGTTATGGTTAATTTTCACCAGGAATGGAATGCGATGCGCATAACGGCGGGAAACAGACGCCAGCACGCCATAGGTTGACGCGACGCAGTTGCAGCCTGCTTCAATCGCCAGCTCAACAATATTTTTCGGATCAAAATACAGCGGGTTTGCGGCAAACGATGCCCCAGCAGAATGTTCCACACCCTGGTCTACAGGCAGAATCGACAAATAACCGGTCCCGGCGAGCCGTCCGGTGTTGTACAGCGTCTGCATATTACGCAGCACGGCGGGGGGACGGTTATTGTCAACCATCACGCGGTCGACGTAATCATGTCCTGGCAGGTAAAGTTGGTCAGAAGGAATGGTCATACAACGATGCTGTAAAAGGTTGTCGGCATCTTTGCCAAGCAACTGCGCAATATCAGTCATAGCTATGCTCCCGTAAGTTCCGATTTGATCTCGGAAGTGGATTGTCCTGACCCGCCTGATGGCGGGCAGCAATAAGCCTGGTACTGACTGCGCATTTTTTCCATCTTTAGCGCACTTTTCAGCGATTTCCGCTGGCTCGATTCAGGCATCAAAAAATGATACAACGGTCAAATTTAGACCACAAAGGTATTTAAAAGGTATTGTTGAGTGGTACTATCCAGACGTACCTTACCTGTCATGAAGGATTTAAAGATGAAAACTACAGTTAAGCTGTCGTTCATGATGTTTGTGGAGTGGTTTATCTGGGGCGCCTGGTTTGTGCCGCTTTGGCTCTGGCTGAGTAAAAGCGGCTTTACTGCTGGTGAAATTGGCTGGTCTTATGCCTGTACCGCCATTGCCGCGATCCTCTCACCGATCTTCGTCGGTTCGATCACTGACCGCTTTTTCTCTGCGCAAAAAGTACTGGCAGTGCTGATGTTTGTCGGCGCGATTTTGATGTATTTTGCAGCGCAGCAGACGACGTTCGGCGGATTCTTTCCGCTATTGCTGGCGTATTCACTCACCTATATGCCGACGATTGCACTAACCAACAGTATCGCCTTCGCCAACGTCCCGGATGTCGAACGTGATTTTCCGCGCATTCGCGTAATGGGCACGATCGGCTGGATTGCTTCCGGCCTGGCTTGCGGGTTCTTACCGCAAATGCTCGGCTATAACGACATTTCACCGACCAACATTCCGCTGCTCATTACGGCCGCGAGTTCCGCGTTACTGGGTATCTTCGCTTTCTTTTTACCGGATACGCCACCGAAAAGTACCGGCAAGATGGATTTCAAAGTCATGCTGGGTCTGGATGCGCTGATCCTGCTGCGTGATAAGAACTTCCTGGTCTTTTTCTTCTGCTCTTTTCTGTTTGCCATGCCGCTGGCGTTTTACTACATCTTCGCCAACGGCTACCTGACAGAAGTTGGGATGAAAAATGCGACCGGCTGGATGACGCTGGGCCAGTTCTCTGAAATTTTCTTCATGCTGGCACTGCCGTTCTTCACCAAACGCTTTGGCATTAAAAAGGTACTGTTGCTTGGTCTTATCACTGCCGCGATCCGCTACGGATTTTTTGTTTACGGCGGCGCGGAAGAATATTTCACCTACGCCCTGCTATTTCTCGGCATTCTGCTACATGGCGTTAGCTACGACTTCTACTACGTTACGGCCTACATCTATGTCGATAAAAAAGCGCCAGTGCACATGCGTACCGCTGCGCAGGGGTTAATCACTCTCTGCTGTCAGGGATTCGGCAGCCTGCTCGGCTACCGCCTGGGTGGGGTGATGATGGAAAAAATGTTTGCTTATAAAGAGCCGGTGAATGGCCTCACCTTTAACTGGGCTGGCATGTGGGGATTTGGCGCGATCATGATCGCCGTTATCGCCGTGCTGTTTATGATTTTCTTTCGCGAGTCAGACAAAGAAATCACCGCCATTAAGGTGGACGACCGCGATATCGTATTGCAACAAGGGGAAATTAAATGAAAGCAGAACGTATTCTCGGTGCTCTTTATGGGCAGGCGTTAGGGGATGCGATGGGTATGCCGTCGGAACTGTGGCCACGAACCCGGGTAAAAGCTCACTTCGGTTGGATCGACCGTTTTTTGCCCGGTCCGGCGGAGAATAATGCCGCCTGCTATTTCAGCCAGGCGGAGTTCACTGATGACACCTCCATGGCGCTGTGTCTGGCAGATGCCCTGCTTGAGTGCGACGGAGAAATTGTACCCGACGTCATTGGTCGCAATATTCTGGCCTGGGCAGAGCGCTTTGATGCCTTCAATAAAAACGTGCTCGGCCCGACCTCAAAAATTGCCCTAAACGCCATTCGCGACGGCAAACCCGTCGCCGAACTGGAAAACAACGGTGTCACCAATGGGGCGGCTATGCGCGTGTCGCCGTTGGGATGTCTGCTGCCCGCGCGCGATCTCGATGCCTTTATCGACGACGTAGCATTAGCTTCCAGTCCAACGCATAAATCGGATCTGGCTATTGCTGGCGCAGTTGTGGTCGCGTGGGCGGTATCACGCGCCATTGATGGCGGTAAATGGTCGGAGATTATCGACGCACTGCCCGCCATTGCCCGGCATGCCCAGCAAAAGCGGATCACCACCTTCAGCGCGTCTCTCTGTGCACGCCTTGAACTGGCGCTGAAAATCGTCCGTAATGCCGACGGCTTTGAGTCTGCCAGTGAGCAGCTGTATCAGGTGGTGGGGGCTGGAACCAGTACGATTGAATCCGTACCTTGCGCCATCGCGATGGTCGAACTGGCGCAGACCGATCCCAACCGCTGCGCCATTCTGTGCGCGAACCTCGGCGGCGATACCGACACCATCGGGGCGATGGCAACCGCCATTTGTGGCGCGCTGCACGGCGTCGGCGCGATTGACCCGGCATTGAAACATGAGCTTGATGCGGTAAATCAGCTGGACTTTATCCGCTACGCCAGTGGATTAATGCAGCTGCGTGAGCATCGGGAGGCGCGATGAACACCACGCGCCTACAACACCTTCTCCCACAGTTACATACACAGCGGCCTGTCACGGTAGTCGGCGCGGCGGTTATTGATGTGATTGCCGATGCGTATGCCCTTCCCTGGCGCGGCTGTGATATTGAGCTTAAGCAGCAAGGGGTGAACGTTGGCGGCTGCGCGCTCAATATTGCCGTGGCGCTTAAACGTTTAGGTATCGAGGCCAGCAATGCGTTACCGCTGGGTCAGGGCGTGTGGGCCGATATTATCCGCAACCGTATGGTGAAAGAAGGATTGCACAGCCTGATCGATAATGCCGAAGGCGATAACGGCTGGTGTCTGGCATTGGTAGAGCCAGACGGTGAACGCACATTTATGTCCTTTAGCGGCGTTGAGAATCAGTGGAATGCCGCCTGGCTGGCACAGCTGGATATCCCGCGTCATAGCCTGGTGTATCTCTCGGGTTATCAGCTAGCATCCCCGTGCGGTGAATTGCTGGTGCAGTGGCTGGAAGGTCTGGAAGAGGTGACGCCGTTTATCGATTTTGGCCCGCGCATCGGCGACATTCCCGAGCCCTTACTGGTACGAATTATGGCCTGCCGTCCGCTGGTGTCACTTAATCGTCAGGAGGCGGAAATTGCTGCCGAGCGATTTGCATTGAGTCAGGATGTGGAAGGTTTTGGCGCAGAATGGGTGCAGCGTTTCACCGCACCGGTGGTCGTGCGTCACGATAAAGACGGCGCATGGTATTTCAGCGCACAGACATCTGGCTGCGTACCGGCATTTGCAACGGCGGTCGTTCACACCATTGGCGCAGGTGACAGCCACGCCGGCGGCATGCTGGCTGGGCTGGCATCAGGCTGGTCGCTGGGCGATGCCGTCCTGCTTGGCAATGCAGTAGCATCCTGGGTGGTGGGTCACCGCGGCGGCGACTGCGCCCCCTCACGCGAGGCGTTACTCCTCGCACACAAAGACGTATAGGTCGCTTCGACAGTAACTGATACTGTATTCAATAGGCCGTTGCTGCTGATCAAGCGCTACCTGCTTGATCACCAGTACCGGCACTTTGCTGTCCATCTGGATATGTGACTGAAACTCGGCGTCCGGCATCCGCGCGCTAACGCGTGAGCGTGTGCGCTGTGGAAAGATATGCTGGCTGCGGAAATAGTCGTACAGGGAAACGCCAATGGCATCCACGTCATGGATAAGATGGGCGGGTACCCATGATTCTTCAATAGACACAGCATCTTCATCAACATAGCGAATGCGCTTGAGCAAGAAGACCTCACTGCCGACAGCAATGGCCAACTGCTGAGCCACCTCTTCCGGGCAGGGCACCACGCGTTTATTCACCCACAGCGTATCCGGCTTTTTACCGCGTAACACTACCTGTTGTGAAAAACCGCGCGCTTCTTTGAGCGAATACTCGAAGATGTTATTGATTTGCGTCCCGTAGCCACGCGCACGCGTCACCACCCCCTCTTCTTCCAGCGCCTGCATCGCTTTGCGCACCGTAATGCGTGAAACTCCGGTCAACTGGCTGAGGTCGCGCTCGCCAGGCAGGATATTGCCATGCTCCAGGATCCCACTGCGCACAGCGTTCTTAACCGTTTGAGCGAATTTCATATACAGCGGCGTGTTGTCCGCCGCTGAAATACGTTCATTCAGTTGCGCGATAAGCTGGGTATGCGCTTGTTCCATTTATCTTTTTCCTGGCAGCCGTTTCTGCAGCCAGTATACCATTTCTGCTCATCACCACCACGCGTGGAAATGATGCACCGGACCAATCCCCTCGCCCACTTCCAGCGTATCCGCCTGCGCCAGCGCCGCAGAGAGCCACAACTTAGCCTCCAGTACCGTATCAGCCCAGTTAACATGGCGTGGACGCAGTGCCGCCAGCGCTGCTGACAACGTGCACCCCGTTCCGTGCGTATTTTTTGTCACCACCCTTGGCGCGGTGAAACGCTGTTCGCCATCGCGGGTAAACAGCCAGTCAGGGCTTTGCTCATCATCAAGATGACCCCCTTTCATTAATACCGCCTCACAGCCCAGCGCCCGCAACGCGCGCCCCTGCTCTAACATTTCCTGCTCCGTTCGGGCATGCGATGCCCCGAGCAACGCCGCCGCCTCCGGCAGATTAGGGGTAATAATCGACACTTGCGGTAACAGACGGGTACGCAGCGTTTCAACCGCAGAGGAAGACAACAGCGGATCGCCGCTTTTTGCCAACATTACCGTATCCAGTACGACGTTTTGTACCCGATGACGCTGTAAACGTTCGGCAACGGCTTCGACAATATCGGTTTCTGCCAGCATGCCGATTTTGGTGGTATCGATGCGCACATCGCTGAACACCGAGTCCAACTGTGCAGCAACAAAGTCAGGTTCAATGCGATACACCGACTGCACCCCGCGCGTATTTTGTGCCACCAACGCGGTAATAACTGAGCAGCCGTATGCGCCAAGCGCCGAGAAGGTTTTTAAATCGGCCTGGATACCCGCGCCACCGCTTGGATCGGTTCCGGCGATCGTTAATGCGTTAATCCGTTTCATGCTTGCTCCTGGGCGTTCAGGTTATAGAGAGCGTCGAGAAATGCCGGAACAAAACTTCCCGGTCCCGTCGATTGTTCAGTGGCGCGTTGTCCGGCTTGCTTCATCCAGCTACAGGCTGAAGCAACATTGTTCAACCTTTCTCCCTCCAGGGCGCAACTGGCTGCGACTACCGCTGACAATGCACAGCCGGTGCCCACTACGCGCGTCATCAACGGGTCACCGCCATTCACGCAGACTGTACGCTGACCATCGGTAACGTAGTCAACTTCGCCGGTCACCACGACAATGGTTCCAACCTGGCGTGCCAGTGTTTGTGCTGTCGGAAGGGCTACCGCTGGCGTATCAGTCGTGTCTACACCGCGCCCCACTCCGTTCATCCCCGCCAGCGCAAGGATTTCTGAGGCGTTACCGCGAATAGCCGCTGGCTGTAGCGCCAGTAAATCCAGACAGAAACGACGACGAAACGCCAGTGCGCCCACGGCAACGGGATCGAGCGTCCAGGGGGTTTTCGCCTGCTGCGCCTGTTCAACGGCGGCACGCATTGCCGTTGCCCGCGCCTGAGTCAGTGTTCCAACATTAATGAGCAGCGCCTGGGCAATAGCAGCAAACTGGCTGGCTTCCTCAGGTTCGATCACCATCGCGGGCGATGCGCCAAGTGCCAGTAACGTATTGGCAGTGAAGCTTTGCACAACCTCGTTGGTCATACAGTGAGTGAGGGGGGAAAGCGTTCTAAATTGGTGTAAGGTGTGGGCCGCAAGTGCGCGGCTGTGCAGGTCAGGCTGCATGGTTCAGCTCCCGCCCGCGTGAAAGAAGGGACACGAGCAGTGTCAGACTTCCCTACGCTGGCATTATCCAGATCAGGTGGTACGGGTATTTCTCAGCCTTCACGCGGAAGGGCACCCCGAGTCGTTGAAACACAAATATGATATTCAGGTTTCAGCAACAGGATACTGTCTGCACGCCATGTTGTAAATTGCAGGCCAACATTGCCTACATATCTGCACTTCATTTACACTTTTTACGAAATAACTGGGGTACACACAAAATAGTGCTTGTCAGATATCCTGTAAGCCAGAAATGATACACGACTGATTTTGATGACCCGAAGAGGTAGAAAGGATGGGTATGAAAAATAAAATGTTGCTGGGCGCACTTCTGCTTGCGAGCAGCGTCGTCTGGGCCGCGCCAGCCGCAACAGCAGCCCCCACCGGTATCGATAAGTATGAGCTGAGCAGCTTTATTGCTGACTTCACCCATTTCAAACCCGGTGACAAGGTTCCACCACTGTATCTCACCGAAGAATACACCATTAAGCAGTGGAATCTGCGCAACCTGCCCGCACCGACGCCAGGCACCCACTGGACCTACATGGGCGGCGCATACGTGCTGGTCAATGATGCCGACGGTAAAATCATTAAAGCCTACGACGGCGAGATTTTTTATCACCGGTAAAAAAACACGCACCCTATATAAAGGGTGCGTCAATTAAATATCACTCGTATTCCGTAACAACTTTAACTCTACTTTGTACTTTACCTGGTCGAATATTTTGTCCATATACAACATATCTCCCATATAGATTTAAGTTAACGCGTTGTTCTTCTGGAGTTACATCTTTAAAATTCAAAAGATCATAGCTGGAACTATTCCCTGCACTAAAATTAATTGCTTGACTTCCATTTAGTGAGATTTCAAACCCAACATCCCCAGCACCTCCATATTCATTTTCATATTCATTCTTGAGGATATTACCTTGAATACTCTCCGACTCAAAATGATACTTAAAAGAATAAGAGGACAATCCTTTATTGCAAATAAAAGATACGTTACCTGATGTAGGTTCAAGCTTTAGATACCTGGAAGCATTATTATTCAGATCTGATATCGTAACTGCTGGGGCAGTAAGTACACCATCATTAAATCTACAAGTTTTTGTCATTTGCGTGATTTGTGGGATATAAGTTACACGATAATAATGATTCGTATTATCATGCCCGAACAAACATCCTGTTGAAAAGCATTTCTCAGGAATAAAATCTATCTGGATGCCGGTAATGACTCCAACTTATTGATAGTGTTTTATGTTCAGATAATGCCCGATGACTTTGTCATGCAGCTCCACCGAT
>NZ_JAOWIG010000056.1:0-2424 GCF_030332245.1 Citrobacter sp. Cy070
GTCGGGGCTAAATCGCGCCAGCGCTGGCTGTTTTACGCGTATGACAGGCTCCGGAAGACGGTTGTTGCGCACGTATTCGGTGAACGCACTATGGCGACGCTGGGGCGTCTTATGAGCCTGCTGTCACCCTTTGACGTGGTGATATGGATGACGGATGGCTGGCCGCTGTATGAATCCCGCCTGAAGGGAAAGCTGCACGTAATCAGCAAGCGATATACGCAGCGAATTGAGCGGCATAACCTGAATCTGAGGCAGCACCTGGCACGGCTGGGACGGAAGTCGCTGTCGTTCTCAAAATCGGTGGAGCTGCATGACAAAGTCATCGGGCATTATCTGAACATAAAACACTATCAATAAGTTAGAGTCATTACCCACCTCGCATTTACAGAGGGTTTACTGTAGTTCTCATGGAGGTATCTTAATCGGTGTCCTGCTATCTTAATAATGGCATAGGTTATAGAGCAATCCGGCTATTCTTCATGCTCTAAACCTATACTGATGCACGTGATTATTGGTAGTTAAAACTAATTTACGAGCAACTTTAAATTGTTAGAAGGCTATGTTCTGTATACCTTTATAACCATACAAAGAAATTATACATAACCCCGTCTTTAATATTATTAGCTTATCAGAATGAAATTCCACTCAATCCTATATTGCTGGAGTTTTTTTCCAAGCACCTATTTGCTCATAAATTTGACGCTCTATTTTTTCTACATCATTAACCAAGTCAGAATAGTCAGGTGGGTTGGTACCAATTGCCCCCTCCCATTGCCTCGTCAGCTGTGAAACTTTATTTTTGATTGTAGAGAGCTGATTTAGCTGCTTTTTGGCAAACAATACTTCTTCCGAATACAGGTTTTTTTTGGGCATTACAGTACCAGACAACGAATTTAACTTAAGTGCAGGCCGTCTTTTTAACATAAACAACTATCATTGCAACACATTTTCCGAGTTTTTCGTGGTAGGCCCTTCTTAGCAGAAGCATCTCTGATGTGTGGTCATCCACCAGCGGTCCTATGTTTCGATAACCAAAACTATGCATATTCGTCTACACGCATTGTGCAAAAATCAGTGACCAGCTATCCGCTTACGGAATCATCACGCCTGCGAGTTTTATGAAAGTGATGTGCGGATATTACGAAATGCAATCGGGTTGAAATGGATCGTAAAGGCAGTAGTGATACCCTCTTCAATAACCGATGCATCAGACCTGCCATCGCTGTTTGATGAGCAGCCCACCAGGCGCATCAGCGAAACACTGATGAAAGTGATGGACAGGTTTAACAAAGAACTGTTTCTGGTTATCGAAGGGATCAGCAGGATTCCATGATGAATCAGTCCAGGCTGTCTCCACGATATACTAGTCGCTGGAACGTGCTACTTTTCATAAAAACCTGACATCCATGTCGCTGTTAACCGATAATTTCCGGAAACAAAAGTAACTTTAGCCACCACGAGCCTTCTGGATTGCATATTTCAGGGTGGCCTCGTCAACAGCGCCCGGGATGAATGATGTCGTTGCAGCGTCGGGTTTTTGCATGTTCATGATAATGAACCCTGGCGTTCCGTTGATCCCGAGAGCTTCACCCAACTGCATGTTTCCGGAGATGACATTCTCATAGCGGCCTTTCTCACGGTCGCCGAATGAGCTGTTGAACCCGGATTTGTTCACAACCATGTCTAAATCACTGAGTGTAAACTCACGCTGGTTATTGAAGAATACATACGCACTGGTCATCAGGTTGTTGTGGTACTTACGATACGCTTCAGCGCCGAATGTCTGATAAACATGCAGGCCAGTTGCCGCCCCCATCGCAGAAACGGGTTTCGAACCAGCGAAGATTGGAAATTCTTTAAAGAAGAATTTAACATCGCTGCTCTGGCTCAACACGGATTCAACGACCGGCGCTACCTTCATACAGAAATGGCACTGGTAGTCGAAAAACTCGACGACGGCGACGGCAGCATTATCAGGTCCAATGTTAGGTGTCTCTTTGGTCTCGAAGAGAGCCGGGGCGTAAGGGATGATCCGCTCAAGGGAGGCGTTAGTGTTCAGGTTCTCAAGCGCCTTACCCGCTTCAAGCAGATACTGGGGTTTTTTTACCAGATAGGTAGCCGCGACTCTTCCTATTTCATCGTTACCGGGGAGCTCAGTTTTAAAATATTTCGACGTGATATATACAGAGCCAGCCGCTGCAATCACCGCAGAAATTAAAACAGACACCACGGGTTTAAATAATTTAATTTAGTCATAGCCACCTTTAAGCATTTTAACTTGTTAGTTATCAATCTACGTTCGATTATACTGTCACAACACATCGGAATTATTCGTTAAAGAACCTTGGTGATGCTGCCAACTTACTGATTTAGTGTATGATGGTGTTTTTGAGGTGCTCCAGTGGCTTCTGTTTCTATCAGCTG
>NZ_JAOWIG010000057.1:0-3158 GCF_030332245.1 Citrobacter sp. Cy070
AATCGCGCCAGCGCTGGCTGTTTTACGCGTATGACAGTCTCCGGAAGACGGTTGTTGCGCACGTATTCGGTGAACGCACTATGGCGACGCTGGGGCGTCTTATGAGCCTGCTGTCACCCTTTGACGTGGTGATATGGATGACGGATGGCTGGCCGCTGTATGAATCCCGCCTGAAGGGAAAGCTGCACGTAATCAGCAAGCGATATACGCAGCGAATTGAGCGGCATAACCTGAATCTGAGGCAGCACCTGGCACGGCTGGGACGGAAGTCGCTGTCGTTCTCAAAATCGGTGGAGCTGCATGACAAAGTCATCGGGCATTATCTGAACATAAAACACTATCAATAAGTTGGAGTCATTACCCGAAAACCTGTCTATATTTAAACGCAGGCACTTCCACATGTAGTCCTCCGCTTTCATGTTTCATACACTGAGGGGAAGTCAAAATGGCGATGAGAATACTGTCTATTGATGGCGGTGGCATCAGAGGCATCCTGCCAGGTATGCTATTAGTCGCACTGGAGAAAAAGTTACAAGAAAGAGCAAAAAAGCCAACAGCAAGAATCGCTGATTATTTCGATTTAGTTGCAGGCACCAGTACTGGTGCCATCCTCTGTTCTGCCTATGTGTGTCCCGACGCGACAGGAAACCCCAAATTTTCCGCACAGGAAGCCGTCAACTTCTATCTTCAGGACGGCGATGAGATTTTTGACGTCGGCATTTGGAAAAACATCACTTCATTAGGCGGTGTCAGTGATGAAAAATACTCGGCAACGGAACTGGAGCGAGTATTAAAAACAGCCTTCGGTGATACGAAACTGAGTGAATTATTAAAACCAACCTGCTTTGTTGCTTATGATGTCAGCAGTCGTCTTCCTGTGATCTTCAAACAACACTCTGCCGTAGCCAAAAAACGGGATTTTCTGGTCAGAGATGTTTTACGTGGTACCTCCGCGGCACCAACGTACTTCGAAGCAGCGCGTATTTACTCACTTCCCCCATTGCCGCAAAAGTATGTCCTGGTCGATGGTGGTGTCGTGGCGAACGATCCAGCACTGTGTGCCTATTCCGAGGCGATTAAGTTTTCAAACGTCGCTGGCATCAAAGACATGATCATTGTCTCTCTGGGTACCGGTAAAAAGCTGCAGGGTTATTCATATTCAGAGGTTAAAGACTGGGGACCCTTTGGCTGGGCGAAACCCGCTATCGATATCGCGCTCGAAGGCGGTCCGCAGATGACTGCCTACTATTTACAACAAATCGCCTCAACGGTAAAAAACGCAAAATATTACAGGCTTCAACCCGAATTATATGGTGCCGATCCAACGCTGGATAACGCATCGCGAGAGAATTTAGAACGGCTGCATAACGCAGGACTGCAAAATGCAGCGGAATTCGACAAGACGTTAAATGAAATTGCCGCATTGTTAGTTAGCAACGGCGGGATTTTTAACTTCCAGGGATAAAACAGCCCCTGAGAACAGAGAACTAAAACCTATCCTGGCAGACGTCATTGGCGCAAACAGTTTGAGCACTGCCCAGCGGTGAAATGGCAAGCAAAATAGCCCTGATGGGATAGGTTCTGAATCAAAATATATACACATGGGTGCCAAGTTTACGGGCTAATCCCTTCGCTCCCTCGCGCATTACCGTATCGTGGTTCCAGCGAAATACCGGCGCCGCCAGTGGGGCAAGTATATTCATCCAGCGAATCGTGGTTCGTACATTCCAGTCGTACCTGACAATCGTCTCCTTACCGGTATCAATAAAAGACCATACCCCGCGCCCTTCAACCTCGCCGCTGGCAGCACCTTCAAGAAGAGAGTACTGCATAATATTTAATACATTGATATCAAAGGTTAAACGATACGGAAGTACACCCTTCCAGGTGTAACGATGCAACGCTCCGACCCCCTGTATATCGCCTTTCTTGATCTCAACAACACGCTCAAGGCTTCTCCACCATTCTGGCCACTGATCCGGGTGGGAGAAAACATCCCAGACATCCTGCAGTGAAGCCTCAACCCGCCAGACTGTGGAAAACTGATAGTCAGTCATCGCCTTCTCTCCCCTATGGGGTGAAAAATCTGCGGCACCTGCCTGTGCTACGAACAGGCATAATCACCTGTGAGCTGTTTTTATTATAGTGCTTAATACACAGCCAGGCCCTCCAGAATCACCGCCTCAGCCGCCAGAAAATGTTTTTACCGCCCGGATTAGAGCGCCATTAAACGCTATACTTTAATAGCCACATTATTTATGAGTATTTATCATGAAACTGCCACGGGTATTTTCATGCGCCGTCCTTGCACTACTGCTGTTGACGTCTTCATCTGTTGCAGCCGGCACATTGCAACGTCAGGCTCAACGAGAGCAAGAATTGAGTGCTGCGTTAGCTGCCGGCAATGGCGTTATCGTGATTGGCGGCGCGGATGATTTTGCGTTTACGCTCAGAGCCCGTAGCCGGATCCACAGACCCTTTGCGATTGAGGATGGCATTAACGATCCCCTCATAATGAGCGGTTTTCAGAACCAGAACCCCGCCCGTGATGGGTTCATGAACAACCCGGCCCGGGGAGGGTTTATGCTGAGCACGCCTATTCGCCGATAAGCGAATGGGCTAAATCATGTTGGTGACTGGGCCGTTTTGGCGGTTTTGCTTTATTGGTGGGTATTGTGACGCACGCTATTAGCTGTCAGTAAGTTTCAGGCACAAAAAAACCACCCGTAGGTGGTTTCACGACACTGCTTATTGCTTTGATTATTCTGTTCTTTCCCATGGTACCCGGAGTGGGACTTGAACCCACACAGCGCGAACGCCGAGGGATTTTAAATTCTACGCAGGATCAATGTGTTACATAGCAGTGCATTGCGAAACTTTGCTGCAATTGTTCCACTACTTTACTGTAATTAGCAGTAAATAGATAGACTTCGATAACGCTGAGCACAGAATCAGCACATAGCTGAAACTCACCGTGTGTCACGTTGTATCTGACCACACGGTGGTTTCGGGTTACTGCATGTATTCACATACAGCAACCTCACTTAATGCTATGACAATTGCTCGCGGGCTAGATCTCTTAGGGAAGGTGCGAATAAGCGGGGAAATTCTTCTCGGCTGACTCAGTCATTTCATTTCTTCATGTTTGAGCCGATTTT
>NZ_JAOWIG010000058.1:0-83887 GCF_030332245.1 Citrobacter sp. Cy070
AATCGCGCCAGCGCTGGCTGTTTTACGCGTATGACAGTCTCCGGAAGACGGTTGTTGCGCACGTATTCGGTGAACGCACTATGGCGACGCTGGGGCGTCTTATGAGCCTGCTGTCACCCTTTGACGTGGTGATATGGATGACGGATGGCTGGCCGCTGTATGAATCCCGCCTGAAGGGAAAGCTGCACGTAATCAGCAAGCGATATACGCAGCGAATTGAGCGGCATAACCTGAATCTGAGGCAGCACCTGGCACGGCTGGGACGGAAGTCGCTGTCGTTCTCAAAATCGGTGGAGCTGCATGACAAAGTCATCGGGCATTATCTGAACATAAAACACTATCAATAAGTTGGAGTCATTACCCAGGCGCATTAAAAGCTCTTTGTTAATTTTTATTTTCTTATTATTGCTGTCTGAAGAGGTTACAGAGATAGTCATAAATTAGTCCTCTAACGTCGCATATTGCATGATTTTTTCTTGTGTGGCGTCATCAGAAGCTAACTCTCCGGTAATACGCCCATTACGCATAACTAAAATGCGATCGCACATACCCAGCACTTCCGGTAATTCAGAGGAAATCATGATAATTGATTTCCCTTTTGCCACCAGTCGATTCATTAATTCATAAATTTCAAGTTTGGCTCCCACATCAATACCGCGGGTGGGTTCATCAAAGATGAGAATGTCGGTGTCTTTGCATACCCATCTGGCAATAATAATTTTTTGCTGATTACCGCCACTTAAATTCAACGCAGCCTGTTCAAGATGCGGCGTCTTAATACGCAGTGCTTTCACCTGCTCTTCGCTGGTTTGCTGACAACGTTTGCTGTCCACATTGCCATATCGGTTGGAATATTCGGGGTAATTTCCTAGCATAATATTGCGTTCAACGGACAATCCTAATGCCAGGCCCTCTTTTTTTCTGTCCTCGGTTAAGTAGCTAATACCCTGCTGGATGGCATCAGGAATATCCTTGATTACCGTCTCTTTACCGTTCAACTTGATGGTTCCGCTATCGATAGGATCGGCACCAAAGATAGCCCGTGCCAGCTCAGTACGCCCGGCCCCCATCAACCCGGCAAAACCTAAGATTTCCCCCTGATGCAAGGTAAAATCGATATTGTTCAGTACGCCTTTGCGCGTCAGGCCACTGACTTCCAGCACCGGTTTACGCTGGGGTTGCGGCTCCCGACGGGGATAGATATTGCCAAGGTCACGCCCAACCATCATGGCAATCAGGTCGCTGATTTTGACCGAATCATAATCCACGGTGGCAATAAACTGTCCATCACGCATGACGGTAGCGCGATCGGCTATCAGCGCCAGTTCCTCCAGTCGGTGCGAGATATAAACGATGCCCGTTCCCTGTTCTTTAAGTAAGCGTGTAACCCGGAATAAACTGTCAATTTCGGTTTCCGTCAACGCCGCCGTTGGTTCATCCATAATAAGAATCTTGGCATTCACCGATATCGCTTTCGCAATCTCAACCATTTGTTGCTGAGCAACAGTAAGATCGGCAACCAGCGTGTCTGGGGAGATATTCAGGTTTAATTTTTGCAAAATATCGATCGCAGCCTGCCGCTGTTGTTTCTCATCCAGACGCCAGCGATTATTTTTGCAAAACTCCCTGCCAATAAATATATTGTCTTCGACCGTCAGTTCAGGAAAAAGGTTAAACTCCTGATGAATAATGGTGATACCTACGCTTTGTGCGCTCAATGGGTTTGCAAACGAAACGGGTTGGTTCTCAAAAATAATATCCCCTTCATCAGGTTGATATACACCGGATAAAATTTTCATCAGGGTAGACTTTCCCGCGCCATTCTCCCCCAACAGCGCATGAACCTCACCTTTGCGTAAAGTAAAATCCACATTACTCAACGCTAATACGCCGGGAAAACGTTTCGTAATATGACTCATCTGTAAAAATGTTTCAGACATTGCTGCTTTCCTCAATATACAGAAACTGTAATCAGTGAATCAGGCGAAAAACAGCGTTGCCAGGAAGCCATCGTCACCGTTAATGCGAATGTGTCTACAAGATCATATGCGTTTTATCAACGATGCTAACTCGAGTTAGCGATTGCCTTTTAAAGCTATTTTAGCTGCCAAAAATAGCCAAATCATTTGGTTTAAAACTGTGACACTGAACAGACAATTTATTTTATCTTATTAATTTAAAAAGAATTTAATGAAAAAATCTGTATTTGTTTATTTGACGCAGATCGAATTTTAACCACTTCTCGTGAGGCTTCTCACAGTTCCATAACAAAAAAGTTGTGCAAAAAACTCTCTAATACCTAAGCTAACTCGAGTTAGCAAAAATGGGTAATTCAGCCAACTGCGACAGTGGTGTCCGACATCCGCTTTTGCAGCACGGCATAAAGTGAGATGAGGAACCTCGAATGAAAAAAAATAGTTTACCGAAAATCGGTATTCGTCCGGTGATTGATGGGCGTCGTATGGGTGTACGCGAGTCGCTCGAAGAACAAACCATGAACATGGCAAAAGCCACTGCCGCACTGATTTCCGAGAAACTTCGTCATGCCTGCGGGGCACAGATCGAGTGCGTTATCGCAGACACCTGTATTGCCGGATTGGCTGAATCTGCCGCCTGTGAAGAAAAATTTAGTAGCCTGAACGTCGGCGTGACAATTACCGTCACGCCGTGTTGGTGCTACGGCAGCGAAACTATCGATATGGACCCTATGCGCCCGAAAGCCATCTGGGGTTTCAACGGGACGGAGCGTCCAGGTGCCGTGTATCTGGCTGCAGCACTGGCTGCACATAATCAAAAAGGGCTTCCCGCCTTCTCTATTTACGGTCATGACGTGCAGGATGCAGGTGATACCACTATCCCTGCCGATGTTGAAGAAAAACTGCTGCGTTTCACTCGGGCAGGTTTAGCCGTTGCCAGCATGAAAGGTAAAAGCTATCTGTCAGTCGGCGGCGTTTCAATGGGAATTGCAGGCTCTATTGTCGACCATAACTTCTTTGAATCCTGGCTGGGAATGAAGGTTCAACCTGTTGATATGACCGAATTGCGTCGTCGCATTGACCAGAAGATCTATGACGAAGCGGAGCTGGAAATTGCCCTGGCATGGGCGGATAAACATTTCCGTTATGGCGAGGATCAGAACGCACAACAGTATAAGCGAAATGAAGAACAGAGCCGTGCAGTGCTGAAAGAGAGCCTGCTGATGGCCATGTGCATTCGCGACATGATGCAGGGTAACCAGAAACTGGCAGAGAAAGGCCGGGTTGAAGAGTCGATGGGGTACAACGCGATTGCCGCTGGTTTCCAGGGCCAGCGCCACTGGACGGATCAATATCCAAACGGCGACACCGCCGAAGCGTTGCTCAACAGCTCATTTGACTGGAATGGCGTGCGCAAACCGTATGTCGTCGCCACCGAGAACGACAGCCTGAACGGCGTGGCGATGCTGTTCGGCCATCAACTCACCGGCACGGCGCAGGTCTTTGCTGATGTACGAACCTACTGGTCACCGGAAGCAGTAGAGCGCGTCACAGGTAAACCGCTGACCGGTCTTGCGGAGCACGGCATTATTCACCTGATTAACTCCGGCTCTGCGGCACTGGATGGTTCCTGCAAACAGCGTGACAGCGAAGGCCAGCCAACCATGAAACCACACTGGGAGATCTCACAGCAGGAAGCAGATGATTGCCTGGCGGCGACGGAATGGTGTCCGGCGATCCACGAGTATTTCCGAGGCGGCGGCTACTCTTCCCGTTTTCTTACCGAAGGTGGCGTACCGTTCACCATGACCCGCATCAATATCATCAAAGGTCTGGGTCCAGTGCTACAAATTGCGGAAGGCTGGAGTGTGGAATTACCGAAAGAGGTACATGCTCAGCTTGATGCTCGCACCAACTCTACCTGGCCAACAACCTGGTTTGCACCGCGCTTAACCGGCAAAGGTCCGTTCAGCGATGTCTATTCCGTAATGGCTAACTGGGGTGCCAACCACGGTGTGCTGACGATTGGCCACGTTGGTGCGGACTTTATTACGCTCGCCGCCATGCTGCGTATTCCGGTGTGTATGCACAACGTGGAAGAAGAGAAGATCTATCGCCCTTCCGCATGGGCGGCGCACGGTATGGACAGCGAAGGCCAGGATTATCGCGCCTGCCAGAACTATGGCCCGCTATATAAGCGTTAAACATCGAGCGATTGCCTGATGGCGACGCTTACGCATCTTATCAGGCCTACGAAGCGCACGGTTTTGTAGGCTGGATAAGGCGAAGCCGCCATCCGGCAATAGGTAATCTCCCAGGAGCAATTATGAAACAAGAGGTTATCCTGGTCCTTGACTGTGGCGCGACCAACGTGCGGGCTATCGCTGTTGACCGCCAGGGAAAGATTGTCGCTCGTGCGTCCACCCCAAACGCCAGTGACATCGCGGCAGAAAATAGCGCCTGGCATCAGTGGTCCCTCGACGCTATTGTGCAGCGCTTTGCCGATTGCTGCCAGCGGCTCTCCGCGCAACTGGCCGCCTGCCAGGTCCGTGGGATCGCCGTCACCACCTTTGGCGTAGACGGCGCATTGGTTGATCAGAACGGCAAGCAACTGTATCCGGTAATCAGCTGGAAATGCCCACGCACCACGGCAGTAATGGAGAATATCCACCGCTACATGCCGCCGCAGCAGTTGCAGGAAATTTCCGGCGTCGGCGCGTTCAGCTTCAACACGCTGTACAAGCTGGTATGGCTTAAAGAGAATCACCCACAATTGCTGGAACAGGCACACGCCTGGCTATTTATTTCATCACTGCTCAACCATCGCCTCACCGGTGAGTTCACCACAGATATCACCATGGCCGGTACCAGTCAGATGCTGGATATTCATCAGCGAGATTTCAGTGTTGATATTTTGCAGGCAACCGGGATACCACGCCGACTGTTTCCACGTTTAGTTGAAGCGGGAGAGCAGATCGGAACGTTGAAAAATGACGCGGCAAAGCAACTTGGGCTCACAGCGGGCATTCCGGTTATCTCTGCCGGCCACGACACGCAGTTTGCGCTCTTTGGCGCAGGCGCGCAGCCAGATGAACCCGTGCTCTCTTCCGGTACATGGGAAATACTGATGGTACGCAGCGCACATGTGAATACTGCCTTACTCAGCGACTATGTGGGTTCAACCTGTGAACTGGATAGCCAGCCCGGACTCAATAACCCCGGAATGCAGTGGCTTGCTTCCGGTGTCCTCGAATGGGTACGCAAGTTGTTGTGGACTGCTGATACCCCATGGCAAACGCTGATTGACGAAGCCAGGGCAATCCCGGCAGGTGCCGAAGGCGTGAAGATGCACTGCGACCTGCTGGCCTCTCAGAATGCCGGCTGGCAGGGTGTCACACTCAACAGTACCCGCGGACACTTCTACCGCGCGGCGCTGGAAGGATTGACGGCCCAGTTGCAGCACAATCTACACACACTAGAAACCATCGGTCATTTCAACGCAACAGAGCTACTTCTGGTTGGTGGAGGAAGTCGTAATGCACTATGGAATCAGATAAAAGCGAACATTCTGGGTATTCCCATCAAAGTGCTGGATGATGCCGAAACGACGGTTGCCGGTGCAGCGATGTTTGCCTGGTCCGGTATCGGCGAATTTGCCTCTCCGGAACTGGCTCGCGCGCAGGTGGACTATCAGTATCGTTACTTCTATCCACAAACAGAACCCGTATTCACAGGAGTCGAGTGACATGCTCAAAACGATTTCCCCCTTAATTTCCCCGGATCTGTTAAAGGTGCTGGCTGAAATGGGTCACGGTGATGAGATTATTTTTTCCGACGCCCACTTTCCGGCCCACAGTATGGGCCCGCAGGTTATCCGGGCCGATGGTCTGCAGGTCAGCGACCTGTTGCGGGCGATTATTCCGCTGTTTGAACTGGACAGTTACGCCCCACCACTGGTGATGATGGCCGCCGTCGAAGGAGACTCGCTCGACCTCGACGTAGAAGCGCGATATCGGCAGGCACTGTCATTACAAACACCTTGCCCGGACATCACTCGCATTGACCGTTATGCATTTTATGAACGCGCACAAAAAGTATTCGCAATCGTTATTACAGGGGAGCGGGCAAAGTACGGAAATATCCTGTTAAAAAAAGGGGTAACGCCATAATCTCTTACCTGAATGCCCGACAGGTACGGGCATTCATCGCATGATGGGGTGAGAAAACATGAAAGCAGCGCGCCTGCAAGCAATCCTGGATCTGTTGAGCAACCATAAAAGTCTGACGACTGAAACCTTATCCTCACAGCTCAATGTCAGTAAAGAAACTATCCGTCGCGATCTTACGCAACTGCAGGCGCAGGGTAAGGTACTGCGTAATCACGGGCGCGCCAAAGTGATACATCGGGTAAACCAGGACTGCGGCGAGCCGTTTCATATCAGACTGAAAAGCCATTATTCCCACAAAGCAGATATCGCCAGAGACGCGTTAACGTGGATAGAGGAAGGTATGGTGATCGCGCTGGATGCCAGTTCTACTTGCTGGTACCTGGCTCGCCTGTTGCCAGACATTAACATTCACGTATTTACGAATAGCCAACCGATTTGCCTCGAATTGGGTAAACGTGAAAATATTCAGTTGATCAGTTCCGGTGGTCGACTTGAGCGTAAATACGGTTGCTACGTTAATCCATCTCTCATCTCACAGCTAAAGTCACTTGATATCGACCTGTTCATCTTTTCCTGCGAGGGGATCGACCGCGGCGGTACACTCTGGGATTCCAACGCTACCAACGCCGATTTTAAATCCATCCTGCTTAAGCGTGCGGCGCAGTCATTATTATTGATTGATAAGAGTAAATTTAATCGCTCGGGTGAGACGCAGATTGGGCATCTGGAAAATGTGACGCATATTGTTTCAGATACACAGCTGATTGAATCAATCCAAGCCGAACAGGGCGATTTCGCCGCCATCCGACCTGGATTGTAGCTTTATCGCTCGTCGCGACGACCGCCGACGGCAGCCCACAGACGACGCACGTGAACAGTTACTTCTTCACGGTCATGATACAGCTGACGCGCCTGAATCTGGGCATTTACGCCATGTTCATCAAGCTGGGCCTGAATGTAAGCCAGGTTCTGTGATACCTCTTCGTAGCGTTTTTTCATCGGCAGCTTGAGGTTGAAAATCGTCTCACGACACCAGCCGTTGACCAGCCATTGTGCCATCAGCGCGGCAACCTTCGCTGGCTTCTCCACCATGTCGCACACCATCCATGAGATGTTGTTGCGATTCGGGCGATACTTAAATCCATCCTCCCGCAGCCAGGTGACCTGCCCGGTATCCATCAGGCTTTGCGCCATCGGACCATTATCCACCGAGTACACCCACATATTGCGTTTAACCAGTTGGTAGGTCCAACCGCCAGGACATGCTCCTAAATCAACGGCATACATTCCATTGGCCAGACGCTCATCCCACTCATCGGCAGGGATAAACACGTGCAGCGCCTCTTCCAGCTTCAACGTTGAACGGCTCGGCGCATCCGCCGGGAACTTCAGACGCGGAATCCCCATGTAGAACGGGGAGTTATTGTCAGGCCAGGAATAGCCGGTATAGCAACAGCCTGGCGCAATAAAGAAGACGTGCACTACCGGACGTTTTGGCGTTTCATGTTTTGCCAGCACGCCCGCTTCACGCAGCGCGGCGCGCAGCGGTACGGTAAATTTGCGGCAAAACTTAACCAGCTCTTTGCTTTCATTCGTGTCGGCAACTTCGACACGCAAATCGCCGCCTTTCTCCACCACGCCCTGCAGCATACCGACGATCGGTGTGATGCGGTCTTCCGGCGGCAAATATTGCAGTAGCTCGCCGACAACAAACATTTGGCGAGCAAAAATCAGCGAGCTAAACGGCAACTCTTTAACCAGCTTTTCCGCATCTTCCTGCTGATAGCATTCAAAGATGACATAACCCGCATTTTCTTTGACGCGGGCGAAACCAAAGATTTCGCGACGCCCTGCTTTATCCGTAATTTCTGCGGCGCACTCTTTTTCAAAACCCGGGCGACACAACAATACAACCTTATTCATGGCTTACGCCCTTACGTTTCAATCGAATAGCGCCCACTAACATCAGTGCCCAGCCTACAAGGAAGCTAAAACCACCGACAGGGGTAACAAACGCCCACAGGCGTAAATGAGAAAGCGCGAGGCAATACAGACTGCCGCTAAACAGCACAGTCCCTAATGCCAGGAACACGCTACTCCAGTAAAACCAAATGCTGATGCGTCGCTGCATGGCGACGGCCAGACCAAAAATAGCCAGCGTATGAAATGCCTGATACTCAAGGCCAGTCTGGATCCACCCCATTTCAACAACGCCGAGGGTTTTACTCAGAACATGTGCCCCAAAGGCTCCCAGAGCTACAAAGATAAAGCCACTGACGGCGGCAAAAATCAGCATAAAACGGCTGGTCATGTTAATACCCTACGTAAATTATTGTTCATAACGAAAGCGGAATTTTTCTTGTTCCGTGGCCGCTTTCGCCAGTATCCACTGACGGAAGGCGGCTATTTTACCCAGTTCTGCCTGACTGTCATGACAAACCAGATAAAATGCGTTTTTGCTGACCAGAACATCATTAAATGGACAAACCAGACGTCCGGCTTCAATTTCGGACTGCGCCATAACGTTATTGGCCAACGCAACGCCCTGTCCATGGATAGCCGCCTGTAGCACCATGGCGCTATGGCTGAAGATAGGTCCCTGCTGTACGTTGATATGATTCAGCCCAAGCTGGCGTGTATAAGCTTGCCAGTCACGCCGTGACGCATCGTGCAATAACGTATGTTTTGCCAGATCTTCAGGCGTCTTCAGCGGTTTATCACCGGTAAGCAACAGCGGCGAGCATACCGGCAATAAATATTCTGCGTACAATTTTTCAACGCGCAGACCCGGCCAGTTGCCGCGTCCGTAGAAAATCGCCACATCCACATCGTCAGCCAGTTTGTCTTCCTGACGGTCCACCGCCTGGATCCTGACATCGATTCCCGGATAAGCTGAGTTAAAGCTAGAGAGTCTGGGCACCAGCCATTGGATCGCAAAACTGGGCAATAAACTGACGGTAAGTGCACCTTTTGCACTACGTGCCTGAAGTTTACGCGTCGCGTCGGTTAATTGCGAAAAAATCTCTTTGATGTCGAGGAAGTAGCTTTGACCTTCTTCCGTTAACAGCAAAGATCGATTGCGTCGACGAAATAGCTTCAGCCCCAGGAAATCCTCAAGAGACTTGATTTGATGACTTACTGCGGCCTGCGTCACAAAAAGCTCTTCTGCTGCGCGAGTAAAGCTCAAATGACGCGCTGCAGCATCAAAAACACGCAACGCATTTAAGGGTGGTAATCGTTTTGACATGACTTTTAGGCTTTGATGTTAAATGAATTTAACAATTAGCTAACAGGCTGTAACCTATTAGTTTTTTTTATCTGAGCCATTATAAATTGTCCGTTGAGGTTCTACCAGCAAATACCTATAGTGGCGGCACTTCCTGAAGCCGGAACGAAAAGTTTTATCGGAATGCGTGTTCTGGTGGGCTTTTGGCTTACGGTTGTGATGTTGTGTTGTTGTGTTTGCAATTGGTCTGCGATTCAGACCATGGTAGCAAAGCTACCCTTTTTCACTTCCTGTACATTTACCCTGTCTGTCCATAGTGATTAATGTAGCACCGCCAAATTGCGGTGCTTTTTTTTGTCCGTGTGTCTGCCAATGACGACCGGCTATTTCTCCAGTTCTACCATCTCTTTCACATCGGTACGGTTAATCTGCTGTTTGTTGCCGTTAGCGTCTTTATACGAAATCATTCCTGTCTCATTATCGGTCTTTGGCTTACCGTCAGACACGATTGTCCGGCCATCGTTGGTGTGCATCACGTAATTCGGACCGGAACAGGCGCTCAGGGCAAAAGTCAGCATACAGGCAGAGATTATGGCGGTAGTCTTTTTCATATTCTTCTCCTCACAGCAATTTATGCCAGATAAAACGAATTTCATAACAGGCAAAATTATTCACCTAACACTATCTAGCATAAGACACTGCACAGACTTCGCGGGGATATCCAGAGGATTCCGATGGTTAGCGCAACCCTTGTGTCTGCGCCCTTTTTGCGCCACGATCCGTTTACTGAACTGAGGAATACCATGAACGCTTTTAACCCCACGCAGTTTCGCGCACAATTTCCCGCACTCAACGATGCAGGTGTCTATCTCGACAGCGCCGCGACGGCATTGAAGCCGCAGGCGGTGATTGAGGCGACCCATCAGTTTTATAGTCTGAGCGCCGGGAACGTCCATCGCAGCCAGTTTGCTGAAGCCCAGCGTCTGACCGCGCGCTATGAAGCCGCGCGGGAAAAAGTCGCACGGCTGATTAACGCGCCGGATGACAAAACAATCGTCTGGACCCGTGGCACGACGGAAGCTATCAATATGGTTGCCCAAAGTTATGCGCGTCCTCGCTTACAACCGGGCGACGAGATTATCGTCAGCGTAGCGGAACATCACGCCAACCTGGTTCCCTGGCTGATGGTGGCGGAGCAAACGGGGGCCAACGTCATCAAGCTTCCGCTCAATGCCCATTTGCTGCCTGACACTGAGCGTCTGGCGGACCTCATCACCCCATGCAGTCGCATTCTGGCTCTCGGTCAGATGTCGAACGTCACCGGCGGCTGCCCTGACTTAGCCCGCGCGATTACGCTTGCTCATGCGGCAGGCATGGTGGTGATGGTGGATGGCGCTCAGGGAATTGTACATTTCCCCGCTGACGTTCAGCAGTTAGATATTGATTTCTATGCGTTCTCGGGCCACAAGCTGTATGGTCCCACCGGCATTGGCGCGCTGTACGGTAAGCCTGAATTACTGGAAGCCATGTCTCCCTGGCTCGGCGGCGGCAAGATGGTTAGTGAAGTCAGCTTTGATGGTTTCTCCACACAAGCGGCACCGTGGAAGCTTGAGGCAGGCACGCCGAACGTTGCGGGCGTCATTGGATTAAGTGCGGCGCTTGAATGGCTTGCGGATATTGATATCGTGCAAGCCGAAAACTGGAGCCGCAGTCTGGCGACGTTGGCAGAAGATATGCTGGCAAAGCGGCCAGGATTTCGTTCCTTCCGCTGCCAGGAATCCAGTCTGTTAGCCTTTGATTTCGCAGGCGTTCATCACAGCGACATGGTGACGCTACTGGCCGAATATGGCATTGCGCTGCGAGCGGGGCAGCACTGCGCACAACCGCTGCTGGCGGAGCTGGGCGTCTCCGGGACGCTGCGCGCCTCATTTGCACCTTATAATACGCAAAGCGATGTGGATGCGTTGGTCGCAGCCGTTGACCGCGCACTGGAAATATTGGTGGACTAATGACAAGCCCTCTGCTCGCCGGACACCCGTTTGGCACAATCGTAACGGAAGAGACGTTACGGAATACTTTTATCCCGCTCACCCAGTGGGAAGATAAATATCGTCAACTTATTTTACTGGGCAAGCAACTTCCGGCCCTTTCAGATGATCTGAAAGCGCAGGCAAAAGAGATTGCCGGATGCGAAAACCGCGTTTGGCTGGGGTACAGTCTGCATGAGAATGGCACACTTCACTTCTTCGGTGATAGTGAAGGCCGAATTGTGCGCGGCCTGCTGGCGGTACTACTCACTGCTATCGAAGGTAAAACTACCGCGGAGTTACAGACGCGTTCGCCGATGGCGTTATTTGATGAGTTGGGCTTAAGCGCACAACTGAGCGCGTCACGTAGTCAGGGGCTGAATGCGCTCATTGAGGCAGCTCAGGATGCCGGATGGCAACGCTGATGCGTCTTATCCGGCCTACAACACCGCACAAACCGTAGGTCGGATAAGCATAGCGCCATCCGACACAATCAGGGCTGGCGCGCCGCTTTCGCCATCATTTTCTTCAGCGCGTGAGAGACCGCAACAAAACCAAAGGTCGCCGTCACCATGGTGGCAGCGCCAAATCCGGATGCGCAATCCATACGCTTCGGCCCTTCCGCCGTAGCCTTCATTGCACATACCGAGCCATCTGCCTGCGGATACACCAGCGCTTCGGTCGAGAACACACAGTCCACGCCCAGTTTGCCTTTGCTGTTTTTCACCACCCCAAAATCGCTTTTCAGTCGCTCACGTAGCTTCGCCGCCAGCGGGTCCTGGATGGTTTTTGCCAAATCAACCACCTGAATCTGCGTAGGATCAATCTGCCCGCCCGCACCACCAGTGGTCACCAGCGGAATTTTATTGCGCCGGCAATAAGCGATCAGCGCCGCCTTCGGGCGCACGCTGTCGATAGCATCGATGACATACGAAAAGCCCGCGTTCATATACTCTGCAACGTTATTTGGCGTAACAAAATCATCAACTACGTTCACCCGGCACTCCGGGTTAATCTGACGGATACGTTCAGCCATCACTTCAGCTTTTGCCAGGCCAACGTTATCGCGCAGAGCATGGATCTGGCGGTTAGTATTAGTGACGCACACATCATCCATATCGATGAGTGTAATAGCGCCAATACCGGTACGCGCCAGCGCTTCCGCCGCCCACGACCCCACGCCGCCAATTCCAACGACACAGACGTGCGATTGGGCAAACAGCTGCAGCGCATTTTCGCCATACAGGCGTGCCGTACCGCCAAAACGCTGGCGCCAGGTATCACTGATAACCACAGACATAGAACCTCAGATATAGAAAACAAAAAGAGCGGACAAATACCGCCCTTGATGACTGCATCACTGCCTGATGGCGGCTACGCCTTATCAGGCCTACTCAATAATCCAGGCCGGATAAGCGAAGCGCCATCCGGCAATTAACCGCTGAATACGTTACCCGCGTTGGCCGCTGTTTTCAGCACCCACACGCGTCCGTAGTGATTATACCACCCCGCACGGTGTCCGGCGTCTGCACCAATACCCTGGTAGATATCGAAGTGCTGTCCTTTGATCGCCCCACCGACATCTAATGCCACCATCAGACGTAATTCATACTGACCGGTGAATTTACCGTTATTGTCCAGCAGCGGAACTTCCGCCAGTAACGTCGTACCCGCAGGGATAATACTGCGGTCAGAAGCCACGGATGCGCGACCAATCAGCGGTACCGCGCTGGCCCCTTTGACCGGCGCAAAAGATTGCGGTTTAAAGAAGACAAACGATGGGTTCTGCTCCAGCAGCTCACGCACTTCGGCTTCGCTGTGCGTTTCACCCCAATGGCGAATGGCCTGCATCGACATATCTTCTTTTTTCACTTCGCCACGGTCGATAAGCACCTTACCGATACTGCGATAGGCGTGACCGTTTTTCCCGGAATAGCTAAAGAAGTTCAGCGGGCTGCCATCGCCAAAATCGATGTAACCACTGCCCTGAACATCCATAATGAAGTTATCCATCAGGGAGTTGCTGTACGCCAGAATGTAATTGTCGCTCAGCGCGCCAGCATAGATCTCGGCACGGCTTGGTAAGCGCCCACGTTTTGGCGGCATACGATAGATAGGATACTGAAACTCGCCCTGGCGCGTATGGCGCGCCTGAATAACCGGTGTGTAGTAACCGGTAAACTGAACGTTACCGTAGTTGTCCGCCCCTTCCATTTGCCAGGCATCAATACCAAACTGGCGCATACTGCGCGTATCACCGCCCGCACGTAGCCACTGCTGGATAGCGTTGTAAACGTTACTCTGGTTACCGTACAAACGTGGCGATGCGCTGCGAATTTGATTAACCTGCTCGGCGAAATCACCGGCGTTAATTGGCGCGCCAACCGCATCAGGCTGGTTCACCAGTGAGAAAGGCTGGGTAAATTTCCCGTCTTTATACTGCTGCCCACGATCGGTGGGTTTTGAGGAACATGCTGCGAGCATCGCGACGACTGCTCCCGCCAGAAGATATTTTGCCCAACGTCCTTTCATTATTCTCGTCTTATGTTGCCTGAATGCGAGACGAAGATAACAAACCCCCGAACCTAATGAAATGCGTATACCTACCCGAACGCAAATTTTGCGCAAAAAACAATCCAGAATGCGTTGTTTTTGTTCGTTTTCGCCCTAAAAACGTGATCAAGGTGAAAAAAGGGTTGCATGAAATCATTAGCAGAGTATAGTGCGCATCCACGGACGCGGGGTGGAGCAGCCTGGTAGCTCGTCGGGCTCATAACCCGAAGGTCGTCAGTTCAAATCTGGCCCCCGCAACCAATTAAAATCAGAAGCAGTAACGTTACTCGATGGAAGAGTAATGACGGACGCGGGGTGGAGCAGCCTGGTAGCTCGTCGGGCTCATAACCCGAAGGTCGTCGGTTCAAATCCGGCCCCCGCAACCAATTAAAATCAGAAGCAGTAACGTTACTCGATGGAAGAGTAATGACGGACGCGGGGTGGAGCAGCCTGGTAGCTCGTCGGGCTCATAACCCGAAGGTCGTCGGTTCAAATCCGGCCCCCGCAACCAACATATTCTGTTAAGGTCATTTAATAAGACCTTGAAAAATAAAACCGCAAAAGCGTTTCGCCTTATGCGGTTTTTTTGTGTCTGTCATCCGCCCGTATCGGTCAATTCTACGGACGGTATATCATTCGCCAGGGTTAATAGTAGCTGGCATTAAAGGTCGCAGTAGCTTCAAAATCTCCGGCCTTTAGCGTTGTTCCATCGGCTCTCAGAAACGCATACATGGTATAATTGCCCACATACATAAATCCGTCTACATAATGATCGTCACTTGGCTCAATTCCTTCACCCAACGGAACATCCAGGGCCAGATTCATGTCAGCGAAACCATATTTAGGATAGAACCCCAATCCAAAACCACTGGCGGCATTATCACCCGTTAGCTTATTGAGTAATAAATTTTGATTAGTGTCAACGGGATTTCCATTGCTGAGTATGCGGAGTTCCATTCTACTGACCATACTGCAAGTGCCAGAATACACTGTAAATGATTGTGTTTTAGCTTTACTCAAAGAGTCAAACTCACCAAAATCAACCTCCGGTGAGCTGAGACTCAAATTACAGGTCGTAGGCGTAATCGGAATGGCAGGCGCATTAAACCTGAACCCCTTCAGAGTATTATTAAAGCCTAATTTAAAATACGTTGAATTAATGGCTGAGATCTCACTCGCTTTTACACGATCGCCAAAACTCCCCCCCGCATACCATAATTCGGCCCAGAACTCCCACTTGGCGCCATTAAGTTGGGCAGGGGTCGCGCTGAACATATATCCGTTGTTAAGGTGCCCCGAAGTGCTACCGCTGCCGTCGCCATAGGTCACGGTGTACCAGAGTCCATACCCAAATCCATTGGCACCAGCGCCTATCAGCATCCCACCATCAGACAGCGTTTCAGACAGTGGTGCATAAGAAAAAGAATCCCCGTCGACGCTCATCGCGTCTCCCGTAGACGAACTACAGGTGGAGATTACCGGCCCGCCGGCCAGTAACGAACTGCGGAATAACTGCTGCATATCTGAGCTTGTCAGCGTGACCGCCGTTATTGGCGACGTTGCCATGGTTTGCTCAATATATGTTCCCGTCGGTGTGGTGAATGAACAGCTCGCCAATGCGCTGTGAACGCCACATAACCCCAACGCTAGCAGCGTGATAATTCCATATTTTTTCAGCATAAAGCATCCTTTTTATTCATAAGCTGCGGAAACAATCACCGATGCACTTAAGCGGCGAGCTTCCTGCGTTCCACCCGCTATGTACTGATAGCGTGCCGCATAATGAAAGGTTTGCTCGTCATCCGTCATAAGCCCGAGAAACGAAATCTCATTCAGCAGTACATTCCTGACATATGCACTATTATTTATATCAAAAATAACGATTCCGATACCCGCTGATGGCTGGTCAACAAATACACCAGGCAGTAGCGGAGCGACTCCAGTAGCATCGGAAAACGTTAACCGCATCGTTCGCTGTATTGCTGCGGATTCACTACCGCAACCAGAGAGCGTAATATCAAACGGGGTATAGAGATTGTCATCACTTCCATAATCCCTTGGCCCCAGAGAATAATAACTACCACCGGGTTCAAACAGCCTGATATCAGCGCCGGGGAGAGTTACATATCCCTCTGCAACACGAATATCACACACTGATGTTACCGCCGTAGCCTTTACCGTCAGCGTCATCGTCGGTGCCTCAATCCAACTCTCTGCCGCCAGCGCCGGGGTGGAAATCAGCAGCATCAGCAGATAAAACATTAAGTTATGCATGATCCACTCCTTACCGTCAGTTATAGCGCACAATAATCTGAATCGCCTGACTATAGTTTTCAGAACTGCCGTCCGTCTCCACTAAATACAGTCTGTACCTCGCCCACAGAGGAATAGTATTTGTGGTCAAGACCAGATCGTTCCATTTATTAAATTCCACTTCAGAACCACTATCATCTTTTATTTTAACTCCTGCCCAATGAACACCATCGCAGGCAACTTTATTATCGGTTGTACAGGTATCGGCGTTAAATGTGACTTGTGCTTTATTAAACATGTCATTACAGTCTTTTAACGCAATATATAGATTTTGAGCGAGATAATCATTGGTCTTGTAACTCAGGCCACTGCGCAACACATTGCCGAAATCGAAGGTCAGTGATTTCTCTCCTCCACCCGCGGAACTCCCCAGAGATACATTGCATGAAGCTTCCTGCAGGCGTGCTTTTACCGTCAGCTGAATCTCTTTGCTGCTGCCGACGCACCTTGAAACATTAGCATTGACGCAGGTAGCGAAACTGGCGGCGCTAAAACAAAACGAGAACAGGCCAAATGCTAAATGGCGATAAATTCGGTTATGGATCATGGCGTCACCTTCACGCTGGTTGATGTCATCCGGCAGCGCAGACCGGGGATAAGCGGCGTTTTACCGATCATGTTGGCATTGCTATCCAGTTGATAACTCACCTGGCAGCGGCTTTCTGTACCACTGCCCCAAATGACAGAGAGCGTACCGCGGTCATCCACACCACGCACAAAGGCAATCCCCGCCTGACCGACGGTGCCGACCGAACTACCAGTGCTATCCTGCACATCTGCCGCCAGCGGAATAAACCCGCCATCGTCGCGCGTCAGTTCCAACATAAACGCTTTACGGGCATCGGTTTCGATATCCACACGCACCAGCGCCCCGCTGGTCGGCACCACGACGCCGGTGGTATTGCCGATCGCCACATCGTTTTCCATCGTGTCAATATTCAGACCGACGGTGTTTTCGCGGTAGGGGCTCAGACTGGTGACGACCATATTGCCAAAACCGTCTACCTGCCCATTGCCCATTGAGGCGGACGCGCCCTTCGCCCCGCTGGCGTGTACCAGCGCCATCGTCGAGTCTGGCGTTAAATAACCGGAAGCCAGCGTCAGCCCGCCGCTGTGCAGCACCACGCCACCGGTTGCACTTAGCGAATACTGTTGATCACCATTAAGCCCTTGCGTCGCCGATAATGAGGTAGTGCTGTACGCACCGTTGCGCGTCACCCAACTGCCGACCGTGGTGAGATCTTCGCTGTCTTTGTTGCGGCTGCTTGTGGTATTCAGGGAGTAGCTATACATATTGTCTCGCGAGCTTCCTGTCGCCATCGCGCTGATGCTGTCATTACCTTTAAAATCGCTACTGCTGTTGACGCTCATGCTGGAGAAAGGACGATAGTCCACGCTGGATCCTGACCCCAACGGAATAGAGAAACCCAGGTTGATGCTGTCGTCTTCCTCACCAAATTCGTTATAGCTACGTTGGGCGGAAATGCTGTAACTCACGCTCCCCACAGAGCTGCTATAGCCCACGGAATACTGCGAGGTGTTGCCATCATCGCCCCAGTAGCTACGCCAGGTCCCATTCAGATAAAACGAGCCATAACTTTCACCATTGATAGTCACATCCTGATAGACGTTGGCCTGTATCTCGTTGCGCGTGCGCGTATAGGCGTGATACGCCTCCCGGGTGGAGGTGCTATTATCAGAAGCATAATTATTCAGCGTGTTTTTAAGCGACAACGCATCGTTCATTGACAGGTAGTTTTCCGAGGAAAAGCGATAACCGACCACGCTGAAGGTGGTTCCCGTCGCCGTGAAATTTTTACTGTAGTTAAGGCTGTAACTCTGCCCTTTTAAGGTGCCAACGTCATCGGCGGTGGTTTGTGAGTGCGTCACGTCGAATGAAAACGCCCCGATACCCGTATTCATTGCCACGCCGAGCATTCCGGCGGTGTATAAATTTTCCGCCATTTGCACACCGCCGTAGGCGGTAAACATATTGCTCAAGCCGTAAGAGGCGGTGGCGACTCCCGCCCACAGCGTTTCATCAACCGTGTCTTTATCTATCGTGCCGATACCGATATCCCAGTCCACTTCGCCAGGACGCAGCAAATGGGCAATAGAGGCATAGGGCATGGAAAATACGCGAGTACTGCCGTCAGATTCTTCAACGGTAACGTCCAGATCGCTGCCGTTTTGTGCGGCATAGTAGTCGCTGATGGCGAACGGCCCCGGCGGAACGGTGACCTGCGTGACAATGCGCCCTTCCTGGCGTACCGTCACTTTGGCATTGCTGTTCGCAACGCCGCGAATCACCGGCACATAGCTATTAGCCGATGGATCCATCTGCGCGTCGTTGTAAAGATGCACGCCGTCCAGAGAAATGGAGTCCATCATATTGGCGTTAGTACGAACATCCCCGACTTCCAGTTTTGCGCGCAGCGGCACGATGTCGCGCGCAATAAAGAGATCGTAGCTGCTGTACTCTCCGCCGTTGTCGCTATCCCAGTTGTATGCGCCATTTGAACGTAAACGCCATGCGCCAAGGTTCACACCAAACATCAATCCGGTGTAAAAAGAGTCCTGCGTGGTACCGTTACTTTTGGCATGCCAGGCGTTAGCGTTATAGGAGAGCATCGCCATCGGGATCCCGGAATCCCAACGTGAGGGAGGAATGTAACCCGCAGGATGACTGACCAGATACACCTGCGGGATCGTCACATTCATTTCCTGCGTCAACGGATCGTAGCGGCTGGATGACTTCGGCAGGATGGCGGCCAGATCATAACAGGCGTCCTCATCCTCCTGATTCAGCAACGCGGGATCCACATTGAGCTGCTCCAGCAGCGCATGGGTAAAACACGCCGACGCATAATCCGTATTGTTTTCGTGAAAAGTCAGCTGCGTTTTGAACATTTCCTTGCCATTAAGGAAAACTTTAACGTTGTATGTCCCGGCAAGAACAGGATTTCCACGTGAAAAACGCTTCAGGTTAAGCTGGCTGCCTGCATCGCCCATTAGAAAGGCGTCACTAAACTCCACCACCTCGGTGCTGGCGCTTTCATCGGACGTGCCTTCATCTGCTTGTGCGGACGCCAGCGAAAAAAAACCGGTCAGAAACGTCGATAAATAAATAGATCGCGATAATCGGCACACTATCATTCCCTTTAAATTAATAATCCTGTTACTCTGCCGGTACTGCCTTATTTAATCGTCTTAACGACTTCCGAATCTGCACCGTAATCATTCAATGCAACCCATGACACTTTATTAATGGAAGTCGTCGTTAATTGCGGAACCACAAAACATTCTTCGCTAAAAGGACTCAACATTTTCGGTTTGTACTCATATTTTTTCGCCCCTGCCCATACCGCGCCGCCAATCAGCGAGAGATAATAAGGCGAGTCGTTTTGCAGGACGATCGCCACGTTGCCCGCATCATTGACCAGCGACCACTTAACATTATTTAAACCATCAATAAAACTGCCCTTCAGCGATGCCGGACGGTAAAAAAATTTAATCCGCGAACGCAACGCCAGATTAAGCTTGCTTTTTCCTTCCGCACTCTTATCTTTGGGTGGAATTTCCAGCACGTTAAACCAATAAATACTCTCTTTATCCTGCGGCAATGCCTGACCGGTCCAGGTAATACGCACGCTCTGACCTTTTTGTGGATCAAGACGCGAGACCGGCGGTGTGACAATAAACGGCAGTTTCATTTTTGCCGGGTCGCCATTTTCATTACCGTCATCCAGCCAGGATTGAACTAATAAAGGTGACTTGCCTTCGTTGACCATTTTTACCGTTACTTCTTTCGCCGCTTCAGGATAAATAATACGCGTGCCCTGAATAACAACACTGGCCAGCGATGATGAAGTACAGGTCATCACTAATAAACACGCAGCAAATAGCGAACAGGAATACCTTTTCATATTAATTCCTTTGATATAAATAACATTTTTACATTATTCAGCATTCATATATATACAAACCAAATGCTTTTTAGATATTTTATTCAACATCAATGATCACGGTAGCATCTGCCGTAACAATACCCGCGCCAGGCGTACCGTAGGCGATATAACCTACAGAATAGGTTGACTCCCAGTTATAGCAAATTGACTCGACTTCCTCGAAGCTGTAACAACGGCCATGATCTACATATTCATAATATTTCCGGCTGCCTGTCTCAAAATTTACGACTGAACCCGGTGGTGTTGATTGATCCAGTACCTGGAAACCAACGTTTACCGCACCTGATAAGGTGGTATTTTTTAACGCATAAGTTGCAGGATCGGTCTCTCCGCTCGTCACCCAACGAATATTTGGGTAATACCCCTCAGCATCCGTACACTCAGAACGTATAACGAAACTCTTTTGATGCAGCGGACTTGAGGTCGCCCCCTGAATATCCTTCAGGGAGGCCGTCTCTAACGTAATGGTGGTACTGCTCACACCATCCACCTCGACCCATACGTTACATTTTGTGGGCACGGGCAAGATCTTAGCCCGAACAGCAATTTCAGGCGTCTGAATCGTATCCGAGCCCAAAGCGCAAAAGACCATCAGAGATAAAAGGAAAGATAAATATTTCATTTACTTCCCCTATTACTGAAAGGTGGCAGAAAACATAATAGAAGCATCAAGCTCACCGTAGTCCACTTGTGCGCCATAAGGCACGACGCCAATCATAAAATTAAAATCCGCCGTTTTCGCATCACTATTCTGCACAAGGGATTGCGTATTTTCCACTGTACTAAAATCAATCATCACATTCTGATCGGCATCTTTAAAAACGAAGCCAAACTGATTATTTCTATCTTTAGACTTAATTGCGAGGGTGGCGGCATCAACTTCCTGCGATGTAGTTATTTTTCCGGTCACCGCTGACCCCGCATACCCGGATGGGCAGGTGACATGGAAATAATAATTGCCCATTTCCGATAACCACCTAATATCACCTACGGCTGGTATACTGCCGAGCCTGGCGACCAATCCAATAGAATCAATTAGTGCTGCATAACTGTAAAGTTCCACCTTACAGGTTGACTCCGTTACCCGACCAGTAAATTCATATTCCAGCGTATCGGCAGCACACGCTGAATTTTCCCACGTCAACCCATACAGTAGCAGCAAAAAAATCGATTTATTCACAGACGCTCCATCAGGCATAGGTCAGGGTAAAAGTCGCCGCCGCATGCACATCGCCTTTTTCCGGTACGCCAAGGTTGATATAACCAATCTCAAAGCGAAACGAGGCGCTGTTATCACTGCTCAAGGGCAACGTGAACTGCTGCGTGGTACTGAAGTCAACAACAGTGTCAGTAGTTTTATCTTTAATTTGTAGGCCGACATCTTTTGCGCCAGTCGCATCGGTAATCGTATTTTTTAATGCTTTTACACTGCTATCAATCTCGCCATCCGTGGTAAATTTCCCCGTTACTTCATGCAAGTAGGAGGGTGCGGAACAATTGATGTTAATAGTAAATTCTTTCGCTGAAACGAGAGTCGTTGAAGCAATTAACGCCTCTGTTGTCACCTCTTCTAACGCTATCGAAGTACCATCTCCCGGTGTTTGTAGGGTACAGGTTGTTTTATAAATCTGCCCTTCCACCTTAAACTGAGCGGCAGCTATCGCTTTTTGCCCACTTAGCAGGCCGAATATCATCAGGAGCAACAATAACGGTTTTCCTTTACGCACACTCCCTCCTTCCTGAATGCAAAAGCAGGGCCTAACGGCCCTGCCTGGTATTATTACTGATAAGTTGCGATAAACATGGCGTCAGCCGCAACCAGACCGCCGCTGACAGTGCCAGTTTTCAGGTAGCCCACGTTATAATTGAACAGCATTGGCGCTGCAGTATCGATCACTTTCGCCACGCGATCCGCGGTGGTAAACGTCTGGACTGCATTGCTGCTGTCTTTGTTTTGCACCTGGAAACCAACCCCTTGTGCGCCAGCAGCCGTAACGTCAGAGTTATCCAGCGCAGAAGTGCTGGCATTAACCGCTGTACCTTTTGCCGCTGCCAGATAGCCTGTTACAGTGGCATAGCTCGCACCGGTAATTTTGTCTTTGGCCCCCTGGGCAGTACAGTCCAGAGATACTGTGAAGTCTTTTTTCATTACCGAGTCAGTGGTGGCTGCCGTTACGGTTTTAACGTCAGTCGGATCCAGTTGCACGGAAGTTCCTCCCCCTAAAAGCTCCGCCGTACAGATGTTAGTCTGCACTTCACCTGCAAAATGAATATCCGCAGAGTCCTGATCGCCCGCGAAGGCGCTTCCTGCAAATGCCATAGCAATGGCTGCAATAGTGAATTTTTTCATTTTTTTCCCTTGGTGATAAATATCCAATACCATAATTTATGGTGTCTGCATTCCTGCCAGAGGTGATGCGAGAAAATTATATCCCAGGTAAAGAGATACTATGTGCCAGAAGACATCATCAGATTTATTTTTAGGAAAAAAACAATATAAAAAACTTATTAGTCAATAAATGCAATAATATTTTCAATATAATTAACTATCTATTAGGTATAAATTTCAGATAGATAAACCAATTTCTAAATTGAATCACTAACTGGGTGTTTCATGAATATGAATTTATCGACAACTTATCCGATAATAATAGATAAACCAGTAAATACCCCCACTATAATATTTCGTCCTGGACAATCATTCTTTATATCGCACCGGAATGCCAGGACGTGTATTTATCCCCTTCTCGCCAGCGTCGCCCCATCGGCAAAGTAGGCTTTAATCCCCGCCAGAATCGACTCTGCAACTTCCTGCTGGAAGGTCGCCGTTTTGAGTTTGCGCTCTTCCTCAACGTTACTGATAAACGCTGTTTCTACCAGAATGGACGGAATATCCGGCGCTTTTAGCACCGCAAACCCGGCTTGTTCAACCTGGTTCTTATGCAGATTGTTGATTTTACCAAGCTTATTTAATACCGCTTTACCAAACTTGAGGCTGTCGGCGATGGTCAGCGATTGCACCATGTCGAACATAGTGTGGTCGACGTAGCGGTCGCCACTCTTGCTGACGCCACCGATGAGATCCGAGGCGTTCTGGGTCTGTGCCAGATATTTCGCCGCGGTACTGGTCGCGCCTTTGGTCGAGAGCGCAAACACCGACGAACCGCTGGGCTGTCGACTGGTAAAGGCATCGGCGTGAATCGAGACAAACAGGTCTGCACGCTGCTTCTGCGCTTTTGCCACACGGACTTTAAGCGGAATGAAAATATCTTCATTTCGCGTCATAAAGACCTTCATGTTGCCCTCTTTCTCTATGAGGGCTCGCAGACGGCGGGCAATCTGCAGTACCACATCTTTTTCACGCGTCTTGTATTTCCCCACCGCGCCGGAATCTTCCCCGCCGTGGCCCGGGTCCAGCATAATGACAATGGGACGATCGCGTCCCGCTTTGCCCGGCTGGGGGCCACTCTGCGCAGGTGGAACCTGTTTATCCAGATCGCCCTTGTTGTAATCTTCCAGCAACGCCAGCAGAGGATCCTGAACATCCTGGGCATTCGCGGGATAGAGATCCATCACCAGACGTTCTTTAAAGCCCGCCACCGGCGCCAGAGCAAAAAGTTGCGGCTTCACGTTCTGTTTCAGCTCGAACACCATCCGCACGGTCTGTGGGTCAAACTGCCCAACACGCGCCGACTTAATATACGGGTCGTCAGGACGAATCTGCGCTCCCATGCCCTTGAGCACCGAGTTCAGATTAACGTCTTCAATATCCACAACCACACGCTCAGGATTACTCAGGGCAAACTGTTTGTATTTCAGCAGACGGTTAGATTCTACCGTGACGCGGGTATAGCTGGACGCAGGCCAGATACGTACGGCAACGACCTGACTCGCGGCAGCCAGACCAACCTGGCTGACGCTTAAAAGCCACATAGCACCCGCACCTTTCAGTAAACGGCGGCGACTGATTGCTGAGTTGGATCCCGACATGCTTCTCCCGAGCAAAAGAAATCTGTATTGAGGTAATACGTAAAACGTCCGAATTGACCGGAAACTTTAGCGAATGACGCATAATCTGTCATCTATAAAAGGGTAAACATTCTTTTTATATTCACGGTATTACTGATAAAAATCTTCGGTATGGGTAAAAATTACGCTTGCGTACAGCGCAAAAACAGAATAAAAATACACAAATTACGAATAATCATGCAATGAGGGTGTGCCGTGGTGAAGGAGCGTAGAACCGAACTGGTACAGGGATTCCGCCATTCTGTTCCCTATATCAATACCCATCGGGGAAAAACGTTTGTCATTATGCTGGGCGGCGAAGCCATCGAGCATGAAAACTTTTCCAGTATCGTCA
The DNA here is from genome assembly GCF_030332245.1 of Citrobacter sp. Cy070. NCBI lineage: Bacteria > Pseudomonadati > Pseudomonadota > Gammaproteobacteria > Enterobacterales > Enterobacteriaceae > Citrobacter > Citrobacter sp. Cy070. The sequence continues at coordinate 24,596 of NZ_JAOWIG010000058.1, forward strand.
ATGACATTGGTCTTCTTCATAGCCTCGGCATCCGCCTGGTCGTGGTCTATGGCGCACGACCGCAGATTGATGCCAATCTTGCGGCGCATCATCATGAACCGGTGTACCACAAAAACACGCGCGTCACCGATGCGAAAACCCTGGAGCTGGTCAAACAGGCTGCGGGGCTACTTCAGCTTGATATTACCGCCCGCCTGTCGATGAGCCTGAATAATACGCCATTGCAGGGTGCACACATCAATGTGGTCAGCGGTAATTTTATTATCTCCCAGCCGCTGGGCGTTGATGACGGCGTAGATTACTGCCACAGCGGGCGTATTCGTCGCATCGATGAAGATGCCATTCACCGCCAGTTAGATAGCGGCGCGATTGTGCTGATGGGCCCGGTCGCCGTTTCCGTCACTGGTGAGAGCTTTAATCTGACGTCAGAAGAGGTCGCCACACAGTTGGCTATCAAACTGAAGGCAGAGAAAATGATCGGTTTTTGCTCGTCTCAGGGTGTCACCAACGATGATGGCGATATTATTTCCGAGTTGTTTCCTAACGAAGCCCAGGCTCGCGTTGAATTGCAGGAAGAGAAAGGCGATTACAGTTCCGGTACGGTGCGTTTCCTGCGCGGAGCAGTGAAAGCCTGTCGCAGTGGCGTACGCCGCTGCCATCTGATCAGCTATCAGGAAGATGGTGCATTGCTGCAAGAACTGTTCTCCCGCGACGGCATCGGTACGCAGATCGTGATGGAAAGCGCCGAGCAGATCCGTCGCGCTACCATTAACGATATCGGCGGGATTCTGGAGCTTATCCGCCCGCTGGAACAGCAAGGTATTCTGGTCCGCCGCTCCCGCGAACAGCTGGAAATGGAGATCGACAAGTTCACCATAATTCAGCGCGATAATCTGACCATTGCCTGCGCCGCCCTGTACCCTTTTCCGGAGGAGAAGATTGGCGAAATGGCGTGCGTGGCAGTGCATCCGGACTACCGTAGCTCATCACGCGGCGAAGTTTTGCTGGAGCGGATTGCTGTGCAGGCCAGACAAATGGGGCTGAGTAAGCTGTTCGTGCTGACGACGCGCAGCATTCACTGGTTCCAGGAGCGCGGCTTCACGCCGGTCGATATCGATCTGCTGCCGGAAAGCAAAAAAGAGATGTACAACTATCAGCGGCGGTCAAAAGTGCTGATGGCGGATTTGGGATAGTGATCGTTGCCGGATGCGGCATACAGTTCACTGGCACATCTTTAGTATGCAGATCGTAGGCCTGATCAGACGCGATAGCGTCGCCATCAGGCACACAGCCGGATGGCGCTGACGCTTATCCGGCCTACATTATGCCATCACTAAACAACGCCGACAGTCCGCTGCGGCGTTCGGTTCGGGTGGCAATGGCGCTACTCAATATCCGTTCATCGGCATACAGCGACAAACGACGGCGCGCGCGTGTAACGGCGGTATAGACCAGCTCGCGAGTCACCACAGGTGAATGCTGGTTGGGTAAAATTAGCGCCGCGTGGTCAAACTCAGATCCCTGCGATTTATGGACGGTCATTGCCCAGGTCGTTTCATGTTCAGGCAAGCGACTGGGCTGGACCGATTTGATAGAACCGTCCGGCAGCGCAAACCACACTCTCAGGCCCTGCCCACGATCGAGGGCAATGCCAATATCACCGTTAAATAATCCCAACGAACTGTCATTGCGCGCGATCATTACCGGCCTTCCCTCATACCAGCGGCTATGCGTCGAACGGTGAATTTTGCGCTTTTGCGCCATCACCTGCTCAATGCGTTCATTCAAGCCACCCACGCCAAACGGACCTTCCCGCAGGGCGCACAATAGCTGATACTCATTGAAGGCCTGAATGACAGAATCCGGCTCGGCACGCTCGCGCAGTAAATCGAGATAGTTCCCATAACCCGCCAGCGCTTCCTCCAGCATCGCGGCGTAATCCTCGCTGCTGTGCAGAGCGCGTTTTTCGATGTCGCTAAATCCCTGCTGGAAGACCGTTTTTATCGCGGCTTTGTCACCACGATTAATCGCCGCAGCCAACTGGCCGATTCCGGAATCGCTACCGAAACGGTAGCTCTTTTGCAGCAGGCACAAACTGTCGCGCAGAGCAGCCGCCTGAGTTCCCGAACCTGCCGGAATAGTGGTTTCAGTCAGGCGACTAAGCTGGCGGGCACGCTCCGGGGTAAAGCCATCACCGACGAAAGCACAGATATCCCCCAGCACCGCCCCCGCTTCAACGGAAGCGAGCTGGTCGCGATCGCCAAGAAAAATCACCCGCCCATGTGGCGGTAGCGCATCGATAAGGCGCGACATCATCGGCAAATCGATCATCGAGGCTTCATCCACCACCAGCACGTCCAGATGCAGCAGGTTTCCTGCATGATGCCGCAGGCGTTGGCTTCCAGGTTGAGCGCCCAATAATCGGTGCAATGTACTGGCATCATCGGGAATGCGCTTCTTTTGCTCATCGGTCAGCGGCAGTTCTCGCAGCGCCGCGCCCAGCGAGGCGGTCAGACGGGCTGCCGCTTTTCCCGTTGGCGCCGCCAGACGAATACGACAGCGTTCACCGTCCGCCATCTGAATCAACGCCGCCAGAAGCCTCGCCACCGTTGTCGTTTTTCCGGTCCCCGGCCCGCCGGAGATCACCGATATACGGCGGGTCAACGCCACAGCAGCCGCCACTTTTTGCCAGTTAACGCCTTCAACGGGTGGAAACAGCGCCGCCAGCGTGTGGGTCAGCAGTTGTTCATCCACCTCAATGGCGTGGTTAACTTCACCGAAAAAGCGCGCCACCGCGCGTTCGTTATGCCACATGCGGTTCAGATACAAGCGATCGCCGTACAGCACCAGCGGCGTGGGCTGCTCGCCACGGCTTACCGCAGCGGAGGCCAGCAGGCATTCCGACCAATCTTCCGGTTCACCGGCCTCGCACAGCCAGGCGCTCAACAGCGGATGGGCATCTTCGCGTAAAGACAACCGGGAAAGCGGTAAGCAAACGTGCCCTTCGCCCGCCTCACGGCTAAGCAGAGCCGCCGCCAGCGTAACGGCAGGGTTGTCGTTTCCGGCAACCGCCAGCGCAAACTGAGCATCCAGAGGACGGAGCTGTTTTTGCTCTACGGCCTCCAGCAATCGTTTCTGGATTGTCATTGCATCTCCTCCAGAGCCGCACCGGCAAACAACTCGTCCATCAACGCGATCAATTCCCCATCGGGTCGGGTAGCGTAAATTCCCTGCTGCGGATTTTCACTATCAACGCCACGCAGGAAAAGATAGATAACGCCGCCAAAATGGCGTTCATAATCGTAATCAGCAATGCGATGGCGCAGATAACGGTGCAGTGCCAGGGTATACAACTGATACTGCAGATCGTAACGGTGCGCCTGCATGGCTGAGGCCATTGCCTGCTGGGTATACGCAGAACTGTCTTCGCCCAGCCAGTTTGACTTGTAGTCGAGCAGGTAATAACGCCCCTGGTGGCGGAACACCAGGTCAATAAACCCTTTCAGCATGCCGCGAACCTGCATAAAGTCCAGCGGCGGGCAGCCAGCCGAAAGCGGATCGTATTGGCGGATCAACGCATCAAGTTGGCTGGCCATCAGCGGCTGCGAAATCGGCAGATAAAACTCCATCTCCACCTGTTTTTCACGCGCGGAAAGCTGACTCAAACTCACGCCGGTCTCGTTGAGAGGCGCCTGCAAAATGGCGTCCAACCATGCGGTCAAAACCGGCGTCCAGTGTGCATCATAACCGCCCAACGCCAGTTTTTCTTCGACCCAATGCGGCTCTACCGGTTGGGTGAAGTCGAGATCTTCAAACAGGCTATGCAAAAATGTACCCGGCGAAGCGCCGCGCGGAAACTGATGTGGCGTGAGTCCTGACTCTTCAATAACCTCACCGACGCCAGCGGCATCGATATCCAGTCGCGGGATCAGATCCTGCGCAATACCATGCCCACGCTGTTGCAGACCGGAATAGCTGGTCACGCGCCAGCTGTCACCAGGCGTACGCTGCAGTATTTTTGCATTCAACGTAGAACTGGCGGGCTGTGCAACCTGCCAGCGCTCACCGTCCGGTTTATTCGGCGTCAGGCAGGCGATATCCTCACCGCACAGCGCCTCAATAGCGCCACGCAGACCCGCGGCATCCATCGGCTCGCCTTTTTGCAGCAGGCGGCCAAGGGCGCTCTGATGCACATCGGTATCCCCTTTCTTATCGCCCCGACGGCGTACCAACGGCGCCACGCCAAGGCTGCAGTGCCATACCGAACGGGTGAGCGCAACATAGAGCAAGCGCAAGTCTTCTGCCAGACGTTCCGCTTCGGCCAGCTCAACGCTCTCCGCGGCATCGCTGAGATCCAGCACCGCTTCAAAGGAGCTGCGATCGTGGTAGAAAGCCTGATCCTGGACGCGGAAATTGGTGATAAACGGCAGCCAGACCAGTGGATATTCCAGCCCTTTCGATTTATGGATGGTGACGATTTTAACCAAATGCTTGTCGCTTTCGAGCCTGAGCTGCTGACTGGACGCATTGCTGTCGGGTTCAAGAATATGCTGTGATAACCAGCGCACCAGCGCATGCTCGCTTTCCAGCTGCGAGCCCGCTTCCTGCAACAGTTCGCTGATATGTAAAATGTCAGTCAGTCGACGTTCGCCCCCCGCCGTCGCCAGCAGGTTCTCCGCAATCTGGCGGGCAGCCATCAGCGCGCGCAGCATGGGCATCACGCCGCGTTTATGCCAGATCTGACGATAGCCATCGAACTCCTCGACTACCGCATCCCAGGCATTTTCGTCGTTATTTAACGCTTCGAGATCCTGCGCATTCAGCCCCATCATTGAGGTTGCCAGCGCGCTACGCAGCGTGTTCTCACGCTCCGGCGTCATCACCGCTTGCAGCACCCACAGCAGTTCCTGCGCTTCCAGCGTTTCAAACACGCTGTCACGGTTGGAGAGATAAACAGAGGGAATGGCCAGTTGCGTCAGCGCATCGCGGACCAGCGCCGCCTCCTGGCGGCTACGAACCAGTATGCTGATGTCCGAGGCGCGTACCGGCCTGGACGTTTTACCGCTGACCAGTTGCGCAGCGCCAGAATACCCGGCCTTAAGCCAGTCGCGAATTTGCGTGGCGCACACCTGCGCCATGTAGTTCTGATAGTCGCCTACGCCACAGCTTTCCCCTTCCATCAGCCACATACTCATGGCTGGCTGCGTTTCACCGTGTAAAACAAACTGAAGCGACTGGTTTTTCTCTGCGGATTTTACCGGGCTGAAGGGGATGTCGCGGAACATAAAGGCGTCGTTCATCTGGCTGAAAATCGTATTCACACTATTGACCATGCCAGGAGCCGAACGCCAGTTAGTATCGAGCGTATAGTGCGCGCTGACTTCACTACGCGCCTTCATGTAGGTAAAGATATCCGCGCCGCGAAAGGCGTAAATTGCCTGTTTCGGATCGCCAATCAGCAGCAGCGCGGTGTCCGGTTGATGCTGCCAGATACGGCGGAAAATACGGTATTGCTGCGGGTCGGTATCCTGGAACTCATCAATCATCGCGACCGGAAAACGGGTACGAATCGCCGTCGCCAGCGCATCGCCGCTTTCACTGCGCAACGCTGCATCCAGACGGCTGAGCATATCGTCAAAACCCAGCTCGCCGCGGCGGCGTTTCTCCTCGGCAACCGCCGTGCGGATCTCCGCCAGTGCCCGGGTGATCACCAGATCGCGGATTGTCAGCGGTTGGCCAAGCAGTTGATCAATAGCGACGAAAAGCGGGTGCTGAGGCGTTACGCCGCCCGCTTTGGTTCGCTCTTCTAAAAAACGCTGGGAGAATTTCTCCAGCGCATCGGGCAGCTGATAGCTTTGGGTTTCTTCCTGCGCCCACGCGCTGATCTTTTCGATCCACTTCCCCTGGTTACCGCGATTAAATTTACGCCGGTCGATCCCGGATGCTTCCAGCAGGCTATCCAGCTCATCAACGGCATCGCGCCATTGCTGCTTAATTTGATTAATGCGCGCGAGGATTTGTTCGTGCCGGGTTGCCAGCGTTTCGTCATCGGGCGGTGGAGCCTTGATAACCGGTGCTTCCCCTTGCAGATAGCGATCGATATCTCTCAGCAGCGCCTGCGGTCCTTTCCACGTTTCAAAAATCACCTGCGCAATGTCACGGGGCAGCGGATAGCAGTGTCGACGCCAGAAGTCCGCACAGGCCTGATAGCGCAGCAGCGATTCATCTTCGATCAGTTGTTGCTCAAACAGCATGCCTGACTCAAAAGCGTTGAGGCTGAGCATACGCTGGCAAAAGCCGTGAATGGTAAACACCGCCGCTTCATCCATCTGTCTTTCTGCCAATAGCAGCCACTGGGCGGCCTGTTTTTTATCGGCGATTTCATCTAACAGACGGGCGTATAGCGGGTTATCGGTGGTTTCACGCAGGCAGGCAATACGCAGTTCATGGATGTTGCTACGAATTCGACCGCGCAGCTCTTCAGTAGCCGCCTCGGTGAAGGTGACCACTAACAGTTCTTCGACGGTCAGCGGACGAGGAAAGGCGGCAGAGCCGCCCAGTCCAAGCAGTAAACGTAAATACAGGGCGGCGATGGTAAAGGTTTTACCGGTGCCCGCAGAGGCTTCAATCAGGCGCTCGCCCGTCAGGGGCAAGCGAAGTGGATCAAGAGACTCAGCGGCATCATTCATTCTTATCACTCATCAGGGGTAAGGTTTGCTGCAACGCGCTGACGGTCTGCCACACTTTCCAGCCTTCCGGGTGCACATATTCTGCTTTCCCGTTCTGACTGCCGGAAACCTGCGACAGTATCGCCATGCCTTGCGGCTCAACCACCGCCTGATGGAAGAAGTCGGCAAGCTTTTGCGGCGTCAGCAGTTTAATCTGAGCCACGATTTTATCACGTGAATCGAAGCGCATATTGCCGCGATCAAAATCTTTGCTTAACTGCGAGGCTTCTGCCCCCAGCGTTTGCGGGGCCTGGAGCATTTGCGCAATAATCGCCTGCTGAATTTGTGCGAACTCATCAGCTTTCATCGCCCGCAGCTTCGCTTCCGCCGTGGGGAAAAATGCCTTATAGCGTTCCCAGAGATAGGACGGTTGCTTGTCGCTGCTTTGCAACAGGAAGCCCATTCCCCACTGGCGGCCAACGCTCATTGGGAAAGCAAAGACGGCATAACCTAATTGCTCTTCAGTACGCAGTTGATTGTAGAACCACGGTTGAACAATCTGCCCTAACATGGCGCTATAGGCTGAACTGGTGTACTCATCGTATCCAGTTGGCACAAATACCGCCGCCAGCGCGGAATCCGTACTACTGCCCGCTTTTTCAAAGATGACAGACTGCTTCTTGTCTACCACAACATCTTTGTTTCGGCACCACTGTGAGCCGTTCGCACCAAGCTGCTTCTGGATATCCCGCGCCATGGTTTTCGCCTGAGCTTCGCTCATATTACCGACCACCAGGAATTCGGGACGCGCCCCGGTTTTCAAGGCGTCGCGATAGGCCATTACCTCTTTCAGGGTGATGGAAGGCAGTAGCTTACGGCGCTCATCGCGTGAGAAGTACGGTACCTGAGACAGCATCTGAACCGGCATGATCGCCTGATCGTAGGCTTTGCCTTTCTCCGCCGAGTCCATCATCTGGGCGTACCAGGATTTCGCCTGTTCCAGCTGTTCATCTGTTGAGGTGTAACTGAAATAACCGCTCAGCAGCGCCTGGAAAAGCTGCGGCAAACGCTGAGTATAGCCGTTGGCGTTAAGCATCAGGCCGTTATTAGCGTTTGTAGAAAAACCAATACCTCCCACTGCGGCCTGGTTACTTAACTGGTCGAGTGCAATACCCGCCAGATAATCGTTCAGGGCGAATAAGACCTGATTGCGGGCGCTGTCCATCGCTTTCGGGTTACGCAGTATCACGCTGACATCAACCTTTGGCTCGCTGGCAAAATACTGGCTCGGCGCATACACCACGCGTAAATCCGGCTCATCAACGATCAGTTCCGGGTGAGCGTATTTTTTATCCGCCTTAATCAGCGTGAAATCATCAGGAATGTAGGGGTTCAACTCCGGTAATGACAACGCAATGCCCTGCGCTTTTTGCTGCCAGTCGGCAAAGGTTTTGTCGCTGATTTTATCTACCTGATAAGGCGCATCGACAAAGTAAGCAGTTTTATTATGCGGCTCTTTCGCGCTGATATACCAGATACGCGCATTCTGCGGCGTCATCATTGCCAGACGTTGCTCAACGGCTTTGGCATCGTACTGGTCGGCAATATTCACCGCATCCAGAGTATGCTCGACGGGAACGCGGATCATGGTATCCGCCAGCCATTCAACGTAGTCCATATCACGGGTGATGGAGGGATAACGGAAATCGAGATCCAGCACATGCGCCAGCTCATCAAAATAGCGTTTATCAACGCCTTTCTCGCGTAACAAATTGAGGTAGCTAAAGATTGCCGCGAGAACTTCATCGCGATTCGCCAGCCCCTTGTCGGTTAACGTCGCGGAAATGGCTAACACGCCGCTGTTCCCGTTGACCACCGGATCGGAGTCTGCGCGAATACCTTCAACCAGGCCCTGCTTTTGCAGCCAGTCAGACAACGTGCCCGGGCTACGATTGCCAATCAGGTAGGTCACCAGCTCATCGGTTTTACTGCGGAACTGCGCGCTATTGTTATCAATACGAAACTCGACGCGCAGCACTTTACGCGGCATTGCTGGAACATAGTGGATGATGACGCCCTTTTGCGCGTCGGTGACAACCGGGACGGTTATTTCCGGTTTTTCGATATTTCTGTTTGGCACGCGACCAAAGGTGTCAGCCGCTATCCGCGCCAGCTCTGGCAATGGTTTATTGCTATAAATCACCGCCTTCATCAGGTTCGCGGAGTAGTACTTTTCATGAAATTTGTGTAACGCCTGTACCACCGGATTACCCGGTTTATCGCTTAATGTTTCCAGATTTCCGCCGGAGAAGCGCGAACCAGGGTGCGCCGGGTTAATAGTCTCCGCACTCACCTGCGCCATACGCATCCCGTCTCGGGTACGCGCCAGCGTCAGCTCGGAGTTAACCGCGTTACGCTCGCGATCGGCATATTTTTTATCCAGTAACGGATCGGCAATAGCGTCTGCCAGGCGATCTACAGCCCCCACCAGCGCGTCGTTTTCAACCTCAAGATAGAAAGCCGTACGATAAGGCGCGGTGCTGGCATTATGGCTGCCGCCGTGCATTTTCAGGAATTCAGACAGGCTGTCCGGCTGCGGGTATTTTTTCGACCCCATCAGACACATGTGTTCGAGATAATGCGCCAGCCCCTGATGATCGTCCGGATCTTCCAGCGAACCCACGGGGACCACCAGTGCAGAAAGGGATTTCACGGCCTGCGGATCGGATACCAGCAATACGACCATACCGTTATCAAGGCGCACGGCCTGATACTGACGGGTGTCTTTATCGCTTTTACGGATGGTTTCAGCTAAAGGCTGCCAACCGGTATCAGCCTGACTTACGGGAACCCAAAGGGCGACGAACAACAGTAATGCGCTAAACCAGGTGCTGCGGGGCATTCACAAACCTCATCATTAACGTATTCACCTGTTCACTGCAAACAACGCATTAAGCGTGTTCTGAACAGGGCAAGACTCTGTGCTGAACGCGTCAGCCTCTTCTCTTTGTAAGAATCAGTCCGTGACAGAAAGCGCATCATAGTGGAAGCCATCAAATTGCGCAATTTTTATACAATAATCACGACTGATTAAATCGAAAAATCGGTAACAGGTAACGCTGAGACTGTAAAACAATGGTCTCCAGCGTATCAGCATCCAGTTGACGCCACAGACGTTGATACCAGATGTCATCACCTTCACCGCGTACCATCATGTTGCCTTCATAGGCCTGCAGAAACTTACTGCGCGCTTTTTGCAACGTATCATCGTCATCTAACATGGCATCATTTACGGCGTCATAACAGGTTTTTATCCACGCCCCACCACTTTCCGGTAATACCAGTAGCGGCGATGACATGCCTTCCCGATATCCCTCAATAAGTTGCGACAGATACTGTAACGCCTGTTCGGCCTCCAGTGGAGGGAAACACCACTCGCCGTCTTTGCGTAAGAACAACCGGCTTTCTCCCGTACCGCCACTCGCACAATAGACAAGATGTTCCAGCCAAAGTTGCACACCCTGCGCAATGCTGATCAAAGATGGGCGCCAGCGCAACAAACCGTCCTCTTGTACCTGCGGCAACCAACCGGTGATTTGCACGCCGTTACAGGTAAGATCGATTTCCATGCTCTGACAAGGCTGACGACAGGCGATAATGCGTTCAGCCAGCGTCTGCATCTCCTGACGCTGCGTATCCCACAGAATTTCGCCAAATGGCCCATAGGGAAGCGCACCCGCCGCACGAAAACGGCGAAACAGTCGTTCAGCGTCGTTCTCTTCAACCAGGGTATTAAGCAACTGCTGATTAAGTTGATAGCGGCTGAGCCCTTCGAGGATAAAGGGTTCTGTTTCCGGGATTTCGCTCTCTTCAGAGCGGAAATTTACCCTCAGGCGCATCTGGAAAAACGCCCGCACCGGATGAGCCCAAAAGCGTTGCAGCGTTTCCAGCGTCAGGGTTTCAGGCATTGTAAAGGGGAGCGGCTGGACAAAATCCGTGTGCGCTTTGCCTGACAGACTTGCCGCTGGCAACCACTCTCGAGCATAACTTTGCTGCTCACCTGGCAGATAGTTTTGTGCATCAAAGGGCATACGGGTATGTAAACGGGTAATGTGCGCTTTTACTTTCGCTTCACTTTGATCGCTAGTGAGTAATTCATCGCCCGGCAAATAGTGGCTTTGCCCAATGTAATCCATAAGTTCCTGCACCAGCACCGACGGGAAGCGTTCACTGTTATCCTGGATTGAGCGGCCGATATAGCTGATATAGAGCGTTTGTTGCGCCGAAATCAGGGCTTCGAGGAACAGATAGCGGTCATCATCACGGCGGCTTCGGTCACCACGCCTCGGTTTTTGGCTCATCAGATCAAATCCCAGCGGCGCAAGCTGGCGCGGATAAACGCCATCGTTCATGCCCAACAGGCACACCACTTTGAAAGGGATAGAGCGCATCGGCATCAGCGTACAGATATTGACAGGCCCTGCCAGGAAACGCTGGCTGATGCGCTCCTGGTCAAGACGCTGCGCCAGTTCGTCACGTAACAGAGACAGCGGTATGGCCTCGCCATACTCGGCCCCCAAACCTTCAGTGATAATGGCCTGCCACTGCTGTTCAATCAGCGTCATCGCCGCTTCGGTGTCCGCGTCCGGCAGGAAGAAATCATTAAGCATGTCCCGGCAAACGGGTAACCACTCTTCTAGCGGGCGTTCCTGTGCTAACCCTCTGCGCCAGATGTTTAGCTGCATCAGCAACGAGGCCAAATGCCCGACTAACTCGGCAATCAAACCACTGGACTCATCATAGGGCAATACCGACTGCCACTCCCCCTGTGCGCTTTCCATCGCATAGCCCAGCAGCATACGTGTTAAACCAAATTGCCAGGTATGCTGACCAGTTGGAGGAAGCGCGAGTTCGCGCACGTTGTCGTCGTCAATGCCCCAGCGAATTCCAGATTCATTGACCCACAAACGAAGATAGCGCAACCCCTCTTCATTGATGTTGAAACGCGCAGCCAGCACAGGCACATCCAGTAATGCCAGCACATCCTCCGAAACAAAGCGGCTGTCCGGTAGCGAAAGCAGGCTAATAAACGCCTGTAAGACGGGATGAGACTGACGTGCCCGGCGATCGGAAATAGCATACGGCAGGTAACGATCGGCCGGTGCACTGCCAAAGACAGCCTGAATAAATGGACTGTAGCTGTCGATATCCGCCACCATCACGATGATGTCGCGCGGCGTCAGCGTTGGGTCCGCTTCCAGCATTGCCAGCAACCGGTCGTGGAGTATTTCCACTTCGCGTTGTGGGCTATGACAGACATGAAACGTCACACTAGTATCATTCGGCTCAAGCAACCGTTTATTGTCGCTACGCGAATACTCCTCCAGGCTGACTCCTGCCACCGCATGGTTTTCGAGTTCCAGAATATCCGCTTGAATATTATGCAAAAGATTGTCAGGAGTAATGTCGACAAACGCATCCAGCTCCTGGCTGTTTTCCAATTCCGAAAGCAGATATATGTAGTCACGCCCTAGTTTTCCCCATGAGGCCAACATCGGATTCCCCACATCCTGCTCACCATCGCTGTTAAACAGTCCTTCAGCATTCTGACTATCGCGAAACAGCGGTAAATGTCGTTCTTCAAAGCTATGCCTACGCTGACGCGCCAACAGTTTAGCCAGATAAGCGGGGTCTTTAATATCCCCCCAGTAGTAACGACAGGGATTGGTAAAAAGCAGATGAATATCAATGTGCTTACCCAGCGCTTGTAATGCCTGCAGATACACGGGCGGTAGCGCGGAGATACCACAAATAAAGACGCGCGAGGGCAAGCCTTGTGGGCAGTCAGACGTATTCTCCAGGGTCTGAATAAACCGCTGATATAAATTGGCACGATGCCAGCCTGGCTGTCCCAGTTCAGCCGTGTATTCCACCAGTGCTTTCCACAATGGCGCTTGCCAGGCCTGAGCATCTCCTAGCCCTTCCACCTGCAGCCCCACCTCCCACTGCGTCAGCCATTCAGGACGGTAGACTAAATACTGGTCGAACAGATCCGCAGCGCGTGATGAAAGCTGAAACAGCTTACGTTTGTCTGTGTCGTCGGTGAGATAGTGGCGTAGCAGTGCGAAATCGTCGTTATCCAGCAATTGAGGTAGCAGCGTCATCAGCTTCCAGCTCATGCTCTGTTTGCTAAATGCGCTCTCTTTTGGGATATCCGGCAATACACGCACAAACATATCCCAGATAAAACTCGCTGGCAGCGGGAAATCAATGTTAGCGGCAATACCAAACTTCTGTGCCAGAGTCATTTGCAACCACTGCGCCATACCGGTGCTTTGAACCAGGATCATCTCGGGTTCAAAGGGGTCGTCCAGCCGCTCGCGCTCAACGATATATTCCATCAACGCTTCCAGCACATCCAGACGATTGGAGTGGTAGACCCTTAACATAGCAACTCCTGACTACTGACGATTTGGGCAGTGCAGTCGTGTCATCTGACCCTGCCTGCCCAGAGGGGAAGTAATTTTAACATTGATGCTGACACATCCCGCTATCGTTGTCTGCATTCGGTTAATTTGCCAGTTTAAAGGTGGTGAATACATATGCAACTGCGTTTGCTGCCAGGCGTGATGCCACAATTGTTGATACTGGCTTCTGACTAAAAAGCTCTTCATCAGCGCCCGCTGATATCCGGAAAGCGCGGTCACGATCATAATCATCAGCACCATTGCCAGCATCACTTCCGGCAGGCTAAAACCACGCTGTCTGTTCAGGGTATCAGACATAACGCCAGCACCTTTAACGGGCAGAAATCGCTCCAGCCATGCGCTGAGAATTCGATAGTACCCTCGATAATCATCCCCTGACGCCATAGCGATATACCTTCATATTGCGCAATAAGCAGCACAAGATCGTCGTCGAGCACACGCAGGCAGACTGTCGCACCCTGTGTGGAATAGCGTCGACACTGCGTTGCCATCTGCAAACTCCAGGGCTGCATACGTGCCCATTCCATGGCGGATTGCACCACTGCCTGATGTTGTAGCGACTGGCTTTCCGTTGCCACCCGCGACGCAAAACTCGCCTCCTGTCGGCTTACGCCTTGCAGCAACAGACTGCCAAGTACCAGGAGTAAAAGCACCATTGCAAGCGATGAAACACCTCGCTCACGGTTCACAGGTTGAATCCTGTGACGTCATAGAATACCTCAATGACCTTTTGAGGTTCGGCGTTGCTTCTCCCGCGCAGGTGCAACGAAAGCACTGGCGCAAATCCGCTGATATTCAGGCGCTCCACCTGAAATACCTCAATCTGAATAGAATCCGGATCGGTCATTTTATCCCAACCTTTTCCCACGCAGGTTGTTGCGCCACGCAAGGTTTCCAGCACCTTATCTTGAACACGAAACCCAACGGCATCGGCCTCCTTTGCCGGAATATCGTCCCAAACACCGTTGCTATTGGCATCCCAGCGTACAATCACACAGTCTCCCGCGGCTGATATCATCAGCCCTTCTCCGATACAGTTTCCCCGACAATAGCCAGCCCGCTGGAGATGCTTCGCCACGGTATACATCCGCTGCCAGAGCTCATCTTCAAGCACTAGCTGACGAGTGTTCTGCAAAATTTCTCGCTGCAGCGCAGGTAAAAATCGCGCAGCGCTGAGGAGTAAAATGCTGCTTATCACCATAGCGATAAGCACCTCAAGCAGTGAAAAGCCACGTTCACTTACCGACATTGATCCGCCTCACCGCGTTCGCAAAGCCTGATTCGTCCCCAACCAGACACCACCACACGCCATTCACCTGCAGCATTCTTCAGGTAGATATGCCCGGCCCATGCGGTATTACGTAGGCCAAAAAAAGCCAGTGACGGTGTTATCTCTGCCATCTCGACATCAGCCCAGAGTGGCGTAAAAATCAACGGTGAAACCGGCTGACACGAAGTTTGTGACGTCGCTGAGCTTACCAGACACCATGTTCCTCCTTCGCGGAGCACGTTGATGACGTGATCACGATTACGCCAGTTAGCATCCTCGCGCAATTGCAGCAGGTAATCCCGCACCTGGCTGGCTGTTTGCCATAACCGCTGCTGTTGTTGCCAGCGCTGCCAACCGTACAACCCCGATGCGCCAAGCGCCGCGACAATCAGCATTGCAATCAGGGTTTCGAGAAGCGTGTAGCCTTGTTGTTTTTTCATGTCGCCAGTATGGCGTGAGAGAAATTAATAACGAGGGGGAAATTCAGCTTCTTCGGCAAGCTACGGAGAATATTTATCGCATTACATCACGTTGCAAAATTTCAGGAATCAACGCCGCAGAATAGAATGTAAGGCAAAAAAAACCGACGCATAAGGCGCCGGTTGTGACAGGATTAGCCTCGATCAGATAGCGACCGGCGCTTTAATGCCTGGGTGCGGATCGTAACCCTCAATTTCGAAGTCGTCGAAACGATAGTCGAAAATTGAATCAGGTTTACGCTTGATAACCAGCTTCGGCAGCGCACGTGGCTCGCGGCTAAGCTGCAGATGTGTTTGATCCATATGGTTGCTGTACAGGTGCGTGTCACCGCCTGTCCAGACAAAATCACCGACTTCAAGATCGCACTGCTGCGCCATCATGTGAACCAGCAAGGCGTAGCTGGCGATGTTGAACGGCAGACCGAGGAACACATCGCATGAACGCTGATACAGTTGGCAAGAGAGTTTGCCATCCGCCACGTAGAACTGGAAGAACGCATGACACGGCGCCAACGCCATCTTATCCAGTTCGCCTACGTTCCACGCTGAAACGATAATACGACGGGAATCCGGGTCGTTTTTCAACTGGTTCAGCACCGTCGTGATCTGGTCGATATGGCGGCCATCCGGTGTTGGCCATGCACGCCACTGTTTACCGTACACCGGACCTAAATTACCGTTCTCATCAGCCCATTCATCCCATATTGAGACGTTGTTTTCATGCAGGTAGGCAACGTTGGTGTCGCCCTGCAAAAACCACAACAGCTCATGGATGATCGAGCGTAAATGGCAGCGTTTAGTCGTAACCAGCGGGAACCCTTCCTGCAGATTAAAACGCATCTGATGACCAAAAATGGAAAGCGTTCCGGTTCCGGTGCGGTCGTTTTTCTGTGTGCCTTCATCCAGCACTTTTTGCATCAGTTCTAAATACTGTTTCATGGTTCCTCAGGAAACGTGTTGCTGCGGGCTGCGACGGTATGCCCAAACCATCATAATAATACCTGCGACAATCATCGGGATAGACAGGATCTGCCCCATGCTGATGTACTGGACCCATGTGCCGGTAAACTGCGCATCCGGCTGGCGGAAGAATTCGACGATAATACGAAACGCGCCATAGCCAATCAGGAACAGACCGGAAACCGAGCCCATCGGACGAGGTTTGCGAATAAACAGGTTAAGAATGATAAACAGCACAACCCCTTCCAGCGCCATCTCATAAAGCTGTGAGGCATGGCGAGGCAAAGAGCCGTATGTGTCAAAAATAGACTGCCACTGCGGATTGGTTTGCAGCAATAAAATATCTTCAGTGCGGGAGCCAGGGAACAGCATGGCGTACTTAAAGTTAGGGTCAACGCGTCCCCACAGTTCACCGTTGATAAAGTTACCCAGGCGGCCTGCGCCCAAACCAAACGGAATTAGTGGAGCAATAAAATCAGAGACCTGGAAGAATGTACGCTTGGTGCGTTTGGCGAAGATAATCATCACCAGAATCACCCCGATAAGCCCGCCATGGAAGGACATGCCCCCATCCCAGACGCGGAACAGATACAGCGGGTTATCAAGGAACAGCGGGAAGTTATAGAACAGCACGTAGCCAATACGCCCGCCGAGGAAGACCCCGAGGAAGCCTGCATAAAGTAAGTTTTCTACTTCGTTTTTGGTCCAGCCACTGCCCGGGCGATTAGCCCGGCGCGTCGCCAGCCACATCGCGAAAATAAACCCCACCAGATACATCATGCCGTACCAGTGAAGCGCGACGGGTCCAATTGAGAAAATGACCGGATCGAAATCCGGAAAATGCAGATAGCTACTGGTCATCTGTCACCACAAGTTCTTGTTATTTCGCTGAAGTCAGACAGCAATTGATAAGCGCGCCTGCATAATGCAGGCGCTCCAAAGGTGCGAATGATAGCACAAGGGGATCGCAGCGGATGCCGGGAAGATGTAAAAGATCTGTATAGGTAATCTTTACCCCCCGTATTGCCTGATGGTGCTACGCTTATCAGGCCTACAATCCTCCGCGAATCAATCCTCCCATGCCACGGCGCTCCATAAAGGCCGCTACCTGATGGCGTACCTCTGCCGCCATCTGCGCTTCCAGGCTGCGCTGCGCCAGCGTTTGCGCCTCATCAAAATCGATATGACGCAGCAGATATTTAACGCGAGCGACAGAACGACCGTTCATTGACAAATGGCGAAAACCCAGGCCTATCAGAATGGCTACACACATCGGGTCGCCCGCCATTTCACCGCATAAGCGCAAATCGATACCGCTTCTTTCGGCTTCCTGCGCAATCATCGCCAGCGCGCGTAACATCCCCGGATGCAGACTGTCATAAATGCTGGCTACCCGTGTGTTGTTACGATCGACGGCCAGTATGTACTGGGTAAGATCGTTGGTTCCGACCGAGATAAAGTCAATCCGGTTTGTCAGATGCGGCAGCATGAACACCATCGACGGAACTTCCAGCATGATGCCAATGCGCGGTTTCGGGATCTCGTAGCCGATCATCTCTTCCACTTCGCGTCCGGCACGTTCAATCAAACGTCGCGCTTCGTCCACTTCATCAATGCTGGTTACCATCGGTAGCAAAATGCTGAGGTTGCCGGTTGCCGCGTTGGCACGCAGCATGGCGCGAACCTGGATCAAAAAGATCTCTGGCTGATCGAGCGTTATGCGGATCCCTCGCCAGCCAAGGCACGGGTTCTCTTCACTGATGGGCATGTAGGGCAGTTGTTTATCGGCACCGACATCCAGCGTACGCAGAGTTACGGGCTTATCGTTAAACATCTGCAGCATACCCTGATACTGCGCAACCTGTTCTTCTTCCGAAGGAAAACCGCTTTGCAGCATGAACGGGATTTCGGTGCGATACAGGCCAATACCGTCGATCCTGCTACCCAGCTTTTCTTCATGTTCCGGGCTGAGACCCGCATTGAGCATCACCTTCACGCGCTCGCCGCTTTTCAACTGTGCTGGCTGGTTGACGTCGTCTTCCGCCAGGCGGCTCAGCTCAATTTCTTCACTGATAAGACGCTGATATTCCTGGATTAATACCGGCTCCGGATCAACCAACAGTTCGCCACGATAGCCATCCACCACCAACGTGCGGCGGTGCAACACAGACGGCTGGATATCGGCCCCCATAACGGTAGGGATACCCAGCGCACGAACCATAATCGCCGCGTGAGAGTTGGCGGCACCATCCCTGACGACAACCCCTACCAACCGGTCCTGGGGAAGTTCCGCCAGCGTAGTGGCAGACAACTCATCCGCCACCAGCACGAAACGTTCCGGCCAGGCATTCGGCCCCTGAACAGAGTCGTCAAGATGGAACAGCAGACGCTGCCCCAACGCGCGCAAATCCCCGGCGCGTTCTTTGAGATAGTTATCGCTTAGCGCGGCAAACTGTTCGGCAAACTTCTCGATGATCGTTTTAACCGCCCACTCGGCCACCGAGCCGTTATCCACTTCCGCGAACAACTCGCGGCGCAGACGGGTATCGGAGAGCAGGTGCGAATAGAGATCAAAAATTGCCGCCGTCTCTTTCTGTGCCCCGGCAGCAAAACGCTTACTGTAGCGGCGAAATTCATTTGCGGCTTCTTCCAGTGCGCCAGTCAGACGTTCACGCTCAAGCACTGGATCCAACGTTGAAGCCTGATACACCTGTTCCATCAGCGGTAACGTGGCATCCTGCCAGCCTTCAGCGATCGCCACGCCGGGGGCGGCAGGCAATGCGCGGATACGCGTTTGCCGGTATTGCCCAAATAGCGCGGTTAACTGCGACTGAGACAGAATAGCGGCCATTTGTGTGGCAAGCGTGACCAGAAAAGATTCTTCGCTTTCGTCGTACTGGCGCAACTCACGTTGCTGTACCACCAGGACGCCTAATAACTGGCGTCGCTGGATGATCGGTACACCTAAGAACGCACGAAAGCGTTCTTCTTTCACCGAAGGAATATATTTAAAGCTGGGGTGTTTTTGCGCATCGGCAAGGTTGATAGGTTCCGCCAGCCTGCCAACCAGGCCAACGATCCCTTCATCAAACGCCAGTGCAACAGTGCGACCGCGTGGTTTTTTAAGTCCTCGGGTCGCCATCAGGTAATAACAGCGTCGGTCGTGATCGGCCAGGTAGACCGAGCAGACCTCTGTATCCATCGCAAGACAGATGTCAGTAACCAGAATATTCAACGCCTCATTGAGACGTGGGGCACTGGCCACCTTTTCGACTATTTCGCGCAGGCGGGTGAGCATAATTTGCGTAGCTTAACCTCTTTTACGTCTGTACGCAGGTGCGCTTTGCGGCTTAGGAGTGCTCTCCTGAAGCGCCATCACAACACTTGCGAATTCTTTCATCACCCTGCGATAGACATCGCGTTTAAATGACACCACCTGTCGAACCGGATACCAGTAACTCACCCAGCGCCAGCCGTCGAACTCAGGTGTACTGCTGGTTTGCATATTGATTTCAGCATCGCTGCTGACCAACTGCAAAAGAAACCATTTTTGTTTCTGGCCGATACAAACCGGCTTTGTGTCCCAACGCACCAAACGTTTCGGTAACTTGTAACGCAACCAGTTACGAGTAGAAGCAAGGATCCGCACATCTTTACGACTCAGACCTACTTCTTCAAAGAGTTCCCGGTACATCGCCTGCTCTGCTGTCTCTCCTGCATTTATCCCGCCTTGCGGGAATTGCCAGGAGTGCTGACCAAATCGCCGGGCCCACATGACCTGCCCCTGGCGGTTACAAATTACTATCCCTACATTCGGGCGGTAGCCATCGTCATCAATCACCGGACTACCTCAACATAAACCTTATATACAAACGATTGTTTCACACTCCAGAGGGGCGGTAAACCACTCTGTTAAGGGCGCGATATTCTAATAACAATTGAATAACTCACAGCAAAGGGCCGAGTTATAAACAGAAGATATGCTACATAGGCGATTTTATTCACCTTTTCTGTGGATATAGTTGTGAAGAAGTACGGAATTACTATGGGAAAACCCGGAGCAGTCTGAATAAGACATCCGTCACACTCAAAAAATAGTCTTATATATTCATTAAGTTAAAAGCAACAACTGTAGCTAAACATGCAGAAATGTGATGCGCGTCACGCATACGATCTTCGAGCTGATGAAAGATCGACCAGCGTTGGTTTTATCCACAGATTATGCCAATAAGTTAGGCACAATTTGTGTGAAAATTCGATTTTCGTCGCACGTCAAGGCTGTAAATTGAAACAGTAGTGGGGGTTTTTCACAGTTATCCCATCTTTCTGTGGATAACATGGTGTAAGATCCTGTTCATTGTCAGTGACCAGAATTGGAAAACCCGGTTTTCTGTTGCGCAACCCTTTACATCAAAATATAAAAACCACTATAAATCATGCAATTGGATAAAGCATGTGGAAAAAGATAAACTCTGTCCACACGGTATAAAATCATTGCTCATTTTTTAACCCAAGGGTAACCCTGATGCCAGAACTCCATCCATTGCTTTCTCCGCCTGAATCCGAAGCCCAGTTGCTGCACCAGGCACGGCAACTTTCGGGCTACACGCTGGGAGAACTGTCGGCGATGGCAGGACTCGTCGCGCCAAAGGATCTGAAGCGGGACAAAGGCTGGATTGGCGTACTGCTGGAAATTTGGCTTGGGGCCAGTGCGGGCAGTAAACCGGAGCAGGATTTTGCCGCGCTGGGCGTGGAGTTAAAAACGATCCCTGTAGATAGCCTTGGCAGACCGCTGGAAACGACCTTTGTCTGCGTGGCACCGTTAACCGGTAATACCGGCGTGACCTGGGAAACCAGCCATGTTCGACACAAGCTTAAACGCGTGTTGTGGATACCCGTAGAAGGTGAACGCAGCATCCCTGTGGCTGAACGGCGCGTTGGCTCTCCGCTGCTGTGGAGTCCGAATGAAGAGGAAGATCGACAACTGCGTCTGGACTGGGAAGAGTTGATGGACATGATAGTGCTAGGCCACGTCGAACGCATCACCGCTCGCCATGGGGAAGTGCTGCAACTGCGTCCTAAAGCCGCTAACGCCCAGGCGCTGACCGAGGCCATTGGCGCCCATGGCGAACCGATCCTGACTCTGCCCCGCGGGTTTTACCTGAAAAAGAACTTCACCCGCGCATTGCTGGAACGGCATTTTCTATTCCAGGCTCAATAACACACCCTGACCTTTCGCCCGTCGCGTTACGCGCCTATAATTACCGCTTCTTTTTTTTGGCAGGACTTTGTTTGATGTTATTTGCATGGATAACCGATCCTAACGCCTGGCTGGCGCTCGGTACGCTGACGCTGCTGGAGATCGTTCTCGGAATCGACAATATTATTTTCCTTTCTCTGGTTGTAGCAAAACTCCCAACAGCACAACGCAATCATGCCCGACGAATCGGGCTGGCGGCAGCGATGGTGATGCGTCTGGCGCTGCTGGCATCCATCGCCTGGGTAACGCGGCTCACTAACCCGTTATTCGAACTGTTTGGCGAGGCGATTTCAGCACGCGATCTGATCCTTCTGCTCGGCGGATTGTTCCTGATCTGGAAAGCGAGTAAAGAGATCCACGAGTCCATTGAGGGCGAAGAGGAAGGACTGAAAACCCGCGTCTCTTCTTTCCTGGGCGCGATTGTGCAGATCATGCTGTTGGATATTATCTTCAGTCTGGACTCAGTAATCACCGCAGTAGGCTTGTCCGATCATCTGTTTATTATGATGGCAGCCGTCGTGATTGCCGTGGGCGTAATGATGTTTGCAGCCCGCCCAATCGGTGAGTTTGTTGATCGTCACCCTTCGGTAAAAATGCTGGCACTCTCTTTCCTGATACTGGTTGGCTTCACGCTAATCCTGGAAAGCTTCGATGTCCATGTTCCGAAAGGATACATTTACTTCGCTATGTTCTTCTCTATCGCTGTAGAGACCCTGAACCTGTGGCGCAATAAAAAAAATCCACTCTGACTGACACTATCGCTCCCCCCATGGGGAGCGAATACTCCCCGCGCACCTTCCTTCTCTCACAGATTAAGATTTTACTGCTTTCGCCCTGCACAACTTCGCGTTATTACTAAACTAGTGTCAGACGCAGGCCATGTGAGGATAAGCAGATGAAAAAATGGGCAGTTTTAATTTCCGCCGTCGGGCTGGCTTTTGCCGTTTCCGGATGCAGCAGTGATTATGTGATGGCAACAAAAGATGGTCGAATGATCCTGACCGATGGTAAACCAGAAATTGACGATGATACCGGTCTGGTGAGTTACCACGATCAGCAAGGCAATGCGATGCAAATTAACCGCGACGAAGTCTCTCAAATCATTGAGCGTTGATGGTTAAGGTCAGCAGCGCGCTGGCCTTAACAATTTTGCTTCCCTTTTTCCCTTCCCTCAGCCATTTTTATAATCCTTATGTCGTGATTATAAAAAGGAAACGGCTATGCAATATCACCGTATACCCCACAGCTCGCTGGAAGTCAGTACACTGGGGCTGGGCACAATGACGTTTGGTGAACAAAACAGCGAAGCCGACGCACATGCACAGCTCGACTATGCCGTTGCACAAGGCATAAATTTAATCGACGTTGCCGAGATGTATCCGGTACCGCCTCGTCCAGAAACCCAGGGACTCACCGAAACTTACGTGGGCAACTGGCTCGCCAAACACGGCAGCCGCGAAAAGCTAATCGTGGCGTCGAAGGTCAGTGGACCATCACGTAACAACGACAGCGGCATTCGACCAAATCAGGCGCTGGATCGTAAAAACATCCGTGAGGCGCTGCACGACAGTCTGAAAAGACTGCAGACCGATTATCTCGATCTCTATCAGGTCCACTGGCCGCAGCGTCCGACCAACTGCTTTGGTAAGCTGGGATATAGCTGGACGGACTCCGCTCCAGTCGTTTCCCTACTGGATACGCTGGACGCGCTGGCAGAGTTTCAGCGTGCAGGTAAGATTCGTTACATCGGTGTTTCCAACGAAACCGCGTTTGGCGTAATGCGTTATCTGCACCTGGCAGACAAACATGACCTGCCACGTATCGCCACTATCCAGAACCCGTACAGCCTGCTAAACCGCAGCTTTGAAGTTGGACTGGCCGAAGTGAGCCAGTATGAAGGCGTTGAGCTACTGGCCTACTCGTGCCTTGGTTTTGGCACCTTAACCGGTAAATACCTGAACGGTGCGAAACCTGCCGGCGCACGCAATACGCTGTTTAGCCGTTTTACGCGCTACAGCAGCGAACAAACGCAAAAAGCGGTAGCTGCCTATGTGGATATCGCCAAACGCCATAACCTCGATCCTGCGCAAATGGCGCTGGCATTCGTGCGTCGTCAGCCGTTTGTCGCCAGCACACTGCTGGGCGCCACGACGATGGAGCAGCTAAAAACCAACGTTGAAAGCCTGTATCTGGAGTTGAGCGAGGAAGTGCTGGCAGAGATTGAAGCGGTGCATCAGGTGTATACCTATCCTGCACCTTAACAGTTAGCGCCTGATGGCGCTGCGCTTATCAGGCCTACAGACAGCGTTCCCTGTAGGCCTGGTTGCAACAGCATATAACAGACTAATGGCGGCGCTGCCAAATCCACAGCGCCGTAATCGCCAGGGCAAACAACGCACCAAATCCAACGCCAATGGCTACCGCAGGAATACCCACCAACACCGCCAGTGAGTAGATACCGAGCATCAGCAACATCGCGCTGTTTTCACCCAGGTTTTGCACCGCAATAGCGTTGCCCGCACCCACGCTTTTTTTGCCCCGCTCCTGCAGTAACGCATTCAGCGGCACCACAAAGAACCCACCACACACGCCGATAAGCAGCAGCAACGCGTAGGCCGGAAGCAGCGAATGTTGAAGAGAGAAAATCAGCACCACGACGCCGATCAGTATCCCTGCAGGCATACAGCGCGACACGGTTTCCAGCGTCACCAGTTTCGCAGCCGCCCCCGCGCCGACAACAATCCCGATAGCCACCATAGCGTTGAGATAGGTCGGTGTGGCGTTATCGGTAATGCCGAGCGCAACCGGGACCCACAGCACCAGAAGAAAACGCAGCGTGACGCCCGCGCCCCAAAACAGGCTGGTTCCTACCAACGAGAAACGTGTTTCACCGTTGCGCCACAGCGAGGAGGCGGCACAGAAAAAACTACGCGTCATTTTGCCCAGATGCCAGGACTGACCGGGGCGAGCCGCGGCCAGTTTCGGGATATACAGGTTAGCCACCACTGCGCCAGCATAGGCCAGCGCACAGGCAGAAAGCGCGGCAATCACGTGCCAGTCGGCCAGAACGCCACCGGCGACAGATCCGAGCAGAATCGCGGCAATGGTGGAAGCTTCCATCAGGCCGTTGGCTTTCACCAGTTTGTCGCCGGTAGTCAGTTCACCGAGAATGCCATACTTGGCCGGAGAATACGCCGCAGCGCCAATACCCACCAGCGTATACCCGAGAAATGGGTTAACGCCGAAACAGATACTCGCCGCGCCCAGCAGCTTGAGACCGTTGGCGAACATCATCACTCTGCCTTTGGCAAAGCTATCCGCCACCTGTCCAACAAACGGCGCAAACAAAATGTAAGCGCCCACAAACACCATTTGCAGGATTGGCTGGCTCCAGTCCGGGTAGAACTGCGCCTTGAGCAAAGCCAGGGTAGCAAACAACAACGCGTTATCGCCAAACGCTGACAAAAACTGCGCGGCGATAACGGACATCATCCCTTTTGACCAGATTGACGTGCTAGTGTGTACTGACTCACGCATGTTGTTTTTCCGGTTCATCGACCCAGTTTTTCAGTGTCACAAAATCTGGCTTACCGCTGCCGAGCAGAGGGAGTTGTTTCAGGTGGCGGATATCACGCGGTACGGCAAGCTCTGGAATGCCGTGGATGCGCGCATACTGGAGTAATCTTTCACGGGTCAGCTCGCTGTCGGTAGTAAACAGCACCAGCGCTTCCCCTTTATTGGCATCGCTCTTGATAGCCGTGGCATGCATTTTGTCAGCAGATACTGCCAGCGCCAGCTGTTCAACCATCTCCAGTGACACCATCTCACCGGCAATTTTGGCAAAGCGCTTGGCACGCCCCTGAATCTGTACAAAGCCATTTTCATCAAAGCGTACAACATCACCGGTGTCGTACCAGCCGTGTTCTATCTGACCCTGCGCATTTTCTGCGGTTGGGACTTCCAGTACACCTGGCTTTTCGACGCGCAGATAGCCGCTCATAATATTAGGGCCTTTCAGCTGTAAACGCCCGCCATCTTCAATACCAGGAACCGCCAACAGTCGGGCATCCATACCAGGCAGAATGCGCCCTACCGTTCCCGATTTCGCCGCCATCGGTACGTTAATCGACACCACCGGCGCACATTCCGTCACGCCATAGCCTTCAAGGACGCGCAGGCCAAACTTCTCCTGCCACAACTGCTTTGTGCTGTCTTGCAGCTTTTCGGCTCCGGCAACAACATAGCGCAGACGGTGGAAATCGTACGGATGAGCAAACCGCGCATAATTGCCGAGGAACGTTGAGGTACCAAACAGTACGGTGCAGTTACGGTCATATACCAGCTCAGGAACGATGCGGTAATGCAGCGGACTGGGGTACAAAAACACTTCAGCACCGGTCAGCAACGGCGTGAATAACCCTACCGTCAGGCCAAAAGAGTGAAATAGCGGCAATGCTGACATAAAGCGATCGTCAGCAGTGAAATCGGCAATCGTCTTAATCTGCTCGACGTTCGCCAGAATGCTCTTATGGCTGTGTACGACACCTTTCGGGTGGCCTTCTGATCCTGAGGTAAAGAGGATCACCGCAGCTTCTTCCGGCTGCTGCTTCACCTGTGCCAGATGCGGCGCCAACAGATGAGAAAAAATCCACAGCTTATCGCCAAAGGTCACATCGGCCTTCAGATCTTCCAGATACACCCAGCGCACCTGGGTGAGCTGTTCCGGTAGGTGCCAGAGTTTGCCTTTATCGAGAAATTGTCGGGAAGTGAAGATCGTTTTGATTTCAGAGGCTGTAATGGCGCTGGTTAATCCCTTCACGCCCGCCGTATAGTTCATCATCGCCGGGATGCGTCGACGCGCAATGGCGCCAAAAATGACCGCCGCGCTGATCCCCGCATTTGGCAGCATCAGGCCAATTTTTTCACCTTCCGCGCTATATTTCTCCAGAATACGAGCCACAAAGAGTGTCTTCGTCAGCAGTTTGCGGTAGCTGTCCGGCGTAAAGTTAACATCTTCAATGCAGTTTTTGCCTGCGCCAAACCGGTATTTTGCCGCCAGTAGCGACTCGTATAACGTTTCACGCGGGCGGACGGCCATACGCGCTTCCATCATAATCTGGTGCAGCATTTCACCGGCGATTTTGCGGCGATCGCGAGCACGCGGCGCTTCCGGCATCGGCATTTGGGTCGGCGGCAGGATATGCAATTGAATACGCGGAAAAAATCGCTGTTTAACCAGACCTTTCAGGCGGCTAAAATGTGTCAGTTCCGCGCCTTCAATACGCACAGGCACCACCGTCGCCTTTGATTTTGCGGCAACGAACCCGGCACCGTCGTAGATTTTCATCAGTGAACCGGTGGTCGAAATACGTCCTTCCGGGAAAATAACCACCGGGCGCCCCTGCTCGACCAGGCGTACCAGATGTTTAATCGACATCGGTTTGGTTGGGTCTAGCGGTACGAAATCAATCAGTGGAGTGAGCCAGCGCATATACCATTGCTGGCTGATCGAGGTGTAAACGGCAAAAACGGGGCGAATCGGTAAAAAGAGCGCCAGCAGGATACCATCGATAAATGAGACATGGTTGGGCGTGATTAAGACGCGTTCTCCCCGTAGCGCGCTGACATCGCCCGTGACGCGAACACGAAACAGCACGCGAAACAGATTTCGAAAAAAGCCAAATAGCATCTCAACTCCCTGTGCCATTAATTATATAAACATCAATGATGGGAGAGTATACGAGTTGGGGAATGGGCGCGACAGATAACGGGTAAATAGAATCCGAAAAAAAACCTGCGCATCCGCGCAGGTCGGTGCAAGAGACAGGTACGAAGTGCGTACCGAATAATCTCACCAATCAATACCTCTGGGATCTTGATTGTGGTCGTCACCGCGCCGTTCCGCCAGTTGGAAAACGCAAAGGAATGAACCCAAGTGCAACGAGTTGTGTAAATTATCGGTTACTGTTACAGATACGCCGTACGCAAAAAAAAACCTGCGCATCTGCGCAGGCTGGTGTAAATTTTGTGATCAACCCGAAAGTTGATTTCACCTATCAATACCTCTGGGATCTCAACTCTATCAATCCGCTCTCTCCCCTCACCAGCGAACAATCGCAACAGCACATCGCAAAGTGTAAGCAAAGGTTTTCATTTTCTATTTTCTGTCTTACTTCGCTCGTGTCCGCTCACATTTGCGACGTTCTGACGGGCAATCTGCTTGAACAGACAGCCGTTTTCCGTAACACTGGCGGGATGTAAGCGTTTACCCACAACAGGTACTATCATGGCGACCATAAAGGATGTAGCCCGACTAGCTGGTGTATCAGTCGCCACCGTTTCTCGAGTGATCAATGACTCCCCCAAAGCCAGCGAAGCATCGCGTCTGGCTGTAATGAGTGCAATGGAATCACTCAGCTACCACCCCAACGCCAACGCGCGTGCGCTGGCACAACAATCTACTGAAACCGTCGGTCTGGTAGTCGGTGATGTGTCCGATCCGTTCTTTGGGGCAATGGTTAAAGCTGTCGAGCAGGTGGCCTATAACACCGGTAACTTTTTACTGATTGGCAACGGCTACCATAACGAGCAAAAGGAACGTCAGGCGATTGAGCAGCTTATTCGCCACCGCTGCGCAGCCCTCGTGGTCCACGCTAAAATTATCCCGGATGCCGAGCTGACATCATTGATGAAACAAATCCCCGGGATGGTACTGATCAATCGAATCTTACCGGGATTCGAACAACGCTGCGTTGCGCTGGACGACCGTTACGGTGCCTGGCTGGCAACCCGTCATCTTATTCAGCAGGGCCATACGCGCATCGGCTATCTGTGTTCCAACCACAGCATTTCAGATGCGGAAGATCGTTTGCAAGGCTATTACGACGCGCTGGCGGAAAGCAATATTCCGGTAAACGATCGACTGGTCACGTTTGGCGAGCCCGATGAAAGCGGCGGCGAGCAGGCAATGACTGAGCTGCTTGGTCGCGGCAAAAACTTCACGGCTATCGCCTGCTATAACGACTCAATGGCGGCGGGTGCTATGGGTGTATTAAATGATAACGGCATTGATGTGCCGGGAGAAATCTCGCTGATTGGTTTTGATGATGTACTGGTTTCACGCTACGTGCGCCCACGGCTGACGACGGTACGCTACCCTATCGTGACGATGGCAACCCAGGCCGCCGAACTGGCGCTGGCGCTGGCCGAAAAACGCCCGGTCCCGGAAATCACTCACGTCTTTAACCCAACGCTGGTACGTCGGCATTCCGTTTCGGCGCTGACTGAGCCGGGAAATTCTTTGTCAAACGATTAATCAGGATTGCGTCATGACAACGATGTTAGACGTTTCACGACATGCTGGCGTATCGAAAGCGACCGTTTCACGCGTACTTAATGGTACGGGGCAGGTTAAAGAAAGCACGCGCCAGAAAGTCTTCAACGCCATGCAGGCATTAGATTATCGGCCTAATTTTTTAGCGCGCTCACTGGCAAACCGCACCAGCAACAGCATTGGTTTAGTGGTATCTACATTTGATGGCTTCTACTTTGGTCGCCTGCTACAACAGGCTTCGCGCCAGACGGAGTCTCACGGTAAACAGCTGATTGTCACCGACGGCCATGACACACCAGAGCGTGAGCAGGAAGCCGTTCAAATGCTGGCCGACCGACAGTGCGACGCCATTATTCTCTACACCCGCTACATGAGCGAAAAGGCGATTATGTCGCTGATGAGCCGCATTGATATGCCATTGCTGGTCATTAACCGCGACGTCAGCCAGGCCCGCGACCGCGCGATTTTCTTTGAACAGGAAGACGCGGCGTTTCAGGCCGTCGATTACCTCATATCGCAAGGACATCGTGATATTGCCTGCATCACCGTACCCGGCCATACACCAACCGGTAAATCTCGGTTAATGGGATATCGTAAGGCGCTGGAAAAAAACGGTATTCCCTGGGAACCCGCCAAGGTCAAATACGGTGATTCAACGATGACCAGAGGCTATGAAGCCTGTCGTGAACTGTTGGATGAAGGAGTGATATTCAGCGCGCTGTTCGCCTGTAACGATGACATGGCGTTAGGTGCATCGAAAGCATTACATCAGGCAGGACTAAAGATCCCCGAGGATGTTTCGTTGTTTGGTTTTGATGATGCGCCCAGCGCGAAATGGCTGGAGCCGGGGCTGTCTACCGTTTATCTGCCGATCGATACCATGATAACCACGGCAATCGATCAGGCTATCCGTCTGGCCAACGGCGAAAGCGTGGAGCCGATCCCACCGTTTACCGGCAAACTGGTGTTACGGGAATCGGTGACAACGGGGCCGAACTTCACGTAATCAGATGCCGGATGGCGGCTTCGCCTTATCCGGCCTACAGGCCCCACCGTTTATTTCGTAGGCCGGATAAGCGTAGCGCCTTCCGGCGTTTCATAACGCTGTATTCAGATAAATTCCAGCGCTAACAGCTCATCAATAGTCTGACGACGGCGAATGAGTCGCGCCACACCGTTATCGAACAGAACCTCCGGCAGCAGCGGGCGGCTATTGTAGTTCGACGACATCGACGCGCCATACGCACCGGTATCATGCAATACCAGGTAATCTCCCGGCACTACCGCAGGTAATAGACGGGTTTCGACTTTACCGCCTTCCTGTTGGGTAAAAACATCGCCCGATTCGCACAGCGGCCCGGCAACCACCGTCTCAATCTGCGCCGCATTACCCAGCGAGCGGCCATCCCCGGCCAATGCGGAGATATGGTGATAGCTGCCGTACATTGCTGGCCGCATCAGATCGTTGAAGCCCGCGTCGATCAGCACGAAGTGGCGACTGCCCATCTCTTTCACACTGCGCACCTGCGCCACCAGCACACCCGCTTCGGCCACCAGAAAACGTCCTGGCTCGATCTCAAGCTTCACCGGATGCCCCAGATGTTTGGCGATTTGCTCTCGTGCGGCGTTCCACAGTCCGAAGTAGTGATCGGTGTTGATCGCCTCTTCTCCTTCGCGATATGGGATCGACAAACCTCCGCCCGCAGATATAGCCTCCAGATCCTGACCTAATTCAACAACCTGACGCACCATCGCGCCACACACTTGCTCCAGATGCCCGTAGTCCACACCGGAGCCGATATGCATGTGAATGCCCACCAGTTTCAGTTGATAACGCTGAATCACCTCCAGCGCCGCCGGAAGGTCGCTATACCAGATACCGTGCTTGCTGTTCTCGCCGCCGGTATTGGTTTTCTGACTATGCCCGTGACCAAAACCTGGGTTGACGCGCAGCCATACACGATGCCCTGGCGAAACCTGACCCAGTTGTTCCAGCATATCAACCGACCCGGCGTTTACTGGAATACGTAGCTCATGCACCCGGGCCAGCGTCGCCTGGTCAATCATATCGGCGGTAAAGACGATTTCATCATTCTCCGGCACAAAACCTGCTGCCAGCGCACGTTCAATCTCACCCAGCGAGACGGAATCCACCTTCACGCCCTGCTCACGCATCAGACGCAAAATATGAATATTCGAGCAGGCCTTTTGGGCAAAACGCACCACATCAAACTGACTCAGTTTGGCTATCTGCGCGCGGATAATCTGCGCATCGTAAACCCATACCGGACAGCCGAATTCGGCGGGCAGACGCAGCAGGTTATCTGCGGTCAGGTCAGTATCAGTGCTGTTGAGTGGACGTGGCATGGTGTGCTCCGGTATTGGCTTTTTTATGATTACGCCACAGCCCGAAGAGAATAAAAAATATCGTTTTATCGTGAGTCTATGCAAAAATGATATGGATTGATTCATTCGAGGATTGCCCATGCCCGCCGTTAACCTGCGACACATCGAAATTTTTCACGCCATCATGACAGCAGGCAACCTGACGGAAGCCGCACGGATGCTGCACACGTCTCAGCCTACCGTCAGTCGCGAGCTGGCAAGATTTGAAAAAGTTCTGGGGTTAACACTGTTCGAACGTACGCGAGGCCGACTGCATCCCACAGTGCAGGGGCTACGCCTGTTTGAAGAGGTGCAACGTTCGTGGTATGGCCTGGACAGAATTGTGAGCGCCGCAGAGAGCCTGCGTGAGTTTCGTCAGGGTGAGCTGTCGATTGTCTGCCTGCCAGTGTTCTCACAGTCCTTTTTACCGCCGCTGCTGCAGCCATTTCTCGAGCGCTATCCGCAGGTCAATATTCAGATAGTGCCGCAGGAGTCGCCGTTGCTGGAAGAGTGGCTGTCGGCACAGCGCCACGATCTCGGGTTAACTGAGACCCTGCATACCCCCGCCGGGACTAAACGTACTGAATTACTGTCGCTGGATGAAGTTTGCGTGCTGCCACAGGGACATCCGCTGACCGGGAAAGCAGTATTAACACCGCAAGATTTTCAGGGGGAAAACTATATCAGCCTGTCGCGCACCGACAGTTATCGCCAGTTGCTGGATACCCTGTTTAATGATCATCAGGTCAAGCGCCGAATGGTCATAGAAACGCACAGTGCCGCATCAATTTGTGCGATGGTACGTGCCGGCGTGGGGATCTCGGTAGTGAACCCGCTGACCGCCCTGGATTACGCAGGCAGCGGGATTGTAATCCGGCGTTTTAGTGTTTCGGTGCCTTTTACCGTCAGCCTGATCCATCCACTGCATCGCCCGGCATCCGCGCTGGTTGA
This sequence comes from Citrobacter sp. Cy070, assembly GCF_030332245.1. Lineage (NCBI taxonomy): Bacteria > Pseudomonadati > Pseudomonadota > Gammaproteobacteria > Enterobacterales > Enterobacteriaceae > Citrobacter > Citrobacter sp. Cy070. Next base: position 56,390 of record NZ_JAOWIG010000058.1, read on the forward strand.
TGCTTTTACAGCACATCTACAGGCCCATCTCCACCGGCTTACTGACCCGCTGGAGGCTATTTTACAATCTCAGGTGAAAGCATAAACGTCACGGCATCCTGCGCATGGATCGCCGCGGTATCGAAGACCGGCAACGGGCTCATTTCAGTGGGAACCAGCAGGCCAATTTCGGTGCAGCCAAAGATCACCCCTTGTGCCCCCTGACGAGCCAGTCGCTCAATCACGCTCAGGTAATAATCGCGGGAAATTTCGCTAAATTCACCAAGGCACAGTTCCTCGAAAATAATCTGGTTTATTTTCTGTCGGTCGTCAGCGTCAGGGATTAGCGTGCTAATGCCAAATTCCATCTGTAAACGCCCACGATAGAAATCCTGTTCCATGGTGTAACGCGTGCCCAACAGCGCGACGTTACTCATCTTCTGTTGCTGTATGGCCCGACCTGTTGCATCGGCAATATGCAAAAACGGGACATCGCAGGCCGTTTCAATGGCCTCGGCCACTTTATGCATAGTGTTGGTACACAGCACAATTCCCTCAGCTCCCGCTTGCTGTAACCCCACCGCTGCCTGCGCCAGGATCTCCCCTGCCCGCTGCCAGTCACCGTTCGACTGACACGCTTCAATCTCATGGAAATCGACGCTGTGCAGCAGAATTTTCGCAGAATGCAGACCGCCCAGATTCTGCTTAACCCCTTCATTAATCAGACGATAATAAGGAATAGTAGATTCCCAGCTCATTCCGCCTAACAGACCGATCGTTTTCATCATTTACCCTTATTCGTGGTTGTCCTCCCAGTGAACCAAAGATGTGATCAACTTTCCACATCTGCCGGCGCACATTTCCTTTTTTTATTTTCTGATATAAATTTAATGAAATAATGTTTCATTTTATTGCAAGGATATCGAATGTTTATTTTTCATAAAGAAACCACGCTTGAAGATCTGGGTAACGGCGTTACCCGGCGTATTCTGGCTCACGATGGCAAAATGATGGCCGTGGAAGTCAATTTCGAGCAGGGCGCAGTTGGCCCGATGCACAGCCATCCGCATGAACAACTCACGTACGTTTTATCGGGCGAGTTTGAATTTACGATTGGGGAAGAAAAGCATGTCGTCAGTGCAGGAGACACCCTGTACAAGCAACCCAATATTATGCACGGCTGCGTCTGTTTACAGCCGGGAACATTACTCGATACCTTCACCCCGGTACGCGAAGACTTCCTGCAGGCGTAATCTCTCTATTCTCGAACCTTGTTATACAAAAATGCCGGGTATCGCTTACGCTTACCCGGCCTGCACGAGACGTCATCCGACACTGCGCCTCACTACTTACACCCCAATATCTCTTAACTTCTCGCTAGCCATCAGCTTACGTTCGATATGCTCAAGCGTAACGTTTTTGGTTTCAGGAATAAGCCAGAAGGTAATACCAATAAATACGACGTTCAGTGCGGTATAAAGCCAGAACGTACCGGCTGCGCCAATGCTGTCGAGCAGCGTCAGGAACGTTGCGCCGATAATCATGTTCGACACCCAGTTGGTGGTGGTGGAGCAGGTAATACCAAAATCACGGCATTTCAGCGGCTGAATTTCCGAACACAGGATCCACACCACCGGCGCGGCGCTCATTGCGTAGCCGGCAATACACATCATCGTCATGCCAACTGACAGCCAGGATAGCCCACTGGAAGCCGTGCCGTTATCAAACTGCATCAGGCAATAACCAAGCACCAGCGTCCCAATGGCCATCACGCTGAAACCAATTTTCAGCGCCGGTTTGCGTCCGGCTTTATCTACTGTAAAAACAGCAATAAAAGTCGCGAACATAAAGGTTAAGCCAACGACTAACGTGGCAATCATCTGCTGTTCAGTCGTGGTAAAACCGGCCATTTTAAAAATACGTGGGGCGTAGTACATAATGATGTTCATCCCGGTGAACTGCTGCATTGCCTGCAACAACATCCCAAGGAAAACCGCGCGCCGTACGTTACGGTTAATTTTAAACAACGCCCAACCGCCCTGCTTCAGCTTCAGGCTTTCACGAATTTCGTTCAGTTCATCACGGGCCTTTTCTGAGGTATCACGCAACATGCGTAATACTTCTTCGGCTTCGATGTGGCGGCCTTTCTCCGCCAGCCAGCGCGGGCTGTTTGGCAGGAAAACAACCAGGATAATCAGTAACACCGCCGGAAGCGCCAGCACGCCCAGCATAGCGCGCCAGTTACCGCTGTAGCTAAACGCCGTATCAGATAAAAAGGCCAGTACGATCCCCAGCGTTACCATCAGTTGATACATGCTGATCATCTTGCCGCGCACGTTCTCACTGGCCATTTCGGAGAGATAGAGCGGCGCGGTGTAAGAGGCGATACCTACGGCAACGCCCAGTACCACGCGGGCAAAAATGAGCATTTCTACGCTGGAGGCAAACGCCGAGCCCAGAGATCCGACGACGAAAAGGATCGCCCCCGCCATCAGACTGTATTTACGTCCCAGGCGGAATGACAGCCAACCGTTAAACAGCGCACCAATTGCCGCGCCCAGCATCATACTGCTGACCACCCACTCCTGCAGGCGACTGGTCAGGACAAAGTGATCGGTGATGAAAGGCAACGCGCCGGCAATTACGCCGATATCCAGGCCGAATAACAACCCTGCGACAGCCGCAGAAATAGAGACAAACAAGTTCATACGTCGCGTATCGCGCTGCGTACGCGGTGTTAAAGCAGCTTCATGATTAATTGAGACCATTTTTTCCTGCCAGATACAGAGTAAGCCATGTCGATGAAAGTAAGGGATCCCTTGCAGGAAGCGTCAGGCGGGAAACGGCAAAAACATGGATAAAATTGCTGCACCACATCGTTATGTGATGGATATTCCAATTTTAAAATTTATCGCTAATTACTCAATTAAATTTAATGTACTGATATTAAAGAGTATTAATTATTGCCAACCCATACATATATAATTATGTATGGATTAATTTATAAACAGAATATGGACTAAAATAACTTAACACCAAAAAAAACCCTGCCATTGGCAGGGTTTGTTGATGCTGGACGGTAAATTAACGCGCCAGCCACCCACCGTCGACCGCAACGGTATAACCGTTAATGTAGTCAGATGCGCTGGACGCCAGGAACACTACTGGCCCCATCAGATCGCTTGGCAGACCCCAACGGCCCGCCGGGATACGATCGAGAATTTCGGCGCTACGCTGCTCATCAGCACGCAGTTGCTGCGTGTTATTGGTCGCCATATAACCCGGCGCGATCGCGTTGACGTTGATGTTATGTTTTGCCCACTCGTTGGCCATCAGACGGGTGACGCCCATTACGCCGCTTTTAGACGCGGTGTAAGACGGCACTCGGATGCCGCCCTGGAAGGAGAGCATAGAGGCGATGTTGATAATTTTGCCGCCATTACCCTGCGCGATAAAGTGCTTCGCCGCCGCCTGAGACATGAAGAACACGCTCTTAATGTTCAGGTTCATCACGTCGTCCCAGTCTTTTTCGCTGAAGTCGATAGCATCGTCACGACGGATAAGACCGGCGTTGTTGACCAGAATGTCGATATGACCGAATTCTGCGACCGCACGCTCCAGCAGTGCCGGAATACCATCAATCTGACGCAGATCGGCGGTCAGGCTTAAAAAACGGCGGCCCAGTGCGGTAACACGTTCGATGGTTTCAGTCGGCTCAACAATGTTGATACCCACGATATCGCAGCCCGCTTCCGCCAGGCCCAGCGCCATACCCTGACCCAGACCGGTGTCACAACCCGTCACAACGGCGACTTTACCTTCAAGAGAGAATGCATTCAAAATCATTATAAATCCTTAAATTTTTATAATGCCCGCCACAGGCAGGCAAGGCTGTCGCCCGCAACTAGCGCAGATCTTTGACTGCAACATGGTCCATATCATCAAAGACCTGGTTTTCGCCGACCATGCCCCAAATGAACGTATACGCTTTTGTGCCGACGCCGGAGTGAATTGACCAGCTCGGAGAAATCACCGCCTGCTCGTTGTGCATCACTATATGACGCGTTTCCTGAGGCTGCCCCATCATGTGGAAGACACAGGTGTCCTCTTCCATATTGAAGTAGAAATAGACTTCCATACGGCGTTCATGGGTATGGCACGGCATGGTGTTCCACAGGTTGCCCGGCGCCAGTTCGGTCAGGCCCATGCTCAGTTGGCAAGTTTCCAGTACGTCCGGCACAAAATACTTGTTGATGGTACGGCGGTTACTCGTGAGATCATCACCCAACGTCACTGGCGCAACGTCGGCTGGGGTCACTTTTTTGGTTGGATAAGTCATGTGTGCCGGCGCGCAGTTATAATAGAACTTGGCGGGTTTTGCAGGGTCAATGCTTGCAAAAACAACTTCTTTTGCCCCTTTACCGACATACAGCGCATCGCGATGACCAATTTCATAGCACTGACCGTCAACGGTAATCGTGCCCGGGCCGCCGATGTTGATCACGCCTAACTCACGACGCTCCAGGAAGTAGGTTACGCCCAGCTGTTTGCCAACTTCACCACCCACAGAGACGGTTTTGCCCACAGGCATAATGCCGCCAACAATGATGCGGTCGATGTGGCTGTAGACCATGGTGTATTCATCTGCGACAAACACTTCTTCTACCAAAAACTCATTACGCAGCGCCTGGGTATCCAGGGTTTTCGCATGCGCACTATGGATGCTTTGTCTTACGTCCACATTTACCTCCAGTGATAAATTGACCGTGAATTCTTGAGCGATAGCAAAACGCCGTTCCGTTTTACCTAATGCGTTCATGATATCCCTCCCGGGACGGGTTTTCAATTATAACTAAAACGATGTTTCACTTTTTCCGCATCTTATTATCAAAAGTGTAAGTGCGATCACGCCAGCGCGTATAAATAGCGAAATAGGTTTAAATAAAATCATTTAATAACAATAAGATAAATTTATTCATTCACTAGAGGTGGGGATAAAAAATGGAAAATTCAGCCGAGTTTATAGGCCGATAAGACACCTTTTCTAACAAAGTGCGCAGTTAATCACATGAAATGAAACAATGTTTTGATAAGTTGACTGTGTTTAGAGTGTATGTTTCTGTAACTGGCCTTGCCCTCCTGCTGGAGGGCTTTTTTACAGGTGCAGGGAAAACACTTAGAAAGGCGTTTAAGACGGTAAATGTAAGATCGTTAATCTCGTTCGATAGCGAGTGCCACCCCCTGGCCGCCGCCGATACATAACGTTGCCAGCCCTTTATGCGCCCGACGCTTCACCATTTCATGTACCAGTGAAACCAGAATCCGGCAGCCTGATGCGCCAATCGGATGACCGAGCGCAATGGCTCCGCCGTTCACATTCACCCGACGCTCGTCCCATTCCAGCATTTTCCCAACGGATAATGCCTGCGCGGCGAAGGCTTCATTGGCTTCAATCAAATCGACATCCGCCAGTTGCCAGCCGACGCGCTCAAGGCAGCGACGCGTCGCGTATACCGGAGCTATCCCCATGAGCGCAGGATCGACACCGACGCTGGCAAAGGCGCGAATGCGCGCCAGTATGGGTAAATTCAGCGCCTGCGCTTTGGCTTCGCTCATCATCATCACCGCGGCAGCGCCATCATTGATAGATGACGCGTTGCCCGCCGTGACCGAACCGAGTCTGTCGAAGGTAGGATCCAGACGCGCCAGCCCTTCGGCGCTGGCATCGGTGCGCGGCTGCTCGTCGGTATCCACCACAAAGGATTGCCCATTACGCTGGGTCACTACCGGCACGATCTCATCTTTAAAGCGCCCGGCATCAATTGCCATCCGCGCTTTGTGCTGCGAATGAAGCGCGTAGGCGTCCTGTAATTCGCGGCTGATACCATATTCCCGTGCCAGATTTTCAGCGGTAACACCCATATGGTAGTCGTTGAAAGCATCCCACAGCCCGTCATGTACCAGGCTGTCGACCAGTTGGCTGTTCCCCAGCTGTGCGCCGGTGCGGCTATCCGTAAGGACATGCGGGGCGCGGCTCATATTCTCTTGCCCACCCGCAATCACAATGTCGGCTTCGCCGCACTGGATAGCCTGGGTCGCCAGATGCAGCGCTTTCAGGCCCGAACCACAGACATCGTTAATGGTGATGGCGGAAACGGTATTGGGTAGCCCACCATTGATGGCAGACTGACGCGCCGGATTCTGCCCGGCACCTGCGGTAAGCACCTGACCGAGGATCACTTCATCCACGGCGTGAACGTCCACGCCCGTGCGTTCCAGTAACGCCCTGACTACCATGCTGCCTAATTCAACGGCAGAGTGGCGCGCCAGCGTCCCCTGGAAGCAGCCAATCGGTGTCCTTAACGCCCCGACTATCACAACCTCTTTCATCACCACCTCAGCGCAAAATAACACCGCAATAGTAGATGATTGTTAAAAAGAGTTATCAAGGTTGTTTAAAAAAGGTGATTTTTATCACAAAGGAAATTCGTATCATTTATTGGTCATCTGAACGCCACTCTGCTGTAAATGGTCGCGCAGCCAACTTCCCGCCACGCCTGGCGGGGATTTCTTATTCCACAACAGATCGATAGAGATAGCCTTTGGCCAACCGGGCAGCGTCAATGGAACCAGCGGCTTTTCTGCGGCAAATTCTTCTACCAGCGCGCAAGGCAGCGCGCACCAGCCGAATCCCTGAACCGCCATACTCAGCAGCAACAAATAGTTGGGAGCAGACCACACAGGGCCGCGCGCCACGTTGGTACGGCTTTCCAGATAGGTGTTCAGACGCAGCTCGCGCCAGGTATGCAGCTGTTCCCACTGCAGTTTTTCCTGCGCCGCCAGCGGATGCGAAGCCGCAACATATAATCCCATCCAGGTTTGCATCGGCAGGCGCGTGACGCCCATGTCGGTCGGGTAATCCTCCCGCGCTTCGATCAACCCCACCTGCGCACGTCCTTTTTGCAGCAGATCGATCACGTCCTCGTCTTCGCCAATCAGACATTCAAACTCGGTATGGGGAAACTTGCGATCAAACTGCACCATCAACTCTTCCAGCACATCCGGATGCAGCGTGTCTGACAACACGAAGGTCAGACGCGCCTCAGTTTCACCCGACAACGAGATCGCCGCTTCATCCAGTCGTTCGCTGGCCGTCAGAATCGCCTGCACATAACCCAGCACCCGCTTACCTTCTTCGGTCAGCGTTGGCTGGCGTGATGAACGGTCAAACAGCGCAAAACCAAGGTCGGCTTCCAGATGCGCAATGGCCGTACTGATGGTGGACTGGCTTTTGCGCAGCCGCCGGGCCGCCGCAGAAAATGAACCGCAGGAAACGGTCTCCACAAATGCCGTTAATGCTTCAGGAGAGTAACGCATGAACTATCTACTTTATCGATGGATACTATCTTTTAGATATCACATAAAACGATAAAATTGCCACCATTCCGTTATCCGGGCATCAAAGAAGGTTTTAGGTTATGCAACACGATACAGTCCAACGCCGCTCGCTAGTAGAGCGTATTTTTCATGCCGTCTGCTTTGAAGGCATTGCCACCGCTGTTCTCGCACCAACCACCGCATGGTTGATGCAGCGCTCGGTACTGGAAATGGGCGGGCTGACCATTCTGCTGGCAACGACAGCAATGATCTGGAATATCATATATAACGCCCTGTTTGACCGCTTATGGCCGTCACATCTGGTGAAACGTACGGCTAAAGTACGCGCATTCCACGCGTTAGGTTTTGAGAGTGGTTTTATTGTGATCGGGGTGAGCATCGTGGCGTATGTGCTGAACGTCAGCCTGTTTCAGGCATTCACGTTGGAAATAGGTTTCTTCCTGTTCTTCCTGCCGTACACCATGTTCTATAACTGGGCATATGACACGTTACGCGAGCGTGTTATGAAGCGTCGCCAGCAGCGCGTTACTGCCTGATAATTCAAACAATAGCCGGAATTTTCTCAATTCCGGCTATTCATCCATTCACCAGCCCACTTGTTCACACCTCCCCCAGCCCCTCTCATTTGTGGTAAATTGCGCTTCTTTTTGTTTATTTTATAGTTGATACGTTCAAATAATGTCGAAATTTTGGTCAAAAGAAGAGACTCTCTGGAGCTTCGCACTATATGGGACTGCCGTCGGCGCAGGAACCCTCTTCCTTCCCATACAGCTGGGTTCTGCAGGCGCGGTGGTACTGTTTATCACCGCACTCGTCGCCTGGCCTTTAACCTACTGGCCGCACAAGGCGCTGTGCCAGTTTATTCTGTCGTCAAAAACCTCTGCAGGTGAAGGGATCACCGGCGCGGTCACCCACTACTATGGCAAGAAGATAGGCAGCCTGATCACGACGCTTTATTTTATTGCCTTCTTTGTGGTGGTGCTGATCTACGCCGTGGCGATAACCAATTCACTCACCGAACAGTTGGCAAAACATATCGAGATTGATCTACGCATACGCATGCTGGTAAGTCTCGGCGTGGTACTGGTGCTGAATTTAATTTTTCTGATGGGTCGACAAGCCACCATCCGGGTGATGGGCTTTCTGGTGTTCCCGCTCATCGCGTATTTTTTATTCCTTTCGCTCTACCTGACCGGAAGCTGGCAGCCAACGTTACTCACCGGCCAGATGTCTGTCGATCAGCACACGCTTCATCAGGTTTGGATATCTATTCCCGTGATGGTTTTCGCTTTTAGCCATACGCCAATTATCTCCACGTTCGCCATTGATCGACGTGAGAAATACGGCGAGCAGGCCATGGGTAAATGCAAAAAAATCATGAAGGTAGCCTACGTCATCATCTGCCTGAGCGTGCTGTTTTTCGTTTTCAGCTGTTTGCTTTCGATTCCGACAAACTATATCGAGGATGCAAAAAATGAAGGCGTGACCATTCTGTCAGCGCTGTCGATGATGCCTAACGCACCGGCATGGCTGTCGATTTCTGGGATCATCGTTGCCGTCGTGGCGATGTCAAAATCGTTCCTCGGCACCTACTTTGGCGTGATTGAAGGAGCAACGGAGGTAGTAAAAACATCGTTGCATCAGGTGGGTGTGAAGAAAAGCCGGGCCTTTAACCGCGCTTTGTCCATCATGCTGGTCTCGGCTATCACGTTTATCATCTGCTGCATTAATCCTAATGCTATTTCAATGATTTACGCGATTAGTGGGCCGCTGATTGCCATGATTTTGTTTATCATGCCGACATTGTCTACCTATCTGATCCCGGCGCTGAAGCCGTACCGTTCAGTGGGGAACCTGATAACGTTGATTGTCGGTCTGCTGTGTGTATCTGTGATGTTTTTTGGCTAAATGACGTTATCAACGGCTCATTCATCAGTGTGTGGATGAGCCGTTAAACTGACTTATTTGATGTACGAATCCAGCACTTTCAGGATCACATCCAAATCCTCTTCACGCTTTATTTCATCGCCCTGATGCACAATGTGCTCGGTCAGATGACCTTTAATCACTTCACGCATTAATCCGTTTACCGCACCGCGGATCGCCGCTATTTGCTGCAATACCGCCGCGCATTCATGCGGTTCATCCAGCATGGTTTTCAACGCCGCTACCTGGCCCTGAATCTTACTGGTTCGGGCTTTCAGCTTCTGTTTGTCGCGGATCGTATGTGACATTGCAATACCTTTTTTAACGTCTGTCTGTAGCGACAATACCATCGTCATTCTACTGGGGGGTAGTATTTAATACTGGGGGGGAGTAGAATCCGGTGAAACAAAACAACTAAGAATCATTCTCATGGGTGAGTTTTCGACGCTTCTTCAGCAAGGCAACGCCTGGTTTTTCATTCCCAGCGCGATTCTATTAGGTGTGTTGCACGGTCTGGAACCGGGGCATTCCAAGACAATGATGGCGGCCTTTATTATCGCCATAAAGGGGACTATCAAGCAGGCGGTGATGCTGGGGCTGGCGGCTACCCTGTCGCATACCGCTGTGGTGTGGTTGATTGCGCTCGGCGGGATGTATATCAGCAAAGCGTTTACAGCCCAGGCCGTGGAGCCCTGGCTGCAGTTTGTCTCGGCGATAATTATTCTCGGGACCGCATTCTGGATGTTCTGGCGAACCTGGCAGGGAGAGCAGAACTGGCTGGCCCAGACGCATCACGACCACGATCACGGGCATCACCATGATCATGACGACCATCACCACCATCATCATGATCACGATGACGATCATCATCATGACCATGACCACGATCATAACCATGCCGCGTTAGCAGGGCTGAGCGAAAGTTCGAAAGAGTATCAGGACGCCCACGAACGGGCGCATGCCACCGATATTCAGCGCCGCTTTGCGGGCAAAGAGGTCACCAACGGCCAAATTTTATTGTTTGGCCTGACCGGCGGGTTAATCCCGTGTCCTGCGGCCATTACGGTACTGCTGATTTGTATCCAGCTCAAAGCCTTTACGCTGGGGGCAACGATGGTGCTGTGCTTTAGCCTCGGGCTGGCGATAACGCTGGTAACGGTGGGCGTGGGCGCGGCAATCAGCGTGCAGCAGGCGGCCAAGCGTTGGAGCGGATTTAACACGCTGGCACGCAAAGCGCCCTATTTTTCCAGCGTGCTCATTGCAATGGTCGGCTTATATATGGGGATTCACGGCTATATGGGGATCGTCGGTTAATATATGGGAGCGCAGCAGCGATAGCCGCTGCGCGGAAAACCAAACTAGCTTGCGACATTCCCCCACACCAGTTGGCCTTTGTGGAAAGTTGCGGTACGTGGAGAGATGCGGGCGACCGCTTCCGCCGAGCAGGAGGCATCCACCAGCACAAAGCTGGCTTCATCCTGCGCTTTCGGCCAGACGCGCTCACCTTTATCGTTAAGCGGCAGCACATCACCGGTAGCGAGGAACAACGCCCGTGACAGGTTGAGTTCATTCGGGCGAATATAGAGCTGTGCGTACAGATTCGCCTTTTCCAGCATATCGCCCAGCCCGTACGGCGACCAGTGGTCAATCACGCTGTCAGTCCCGGTAATCACTTCCACGCCTTTGTCGCGCAGCTGTTTTAGCGGCATGTGCATCGTGCCAATCGGCACCGTCGAGGCAATGGTAATTTGCTGCGCCGCCATGCGGGCTGCCAGTTCATCCACCTGCTGCTCGTTCAGCGTAGACAGCGCAAATGCATGGCTGATGGTCAGTTTTCCCTTCAACTGCGGGGTTTTCTCCACCGTTTCTACCATGTAATTCACCGCCGCCACGCCCGCCGGACTGGTTTCATGCAGATGGATATCCACGCCTTTGTTGTAATCGAGCGCAATCTGGAACATGGTATCGAGTGATTTTTCCATCGCGCCGTCGACGCTGGTTGGGTCCAGACCGCCGACATACTGCGCTCCCGCCTGCATCGCTTCACGCATTAACGGTTCAGATTTTGATAACAGCAGGCCATGCTGCGGAAACGCCACGATTTCGCAGGCAAAACCCGGCTGGCGACGCGCCAGCACCGCCTGCAGGTTCTCCAGGTTTTTCAGTCCGGAAACCGGTTCGATATTGCAATGACTGCGGGCAATCGAGGTGCCTTTTGATTGCAGCAGATCGATAAGCTTTTCCGCCCGCTCCTGGGTATAAGGCTGGAGTTCAGGCAGCAGCTTTTGCTCCAGGCGGAGCATATCCTGAATGGTGGTGCCCGCCGGACGGTTCAGCGAACGCCAGGGACCGCCGTAAAAGGTTTTATCCAGATGGATATGCATGTCGCGCATGGCGGGCAGCATCAGCTTTCCACCCGCATCGTAGTGCGGCAGCGCCGCATCCGGATGCTGCTTATTCTCGCGCAGCGCAACAATTTTCCCGTCCTGGATTTCAACGGTTTGCAGCGCGGTACGGGTATGTACCACCACCGAGTTTTCGTAATCAAACCCCGCTTCCAGCAGGACGTTATCCAGGTAATAGTGCTTATCGTTAATCGTCATTGTGCTCTTCGACCCGCAGGTGTTCCCGACAGGATTAGCAGCATACGTGACCGGAGCCACTGCGCCAAACAGCGCGGCAGCAGTGACCATTTTTCCGCTCTGGCTTAAAAATTCACGGCGGCTGTTACTTTCCTTCATTCGCATCTCCTCTCAGGAATGGACAATATGGGTGCCCGTTTCACCGCGCAGTGCGGCAGGCAGGCATTCCGGCGTGGTGATGATTACCCGCTTACCGCCACGCGCAAGGAACGTCAGGCTGGCAACGATTTTGGGTAACATACTGCCCGGCGGGAAGTGACCTTCCTGCATGTAGCGGGTCATTGTCGCAATATCCACCGTATCCAGCGCCTGCTGGTTGGGTTTGCCGAAGTGAATACACACTTTCTCTACGCCGGTGGTGATCACCAGAATGTCGGCGCGGATCTCCTGCGCCAACAACGCCGTGGAGAGATCTTTATCAATCACCGCATCCACGCTGTGATAGTCCCCGTGCTCGCTACGCACCACCGGGATGCCGCCGCCACCCGCACCAATCACCACAAACCCCTGCTGGGTCAGCGTTTTGATGGCCTCTGCTTCAACAATACGTTTGGGTTCAGGGGAAGCCACAACCCGCCGGTAGCCGCGCCCCGAATCCTCGACAAAGCGCCAGCCCGGATTGACCCGCAGCAACTCATCGCGCTGCGCTTCGCTAAAGAACGCCCCGATAGGCTTGGTCGGATTAGCGAAGCCCGGATCGTTTTTGTCGACCTCCACCTGCGTGACCACCGTAACTGCCTTCTGCTCACCGCGCCGCGCCAGACGGTTATTCAGCGCCTGTTGGATCAGATAACCGATACCGCCCTGAGTATCGGCAACGCAGTTTGCCAGCGGGGTGAGTGGCAACCCTTCACGCTCGTGCGCGATTTCCGCACGTCGGAGATCCAGCCCCACCTGCGGCCCGTTACCGTGTGTCAGCACAATGTTGTAGTCCGATGCCAACATCTCCAGCACCGTGTCCGCCACCGCCTTCACCGCTTCAGCCTGGTGCTCAATCGACTGGCTGGCGTTATCTTTGATAATGCTGTTGCCGCCAATGGCAACGACCACAAGTTCTTTCATCGTATTTTCTTCCGCTTGCAGGCGATTCAGGTTGTTTTCGTCGGTTCCTGCTCAGGCGCAGTAGCCGCTTCACGACTGTCGAGAATATGTTTGACGACAAACATGCCGCTCATCATCAGGTAGGCCACAACAAACATCATCGAGCTGCCCTCAGCAAAGCCAACTGCCGGGGAGTGGATCACGCCAAACAGCGACAGCAGTGCCCCAAAGGCTGCGGCAATCGCCCCGCGTAACGGCTTATTCATAATGGCGAAGATAGCGACACAGCCCCACAGCATGCTGGCCAGCGGCGCGCCGCTTCCCAGATGCACCAGTCCGTCGTAATAGACGCCTTTGCTGTGCAGCAGGTCACTGCCCAGTTTCCCCGCAGAGGTTCCGGCGGCGCCCATCACGCTGTTAACGATGGTCAATGCCCAGTTGGCAATCCACGGGAACAGACAGATGAAGATGACGGGAACCTCGACTTTGGGCGTTTCTCGCACCACCTGGTTGGCGGTCACCACGCCGATAAACACCAGAATCGGCACTATCGCGGTCATCGGAATAATGGCGAGCATAAACGCGCCCAGCCCAAACAGCGGTACCAGGAACATGGTGATGCCTGAAGCGAGGGTATAGCCGATGCTGGCGCCCATCGCTTTCCAGCCCGCATGCCCAACATACACGGTCACCGGGAACGGATTGCCCAGCATGCAGCCGAGCATGGAGGCAAAGCCGTTCGCCATCATCACCTTACGGGTGTTGTACTCATCCCCCGCCGCGTGCGCACTTTCAATGTTCTCAAGGTCGAAAATGTAGTTCGCCAGACCCAGAGGAACCGCAGAAGCCAGATACGGCAGTGCATGCGGCAAACCTTGCAAGAAGCTGTCGACATGAATTTCCGGCGGGTTGAAGCCAAAGGAAGACATCGACGCTTTAATGGCTTCCGGGCTTTGTAAACCGGAGATCCACGCCAGGGCCGTACCGGCAATCAGCAGCAGCAAACCGGTAGGAATACGGGCAAAAATCGGCTTCTTACCGAACCAGTTAATGAAGATCAGCAACAGCACGATGAAAGAGACGGTCGGCGCTTCGAATGCCTGCAGCATCGGGTTCATCGCCAGCAGCAACAGTCCCAGGCCGGACAGACAAGAAAGCAGTACCGTACGTGGGATCATCTTGCGGATGGTTTCGCCCAGGAAGGAGCCGCCCACCAGGATCAACGCTTCGACAAAGCACCATACCAGCGCTATCTGGATAGCAAAGTTGGCATCTTTGGTTTGCTGATAAACCGGCATCAGTACCAGGAAGGTGACGGTAAAGATTGACGGTGCGCTCGGTCCGGACGGCAGCGCCGTCACGTCTTTACGCCCGGTGTGCTTTGCCATCTGCAGGCCAAACCAGGCGTAGCAGACGCTGGCCACCAGCACCGCCAGACCAAAGGCAGGCGCAATGCGACCATAGACAATTTCGGTAGGGATCCCGACGACAAAAATGAGCAGCCCCATCATTGTCAGCAGGTTAGTCAGGTTGTTGGTCATCAGCCCAAAGTAAGCTGCCCAGTCACCACGTTTCCATTCTAGTTTTATGCTGTTCATGGAATATCCTTAACAGGTTAAGCATCGTTTGCGATCGCGAAGATCGCCCAGCCCTGCAGGTAAGCAACGTTTTTCGCTTCGCTACTGTGGGGCTAACCGCGTCAGCCCCGATTGTTGTTATTGGCAGTAGCGGTCGCGCCAGTTGAGGATCGCCTTTTCAAAACAGGCGAACGGCGGGTGGACTATTCCGGCACCGATCATGCCGATCCCCGCGTCTTTGTGCGCAATTGCGGTGTTGATCACCGGCAGAATGCCGGTGCTGCCCACGCGCGTAATATCGATAGCGGTCGGTACGCCCATAAAACCAAGCAGCGGAATGGTGACGTTGGGGTTTTCGCCGAGAGTGATTTCACGCATCTGGCGCGAGAAATCAACGGCCTCTTCGACCGTACCCCCCACCAGCGCCACGATAGCCGGTGCCGTCGCCATGGCGAAACCGCCAATACCGTAGGTTTCGGTGATCGCGCTATCGCCGATATCGCGTCCGGAATCTTCCGGCTTATAGCCCGCAAACATCGGGCCAATCACCTGCTGCGCCGGACCGGTAAACCACTGACCCGGTAAGCCGCTGATGCGCAGACCGAACTCAACGCCGTTACGCGCCATCGTCGTCACCACGGTGCTGTATTCAATACCGTGGGCGGCGTCCATTGCGGCTTTACACATCGCCATCCAGGTCGGCCCGGAGAAGTAATCGCTGCTGAGGACGAATTCGAACACCTCACGCTGCTGCTCAACCGGATAACCGGTCTGAATGATCCACGGCGTCAGTGCCTGAATCAGCAGCGCCGTCCCGGCATTGTTACGGTTATGGCACTCATCGCCCATGTGTAGCGCCTGCGCCAGCATCAGGCGCAAGTCTATTTCTCCCGCCAGCTTCATGGCATCGCGCAGCATTGGGCCCATCACATCACGCATCCAGTTCAGACGATCGATAACGCTTTGATCGTTCGCTCCCATGCGCAGGATCTTCGCCATCTGCTCGCTCATATTGGTATATGCGCGGTTGCCGTAGGTTTTGTTCTCAACGATGTGCATAAACATGGATGCTGACGTCACACCCGCCATCGAGCCAACGCAGTCATGCTCGTGGCACGGAGAGAAGATAATTTCGCCCGAGGCGGCCAGTTCGGCGGCTTCATCCAGATCTTTCGCCAGCCCTTCAAACACCAGCGCACCGGTGACTGCGCCCTTCATTGCGCCGCACATTTTTTCCCAGCGGATTGGCGGTCCAGCGTGCAGGATGGTGTTGCGGGTCATCCCCGGCACGACATTGATTGCCTGGTCATAGCCAATCAGCACCGGATGCGACTGGATAATACGTTCCAGCGCCTGCTGGTTAGCGGCAGCGATTTTGTCTGCCAGCGGCGAATCGGCAATCTCGTCCAGTGCAGCAACCACCTGCATGTTGCCCTGGCCCGGCGGCGTCCAGTCGAGCTGGGTCACGGGAACGTTCTGCTTTTTCAGGTCATAGCTGAACATCGCGATACCGACATTAATCACATTCAGCGGCTGGTTAAACAGTGTCTGGCTCATCAGGCTTCCTCCCCTTTACAGATAAATTCACGCGCCAGCAATCCGGTGTTGGTGCTACTGCTCGCCCAGATGACGCCAGCATCGGTCAGCATCTGGCACTGTTTTTCCAGTGACGGCGTATCAAGATCGGTTCCCAGCACATAGCCGAGGATCTCAAGCGGACGACCGTCTGCGGCGGCGATCGCTTTGGCTTCAACGATCGCATCGAGCATTACGCCAACCGGATCTTCATGCGATCCAAAGCCAAGCACAAAGTCCATCACGATCACGCCGACTTCAGGATCGCGCGCTTCCTGCAACAGACGACTAATGCGGTTGGTGGGATCGATCATCGGGTGCGGTTTGCCGTTGGTAAAATCGTCATCACCGAAATCGAGGAAGGTATGCGCCACGCTGCGATTGAGATCTTGCAGGCGGAACGCCGGATCCGGATGAATGTTGCTGTAAACTTCGGCATGTTTTTCCATGGCAGCAAACATCGCCTCATCGCACAACGTGCCACCGCAGAACAAGCCACGGATGTACTTTTGTTGCGGGGTCAGACGGGCGCGAACCTCTTCAATCAGCGGCCAGTTGAGCGGATGCAGATCCAGGCTCTCTTTTTTCACGCCGGTCAGCAGCACCGCTTTCAACGCCGCCTCTTTAGTACCGCGGGCAAACTGCAGGCCTTTTTCATCCGCAGGCGCGGCTTCACGTCCGAGGAAACACACCACCACGGGCTTATGACAGGCGCGCGCACGTTCCAGCACCTTGCGCGCCACCGCTGGCGCAGGAGGTTTGGAGATAAGCGCGATGATCTCAGTTTGCGGATCGGCCTCCAGCATGCCAATCGCGTCAAGCATCATCAGGCCGCCAATCTTCTCACTCAGATCGCGTCCACCGGTGCCAATCAGCTGGGAAATTCCGCCGCCAAACTCGTGAATGCGTACGCTCAGTTCCTGGCTACCGGTACCGGACGCACCAATAATTCCGATGTTGCCGCGACGCACCGCGTTGCCAAAACACAACGCCGCGCCGTTAATGATGGCGGTTCCGCAGTCTGGCCCCATCATCAACAGCCCTTTTTCGTGCGCCAGTTGCTTAAGCATCAGCTCGTCTTCAAGAGAGACGTTGTCAGAGAACAACATCACGTTGAGGTTATTTTGCAGCGCCTGACGCGCTTCACGCGCGGCAAACAGGCCATTGACCGAGATCACCGCCAGGTTGCTGTCGGGAACGTGCTTCTTCGCGCTGGCGAGCGTGGCATAGCGCGCTTCGTGCTGGCCGCCCTGCTCTTTATGCGTGAACAGATCCTCAATCGCCACCAGCGTCTGCTCGTTCGCCGCTTCGCTGGCGCCTTTAATGACAATCATCAGATCGCCACTTTTCGCCTCTTCCAGTTCAGGCGTGAGCAGGCCGAGATTCTTCAGCACGCCCTTATTCATTTCTGTCGCCATAGCCACGAACGCCTGCTCCACACCATCGAGCTTATTTGCGCGTGTTGAAATAGACATCAGTGAGACCGAATCAAAGTACGTATTCTTTTTAACAACTATCCTGATCGACATAATTCCCTCCGGACCTGTGGCTCAGGGCGCAGGCATCTGCCATGCCGTACAGCATGTCGCAGCCAGAACTTGAGCCGATATTTTTAATATCAGTTATATATTGCGTAGAAACGGGTTGTTGCTCATTAATAATATGGTTCAGCAGTCGTGCGACACTTTCCCGATAGCGCTGATGAAAAGCCTCCTCCAGCGTAATTTTACTGAGTAATGTCGTATTATTTCCGGCACATTGTAAAGCTGCTAAAAAATCTTCACGATATTTTCCCAGCGGGTGTCCTGGAATAAATAAGATGGTACTTAGACCAACTAAATAATCATCCGATGATGGCGTCAGCCCAATCCCCAGACCAATTAAATGGCTGACCGCTGTAGAGATATTTTCTCCTGTACGCAACGCCGTCAGTAATGTTTGTCGGCGGTTGTGTAATTGACGGGTGATTTCCTGAAAAAACGGATTGTCACCCTGATACAAAAATAATGTGTCGTCGCTTCTTAGCTGTTGGCGGATAACCTCTTCCCAATGCTGCCAGCCGACTGCGGCAAGACTTGCTGCATCAGATGTCCACTGTGGCATTCGCCACGGCAGGCACCCGGAAGTTTCTATCCATTTATCATTGCCAACAACTATTCCCAACCCGCTAAAATTGACCAGCTCACCGGGGTGAAACAGGTCTTCACAATGCGTCAGCGCCAGCCGACAGCTGTTAGGTGCGTTATCACAATCTTCACTCAGTAACGTCAGCAACCGCTGCTGTTCAGGTATCAACAGGTTTACCGCGTGGGAAAAAACCTGTTCGACCCGTCCCGTTCCCCGGAATGAAAGAAACGCGCCGTCGGCGGTTAGCGCCAGTACGCATCGCCGTGATGGCGTAGCGATAATGGCGCTCCTCTGTCAGGCTCCGGCGGCAATCAGCAGCTCGGCAATTTCGTGGTACCCTTTCTCTCGCGCCAGTTCCAGCGGGGTTTTACCGTATTTATCCGTCATGTGCGGGTTTGCGCCATGGTCGAGCAGCAGCTTAACGATCTCCTGCTGCTTCGCGCCACCGTCATTAAGTACGATGGCTTCCAGGAGCGGCGTCCAGCCAACAAAATTAGTATGGTTGACATTGATATCGGTACGCAGCAGCAGCTCACGCACGATCTCGACATGGCCTTTTTCGCTGGCAGGCGTAATGCCGACACCGCCAAAACGACTCAGACGCTCAAGATCCGGGTTAGCCGGTAATACCAAACGCAGTAGCGTTAAGTCATTTGTCAGGCAGCTAATCAGGAATGGATTAAAGCAGGTTTGATCTTGCTTATTAATATCAGCACCGGCGGCAATCAATAAAGAAACACAATCGTAATGCTTATTCAGGCTGGCAATAATTATGGCAGTACGGCCCTGACGGTTGGTGGCATTAATATCCACATTTTTTTCCAGACAGGATTTTAATCCTTCGACGTTACCCTGTTCTGCCGCCAGCAGAAATTCAGTAATAAGTTCTTTCTCTGACATAATCACTCTCCTGCAGTTTTTTAGACTCTTCATATTTCCGATAACCTGAGAATAGCAACAGAGTTTAGAGAATAACATCCGCTTAAATTTCATTCATCGTAAGCGTGTCGATTGTTGAATCAAATTTAATAATGAGAGTAAAACGTGCTGTAGTGCAATCTTTCCCTTATGACGGAAGCCGTTTTAGCGATGAATCAGAGCCTGGGGAAATCAGGCGGTATGCAGCACAGATAGCGGGTCGCAACTAAAATACAGAAGTGTGATTGCCTTCAAATCAAATGTAACCCTAGTGTTAAATTCTGTTCAAAACTGATTGCTCTCGATAAGGATTACAAATACATTCAACAATCATCGTATCGTGGACATCGCAGCATGGTCTGAGGGGAGAACGGATGAATTCAATTTTTACCGAGGAAAACCTGCTGGCCTTTACGATGGCAGCGCGCTACAGCAGTTTCAGCAAGGCCGCTGAGGAGCTTGGCTTAACAACGTCGGCCATCAGCTACACCATCAAACGTATGGAGATGGGGCTCGATGTGGTGCTGTTTACTCGCAGTACCCGCAGCATTGAGCTCACCGAGTCCGGTCGCTACTTCTTTCGCAAAGCAACCGACCTGCTGAATGACTTCCACGCCATCAAGCGCAGCATCGATACTATCGCCCAGGGAATTGAAGCGAGGGTACGCATTTGCATTAACCAGCTGTTGTATACCCCACAGCATACTGCACGGCTGTTACAGGTACTCAAAAAGCAGTTTCCGACCTGCCAGATAACCGTCACCACCGAGGTGTATAACGGCGTCTGGGATTCGATCATCAACAACCTCGCCAACATTGCTATCGGCGCGCCCGATACGTTACTGGACGGCGGCGGCATTGATTACACTGAGATTGGCGCGATCCGCTGGTCGTTTGCGATTGCCCCTGATCATCCGCTCGCCTTTATGCCTGAACCTATTTCTGAGAGCCAGCTGCGCCTGTACCCGAACATCATGGTGGAAGACACCGCGCACACCATTAACAAGAAGGTCGGCTGGCTGTTACACGGACAGGAGTCGATTCTGGTTCCTGATTTTAATACCAAGTGTCAGTGCCAGATTCTGGGTGAAGGCATCGGCTTTTTACCGGACTATATGGTACGCGAAGCGATGGAAAAGTCGCTGCTGGTCACGCGGCAGATCCACAACCCGCGTCAGGATTCACGCATGCTGTTGGCAACCCAGCACGCAGCAACCGGTCGCGTAACGCAGTGGATTAAAAAAGAGTTTGGGCCACAAGGGGTACTGACGGGGATTTATCAGGATCTGCTGCATCGGCAGTGATGCGCCGGATAGCGGGGATGCGTTCCGGCGCTCGTGTGATAATCAGGCGCGAATATCGTCGTACTCGCGAGTTTTATCGAACTCATGTTTGGCAAACGGACACAGCGGGATCACTTTGCGGTTTTCAGCGCGCATCTTCTCTACCACTTTCGCCACCAGCTGTTTGCCGACGCCCTGACCTTTCAGGCTGGGGTCGACATCGGTATGTTCAATGATGCTCAGATGCTCGCCCGTCGGCACAAATACTATCTCAGCAACCTGGTTGCCCTCGGCATCATTGACATAAAACTTGTTGTGGCCTGCAAGAATTTCCATAGTCCCCTCACTCATTTCTGGCGATATTTCAGCGCACCGCTCGGACAGGTATCGATGACCCTGATAACCGTCTCGACATCCACTTCATCCGGAATGATCCACGGTTTACGTTTCAGGTTAAACAGTTTCGCGCTTCCCCGCACGCAATTGCCCGAATGCTGACATATCGCCGTGTTGAAATAGACGTCAATCTTCTCGCCGGTATAGGCCCGGTAACCTGCATCCAGTAGTTCCTTATCCACGACATTGCCTCACATTTTTTTATTGTCTGGGTCTAATCATAGACCGATGCGAGGCTGAAGGAAGCCGCTGAAAGCAGAAATATCACTCAGACCGTCTTTGCCACGACGGCTGCTGCTCTGGTGGCAAATACTCCAGCATCGCAGGCGTCGGTGGCGGCAGACGGTTATCGGCGATATCCCTGTCCACATCGATATGACTGATCTCACCACTTTCATGATGGTGAACCGTCAGCACCCTCGCCTTGTTCAGCTCGGTCACCAGCTCGCGGGTAATGCGTAAACTTTCCGCCAGCTCATGCTCTTCCAGACCCGGTCTGCGACTGCGGCGTTCCACCCGGAAACGAAACTGGTTGTACTTAGCCCAACCAATTAGCACCAGACCATTGACCAGGGCAATAAGAATGTAAAACGTCACCGTATCCAGGGTCGTGAAAAAGGGTCGAACCCCTATATGCGGTGAATGCGCCAGTGCGACGATCAACCCTTTATAAATCAGGTATAAGAACCCAATCCAGGCAATAAGCGTCAACACGACGTCGATCACCCGCGGCAGCAGACGCCGTTCGGTAAAAATCAACGGTTGGTTCATGATTCAATCCTCCCGATACCGCGATCAGGACTGACCCAGCGTGCCCTGCCGCGTTTGCGTTTGAGCATCACTTTGGGGAACGCCACCAGCGTGGTGAACAGACTCAGCATCCAGTACACCACCGGGAACCAGATGATCCAGAACAATGAGGCCCCAATCCCTTTTTCATAGCGCCGTTCAATCATCAGGCTCACCGCGAACTGCAACAGGCAGACCACGCCGAGGATAAGTCCAGTGAAGGCTGGCGGGAACAGATGCTGAACATACAGCGTGTCTGGCATCGGGAATAGCAGCCCTAACAGGAACAGCACGATACTAACCGCATACGCAAATGCCCAAGCGGTAGAGAAACAGAACTCAAGGAACAGCGGCCACATACGGCGGAATTCCCACGACCACAGGCGGCGCATGTTAACGATAAACACCTCCGCACCACCTTGTGCCCAGCGCAGGCGCTGTTTCCACAGTCCTTTCAATGTTTCAGGCATCAGGATCCAGCACAGCGCGCGCGGCTCAAAGAATACCGACCAGTGGCGTAATTGCAGCTTCCAGCTGATGTCGATATCTTCGGTGATCATGTCCGGGCTCCAGTAGCCAACTTCAGCCAACGCCCGGCGACGAAACGCGGCAACGACGCCTGAAACGGTAAATATCTGCCCGTAGACTCGCTGGGTACGCTTGATTAAGCCGATAATCGACGAGAACTCACCGACCTGTACGCGGCCAATTAACGTCGAGCGGGTACGAATACGCGGGTTACCGGTCACCGCACCAACGCGCGGGAACTGGATAAGCGGAGCCACGATATAGGCGACGGCATCACGATCCAGTAACGCATCCCCATCGATGCACACCAGGTAATCACTGCGCGCTGCAGCTGCGCCGGTCTTAAGAGCCAGGGCTTTCCCCTGGTTTTCCGCTAAGTGAATCACTCGCAGGCTTGGGTACTCTGTTGCCAGCTGTTCCAGAACATCGTGCGTGTCATCCGTCGAACCATCATTGATGGCAATAACTTCAATATTCTTATATCGCTGGGCCAGTGCGGCCTCGATCGTTTCGCGCGCGTTGATCCCTTCGTTAAAACACGGGATCAAAATCGAGACCAGCGGATTCCCTTCCAGAGTAGGCGGCGGCGTTTCATCTCCCCATTTCCAGTGACGCTCACGGTAAAACCAGAAATAGACCCCGCCGCTTATCCACAATGCAGACATGAACAAGGGCCAGAAGAAGACAAAGTTCAACATCACTTCACCCGTGAAGACGACAGCCACGCCAAACGGCAGGCTGAACATCAGGCAAAGTATCAGGAAAGCAATTATGCGATCGGTCATTTTTGCGGGTACCAGTATGAGGAGAACGTCGAACGAATCTCTGACATCTCAGGTTTATCGCTGATGAAATCATCCGGGTAATAGCCGTAGTTGCCTGCGCCGCTTAACTTAAGCTGACGCATCCATTCGGCGAGCTGTTTACCGCTGATTTCGGCCTGTTCCCCGGATTTACGCCAGTCGCGTGCCTGCAGTTCAAACACGGTTTTATCCAGCGCGCCGGGCGTCTGTGCGACAGCATTCACCAGTCGATCAAGCCAGGCGTTAGCATCATTGGCCGGGATCTGCTCCATAAATGGCATCGCCATGGGTGCCGTCCAGTCATAGGTATTCAGGAAATCATTCAGGTTTTGCGCAAACCAGGCTTCACTTTCAGGCTCCAGTACCGGCATGGCGTAAATATTGCGCGCAGTTTGCACCTGTGGACCGCGAATATTACGCACAGACTGAGTCAGCTGTTTGGTGAAGTCGATCAGCATCTTACTTTTCAGGCGAGTCCAGCGCTCAAACGCCTGAGGGTTATTACGGATTTGCTCGATGCTTCCCGGAAGTCCTGCGGCACGGTAGGCGGCTAACGCCTCCGGCGATGCATCTTCAAAATCCGTCAGGAAGGCATCGTCATGGAACAAGATGCCTTTGAAGCTGGCGTGCTTCGCCAGGTCTTCGTAGATCTCGGTAATGCGCTGACGCGCTTCACTGCTCCAGGGTGAAAGACGGACATAGTTCTCGCGGTTGATCGCAGTACGTCCGGTTTTCGGATCCCATGCCGTTACACGCGGAATTGAGGCATCCAGATCGAAAGCCAGCACCGGCATCCAGGCGTACACGGTAACCCCTGCACGGGTTTGTAACTGCCAGGAGATATAGTTAAACAGATCGGCACGCATCGGCAGCCAGCGGTTGGGGAAATAGACCTCGCGAATGTTCCCGTCGCCTTTAGGGTCGGCATACGCCTGCAGGAAGACATGAGAGATACGCATGTCGTAGACACGCTGGATCAGCTTATCGATGTTGCGCTTCTGCTGGGCGGGGTCTTTGTCATAGACGTAATCCAGATCGACATGCATCACGCGCATCGTCTGCGGTTCACGCACCTGAGCAACCTGACTGGCAAAACGCTTGAGCGATGGGTTATCAGAAATCAGTACACGCGGGATATCATCAAGGAATGCCGCATTCGCCAGCCCTTCATTAAGCGTAAACGCCATCTTATAACCTTGCTCTTTGGCCAGGTTTAAGGTCGTACCGCTGGCGGCACCGTAAGGCCATACCCACGCACGTGGCGATTTCCCCGTTACCGCTTTAATTTTATTGGTGATCAAAGAGATATCGGTATTAATACGGCGATAGTATTGCTCGTCCGTTTCGTAAGTGCCGGTTTTCTTATCGTAGAGACGGTTTGCCACTGCAGGTTCTTTACTTCCCTGCGGGTTCGCCTCAGCACCGAAATGCGAGTTCCAGGTATGCGCGCCGATTTCCACCAACGGCGATTTGCCCATTTCCTCGACCATCTTCCAGGTGGCGAATTTGTCGCGCGCCGTCATCAGGCCACCAAAATCGACTTTTTTGTCCGCAGGGGCATCCACCCAGCTTCCAACCGGTGCCCAAAGGGCTGGCCAGTTGTAAGCTTTCAGCAGCGGCCAGACGCGGGTATAGAAACTGCTATACCCGTCATCAAAGGTGAGCAGAACCGCTTTTTCCGGCAGCACGATTTTACCGTCATGAGCATCCAGAATTTGCTGAACGCTGATCGGGTTATAGCCATTATCACGGAGCCAGGCTATTTGATCGCTCAGCGCGCTGGTACGCACAGAGAGGTAGCGCTGATCGGCTGCATCATCCTCTACATCGTGATAACCCAGAACCAAAAAACTATTTTTCGGCCACGGGTGATCGGCCGTCAGCGGCGTTCTCTCATCAGGAGGAACGTAGCGAGGCGTCGTATTGTGCGCACTGCTGCACGCGGTAATCATCAACCAGCCAGCGATGAGTGCGCTAAGCCATAGGCATCTTTTCAGCATGAACAATCCTTAAAACCTGACATTCAAATCGAAAGCGAGGGAGATATTCCGCTCACGTTTACCGTCGTAGGGGCGTTTATCCCACACCAGCATCACCCCGCCATCTACGACGTTGTTCCATTTAAGCCGTTGACCGTAACCCAACTGGACGATAGCCCCTGCGTCTTCACCTTGTTGCCAGTAGCCGCCCACACCAGCCACTCCCTGCTGTGTCCACACGGTGTCATAGTGTCGGTAAAGCACCTGCTCCGCGGTCAAGCCGGGAACTACGGAGAAATCACTTTTGGGGTTGTAATACGGCACATTCTCTTTGGTGTTGGTGCTACCGCCGATACCCGGGGTAAAGTCCAGCGTGAAGCGCGGTGTCGTCCACATACGCTCTTTTCCGCTAAGCCCGTATTCGAGACGATCGTTACCATCCGAGAAATGTGAGGCCGCAAACGACAATTGATACTCTCGCCGTTCGTTTTGGTACCAGCGGACATACATGTCGCCGCCGTTTGCATATACGCCGCTACGCAGCGCACGCAGTGGCGTATTGCGGGAAAGACGCTCTGCTGACCCACCCACACGCCAGTTATCATTGAAGTCATGCCAGGCTGAAAGACGGCCCCCCATTTTCTGCCCGTCGCCATAATTACGGCCAGACAGTTCCATTTCGGCCCAGTAATCACGTGAAGTCCATTCAGCACCAGCCGCCAAATCGCGGCTGATGCCCTTTCCTTCTTCAAACTCGCCGGTGGCAAAGTTGAAACCGGTAAACAGTCGCCAGTTGTCATTAATCGGCGGGCTGTAAATCGCTGTATTGATGTTGAAGTCATTCTTACCGCTGACCGGACTATCGGAGGAGATCCCTTGCGTACCGCTGATACGCACTTCCGACATTTTGTGCACATCACGGATCCGTGCCAGGCGCAGCGTCGCTTCGTCATCCGGGCTACGGGCGATGACATCATCGGTCAGCTCATCGGCCTGTTTCCACTCCTGAAGATCCAGCGCCACATAGGCCTGCTGACGCTCCAGCTCCAGGTTGCTGGGCTCGATCACTTCCGCAAGCTTTAACTCTTTTTCCGCCGCATGTGGCAATCCACGGGCTTCCAAAACGGAAGCATAGGTTATGCGCAACCCCTGGTTACCGGACCCCGTTCGTGCCAGATGTTCTGAGAGTTTTTCTGCCTCTGGCAGTTCATTGGCAGCAAGATGATATTGCGTCAGCAGCGTCTGCCCGAGCAGCCAGTTATCGTTAGGCTGTGGCGTTGGCGAGCCGTAGATACGACGCAGATACGGGCTCTCTTTGATCAAGTCATCAACTTGTTTTTTAGCGGCATCAAAGTTTTCATTATCAATATGCGCATAGAACAGATCCTGTTGATCTTCAGGACTGAGCGGCGTAACAGGGATAGGTCCGTTCGGATAATAGATGCTCGCCAGCATTGCTTCGGTCTTTTCCGGCTGACGTTCGCTGAGCCACGCCGAAGCCACCCAACGTTTGGCATAGTTGGGCACTTCACCGTCCGCGGAAAGGGATTCGTACTCCTGAATCACGTCGGCAGTGCGCTTACGCACCAGCAGGGCCCCCATGCGGTCAATCCTCGCCCGACGCACATCCCCCTGAGCTGCAGGTTCATCTTTCCAGGCTGCCAGCAACTGGTCATAGCGGGCAAGCGCTTTATCCGCCACGATAAAACGCTCATCTTCATTTCGTGCAGAGGTATAAGAAGCGCGCACCTTTTCGGCTGCAGCATCAAGCGCCAGACGCCGCTTAACGGGGTCAGATGTCGGAACCACTTCCGTCAGTCCCAACGCCGGTTCAGCAACACGGTTGGCTGACAGCGCTGACAACAGCGTGGATTTCGCATTTTTGTTACCCGGATCAACTTCATCCGCCTGGCTGGCGACTAACAGCGCATCCCAGTTTTTACCCTGTGAATGATACACATAGGCAAGCAGTGCATCAGAGTCAGCCCCCGGATGCGCACGTGCCCATTTATTCGCTTCAGTCAGGGCCTGCTGATTGTAACGTGCATCCGCCAGCGTCATGATCCAGCCAGTACGCACATCGGCGTTCTCAGGCTCTTCCTGTACAACACTCTCCCAGAGCGCTAATGATTCATTCCAGCTCTTCTGATTGCGATACGCACGTGCAGCGGCCACTTTGCCGCGTGCGGGCACTTCCATCTGTCCACGATACCTTTGCCAGATATCAATGGTTGCTTTATCGTTGTTATCAACCCAACTGGATACTTGCAGCCAGTCAGCCACCTGATTTGGCGTTAACGCACTTTTCTTTCCCTGCTCCTCAAGGTAGCGCAATAACGGTGTGCTATTACCACCTCGCGCTTCAATAATCAACGCATCGTAATCTGATACTGCTGCAGAGGCTTGCATTGGGAAAAGAACGCTTGCCGTAAATAAACAGGTTACTGACTTGAAGCGTTTGGTAATGACTCCAACTTATTGATAGTGTTTTATGTTCAGATAATGCCCGATGACTTTGTCATGCAGCTCCACCGATT